>JAVLBR010000001.1:0-10774 GCA_031581125.1 Schleiferiaceae bacterium | reverse complement strand
CTAATTTAGTGTTTTGTTTCCCGCGAAGGCCCGCTTTTAGAAGAAAAAAGCCTTGCCTGGCGGGCCTTTTTGGGGGTTAAGTTTTTTAGAGTTGGCGTACGGCGTTTTTAAATTGGCGGCCGCGGTCTTCAAAGCTTTCAAAGAGGTCAAAGCTGGCACAGGCCGGGCTGAGCAGTACGGCGTCGCCTTTGTTGGCCAGCCGGTAGGCCTGCTGCACGGCGCTGCCCATATCCTGCGCTTCCACTACATCAGGTACTACGGAAGAAAAGGAGGCCATGAGTTTTTCATTATGGGTGCCCAGGCATACCAGGGCTTTGACGTGCTTTTGCACCAGGGGGATAAGCTGGCTGTAGTTATTGCCTTTGTCTACGCCACCGGCTATCCACACGGTGGGATGGCTCATATTTTCCAGGGCGTACCAGGTGCTGTTGACGTTGGTAGCCTTGCTGTCGTTGATAAAATCTATTCCGTAGATCTGGAGTACGTGTTCCAGGCGGTGCTCGATGTTTTCAAATCCAGCCAGGCTATCGCGGATGGTTTCCTTGCGAATGTTGAGCAAGCTACCGGCCATGCCGGCGGCCATGCTATTGTAGCGGTTGTGTTTGCCTTGGAGGGCGAGTTCTTCTATGGTCATAGCTTCTGGGGGGTTTATTTGGATCGTGAGTTGTTTTTGTTCATTTTCATAGGCCGCCATCTCCGGGCGGTTTTCCAGGGTAAAGGCATGTATTTGGGCCTTGATACCAGGTGGCTTATGGGTCTGGGTAAGGGCATCATCGGCGCAGAGCAGCAGGTGATCTTCCGGGCCTTGATTTTCGCAGATTCGGAACTTAGCCGCTGCATAGCGCTCCAGCTGGTGGTGGTAGCGTTCCAGGTGGTCGGGGGTGATATTGGTGATCACCGCGATGTGTGGATGAAAGTGCTGGATGTCGTCTAGCTGGAAGCTGCTCACTTCCAGCACGTAATAATCGGCCGGCGGGTCCAGAAGGGCCGCGGCAAAGCTTTTGCCCATATTGCCGGCCATCACTACCGACAGGCCCGCTTTCTTTAATAGGTGATGAGTCAAAAGGGTAGTGGTGGTTTTGCCATTGGTGCCGGTGATGGCGATCATGGTACCCGGGCAGAAGCGACTGGCCCATTCTACCTCCGAGATAACCGGGATACCGGCTTCGCGGGCCCACTGCACCGGAGCGGCTTCCTGCGGAATACCGGGTGATTTGATCACCGTTTCGGCTTGCAGGAGGAGGGTTTTGTCGTGCCCACCTTCTTGATATTCTATGTCCGCATCGCGTAGCTGCTGGGCATAGGTGGAGGCAAGGGCGCCCGCATCGCTTAGCCAGGGCCGGTAGCCTTTTTCTTTGGCCAGTAGGGCTGCTCCGGTGCCGCTTTCGCCACCGCCGAGAATCGCTATGAAGGGCTTCTCTGCCATGGCTTAGCGTAGCTTTAGGGTTACGAAGGTGAGTACCGCCAGCATGATACCGACTATCCAGAAGCGGGTCACGATTTTGCTCTCGTGATAGCCTTTTTTCTGGTAATGATGGTGGAGGGGCGACATCAATAATATCCGGCGGCCTTCGCCGTATTTCCGGCGGGTGTATTTGAAATAAGCTACCTGGAGCATCACGCTGAGGTTTTCCACCAGAAAAATGCCGCAGAGCAAGGGGATGAGGAGCTCCTTGCGCACCACAATGGCAAAGACGGCGATGATGCCCCCGATGGACAGACTTCCCGTATCGCCCATAAAGACCTGGGCGGGATGCGTATTGTACCAGAGGAAACCGATGCAGGCGCCCACAAAAGCGGCGATAAACACCACCAGCTCGCCCGTGTGCGGGATGTACATGATGTTGAGGTAGTCGGCAAAAATGATACTACCGGAGAGGTAGGCGAAAATGCCCAGCGTGGTACCAATAATGGCCGAAGTGCCCGTGGCCAGTCCATCGATGCCGTCGGTGAGGTTGGCCCCGTTGGAAACGGCCGTGATGATGAAGATCACGATGGGGATAAAGAGCAGCCAGCCATAATGGGCAGCGCCATCGCCCAGCCAGCCTATAAGAGAGGTGTAATCCAGTTCGTTGTTTTTCAAGAAAGGAATGGTGGTCTTCAGAGACTTCTCCGCCTCGCCGTACACGGGTAGCTTGCGGACGGATTCCCCACTCTCCAGGCGGTACTCCTGAGCGGTACTGGTCTTTTCTTTTATGGTCACATCACCGTGGAAGTACATGATACCGCCTACGATGAGGCCCAATCCTACCTGACCTATCACCTTAAACTGCCCGGGGAGGCCTTTTTTATTGCGCCGGAATACTTTGATGTAATCATCCAGAAAACCCACCAGCCCCATCCATACGGTGGTAATGAGCATAAGCAGGATGTACACATTATTGAGTTCGGCCACTAGGAGCGTGGGCACCAGGATGCCCAGTAAAATGATTAGGCCACCCATGGTAGGGGTGCCCGCTTTTTCCATTTGGCCGCTGAGGCCCAGGTCCCGTACCGTTTCGCCTACTTGCTGGCGCTGGAGCATGCGAATGAGTTGCTTGCCAAAAACCAAGGCAATGAGGAGCGACAGGATCAAGGCCAAGGCCGCCCGGAAAGTGATAAACTGAAATACCCCGGCCCCAGGGAGGTCGTGTACGCGGTGGAGGTATTGGAAGAGATAGTAGAGCATCAGCGGCGGGCTTTGGGCAAGTATTCACGGGCTACGGCAAGGTCATCGAAAGGCTTGCGCTCGCCGGCTATTTCCTGGTATTTTTCGTGTCCTTTCCCGGCTATCAAGACCAGGTCGGCGGCTTCGGCCATTTGCAGGGCGGTTTTGATGGCCTGCCGGCGGTTGCTTATGCTGAGGTAGCGATTTTCCCTTCCGGGAATCCCGGCCGCCATATCCGCGATGATGGCCTCGGGGTCTTCATGGCGGGGGTTGTCGGCCGTAAAAATGGTTTGGTCGCTGTACTGGACCGCTATTTGGGCCATTTCGGGCCTTTTGCCCTTGTCGCGATTGCCGCCACAGCCTACGATGGTCCAGATTTTCCCGCCGATGGCTCTCAGCTCCTGGAGGGTTTTGAGCACATTTTCCAAGGCATCGGGGGTGTGGGCGTAGTCTACCACGACGGTAAGCCCACCATCCGGAGCCTGAATGTATTCAAAGCGACCCCGTACGGGCTGCAGTTTACTGAGGGCGGTGGCCACGGCCAGTTCCTCTTCGCCCAGTAGCTGTGCTACGGCATACAGGGCCAGTACATTGTAGGCATTAAACTGCCCCAGGAGACGCACCCACACCTCTTGCTGCCCCAGGCGAAGCAGCATGCCGTGGCGCTGCTGTTCCAGTAAGCGACCTTTAAAATCCGCATCACTTTTCAGGGCATAACTAAAGCGCTGCGCAGCGGTATTTTGAAGCATTACCGCTCCGTTCTTGTCGTCTATATTGGTGAGGGCAAAGGCTCCTTTTGGCAGTTCGTCAAACAACTTTTTCTTGGCCTGGAGGTAATTCTGGAAGCTGCCGTGGTAATCCAGGTGGTCCCGGCTCAGATTGGTAAAAACAGCGCCGCGGAGCTTAAGGCCTGCCATTCGTTCTTGATGAATGCCGTGACTACTGGCTTCCATAAACACGTATGAAACGCCCGCATTGGCCATATCCCGCAGGCAGCCATGCAGGTAAATGGGGTCGGGGGTGGTATGGGTGGCTGGTCTTTCTTCATTTCCCACCCGCACATGGACGGTGCTAATGAGCCCACAAGTGTGCCCCAGGTGCTGGCCCAGCTGGTAAAGCAGGGTGGCCGTGGTCGTTTTGCCATTGGTCCCGGTGATAGCCACCAGCTGGAGCTCCGCACTGGGGCGGTCGTAAAAATTATCGGCTACGATGCCCAGGGCCCGGGCGCTATTTTCTACTACCAGGTAGCACACACCGGGCGCCTTCTCGGCCGGCCATTCTTCGCAAAGGATGGCCGTGGCGCCTTGCGCTACGGCCTGGGCCATGTAGGCATGCCCGTCCACCTGTGTACCGCGCAAGGCGGCAAAAAGGAAGCCAGGCGCTACCTTTCGGGAGTCCAGCGCCAGTCCCTTTACGCTGGTCTGGGTACCCCCGGCGGTTCGGAGCAAGGCCACGCCGTAGAGTATGTCCCGCAGTGTTTTCATCCCAGTTTTAGTTCTATAAGTTGTTTGGTGCTCAGGACCGTGCCAGCGGGTGGATAGTGCCAGTTTACCTGGCCATTGCCTTTTACTTTTACCTGAAAGCCGAGGTTTTCCAGCCGGCTAAGCAGGGCAGCTCCGGGCAGCCCTTTTAGGGAGGGGAGCGGCTTGCCGGGGCGGAGGGCCTGGAGGGTCGCCTGGATATCGGCCTGCCGGCCAAAAGTGTCCTTCCGGGCCACGGGCTTCTCGGCCACAAGCGGCTTGGGGGCGGCGGCAAAAATGTTTTCCGCAATGTTCTTGAAAACGGGCGCTGCTACCGCTGATCCATAGTAACCCCGGTGATAGTTGGGGCTATTGATAACCACTATACAGGAGTAGCGGGGCTTATCCGCGGGGAAATAGCCTACAAAAGAGGCTTGGTACTGATGCTCGGCGCCTTTCCAGTAATTGAGCTCGCAGGTGCCCGTTTTGCCGGCCAGGGGAAGCTGTGTGCTGTTAATGTTTTGGGCGGTACCATGCGTTACCACCCTTCGAAGGAGGGCTTGAAGGGCCTTGCAGGTGCTGCGGGAGCAGATGCTGGATTGTAATACCTGGGCATCTTTCTGCTCCAGGGTACGGCCGTGCTTGCGCGTGGCCTCCAGAAGCCGGGGCTTTACCATTTGGGCATCGTTGGCCACGGCATTGTACAAGCTTAAAATTTGTAGCGGCGTAAAGCTCACCTGATAGCCAAAGGCCATCCAGGGCAGGCTGAGGCCGCTCCATTTTCCCTGGCCCGGGGTAGGAATAAAGGGTTGGCCTTCCCCCCGTATAGGAAGTCCCAATTTGTGGTGGAGCCCCAGGTTATAAAGGCGGTCCACAAACTTTTGGGGTTGGTCCCCGTAGTGTTGGTTTATCAATTTGACGATCCCCACGTTGCTGGAGTAGGCAAAGGCATCGGCCAGGCTTATTTCGCCGTAGCCCTCCGGCCGGCTGTCGTAGATATTAGCGTTGTAAATCCGGAGGTGGCCATCGCCGGTGTTTACCCGGGTACTGGTATCGGCGTAGCCGTCTTCCAGGAGGGCCAGCACGGAGGCCAACTTAAAGGTGGAGCCGGGCTCTGTACTTTCCCAGATGGCATAATTCCGCTTTTCGTAATAGGTGCCTTCCTCGGTACGGCCCAGGTTGGCCAGGGCTTTAATGGCACCGGTCTGCACGTCCATGACCACCGCGGTACCGTGGTCGGCTTCGTAACGTTCCAGGGCGCGGAGTAGCTCATGATGGGCTACATCCTGCATGCGGGTATTGAGGGTGCTTACCAGATCCAGGCCATTACGGGGTTCTACCTCGTAATGATCGGTGATGGGTTTCCAGTGGCCGCCTTTCACCTTTTGCTTGAGGCGGAGGCCGTTTTGGCCTTCAAGGATACGCTCAAAGGCCCCCTCCAGTCCGGTAGAGAGGTGGGGGCGGTCCCGGCCTATGGTTCTTTCGGCGATTTTGCCCAGCGGCATTATGCGGTAATGCTTTTGTTGTACGATAAAGCCCCCCTGAAACTGGCCGCCCTCGAAAATGGGGAGCTGGCGGAGGCGCTGCAGTTTTTGGTAGCTTACCTCTTCCGCTATGGGGAAGTAGCGCTGTCCTTGATTGCGAGCTTCTTGTAGTTTTTTCTCCCAGCGGGATGCCCGGTAGATGCCCAGCTCCCGCGACAATCCCCTGGCCAGGGCGGGGAGCTCATTGGCAAAGGTCTCAAAAGGTACCGTTACCGGATCAAAGCGCACATCGTATACGGGCATAGTAGTGGCCAGCAGTTGGCCATCGCTGCTGTAGATATTGCCCCGCTCGGCTTCGATGGGTATTTCCCGGATTACCTCCTGCTCGGATTGCTTGCGGAGCTGAGGCCCCTCTACAAACTGGATCATGAGCAGCTGAGCCACGATGGCCAGTGCCACCAGGATGAAGAGCACCGTAAAGGTGTAGCCATACTTCAGTATGTGGCGTTGTTCAGTCATGCGCGGCATCCTCCTTGGGGGGACGTGGTTTGATAAGAATGGGGGGGGTAGTGGGCTCTTGAAGCCCCAATTTTTTGGCGCGGCGGGCTATTCGCGACTCCATCCTTTCGTTCATCAAGCGGGTATGGAGGCTTATGTATTCGGAGCTGAGTTCTTTCACCTGTTCCTCCAGTTCTGCGATGCGGTAAACTTTCCGTTCGGCGGAGTGGCTGCTGGCGATCATGATCATGCCCAGCATCCCCAGGTAAACCAGGAAGGGCCACTGGGCGGCCCAGCGGGGGGAGGTGAGAAAGCGGCCGGTGATTACCTTCCGCAGGGAGTGGTGGTTTTTAGCGGTCATCTTCCGGGGCTTTTTGGGCGGCGCGCAGGCGGGCACTGCGGGCACGCGGGTTGTCTTCTATTTCCTGGTCCTGCGGGAAAATGGGTTTACGCGTTAAGGGCTTTAGCGGCCGCTGCAGGTTGCCGTAAAAGTCTTTTTGGGGCTGGCCCTCGGTATTGCCGTAGCGAAAGAAGTTTTTCACCAGGCGGTCTTCCAGGGAGTGGTAACTCAGGCAAACCACCCTTCCGCCTGGTTTCAATAAGGAGGGCACCTGCTGAAGCCATTCTTCTATGGCGCTGAGTTCTTCATTGACCACTATCCGGATGGCCTGGAATACCTGGGCGAGGAAACGGTGTTCCCGCTGACGCGGGGCGAGGGTAAGGGCGGCCTCTTTGAGCTGCGCCGTAGTTTCCAGGGGGCGGGCCATAACCACGGTGCGGGCGAGACGGCCGGCCTGGCTGATCTCGCCGAATTGCTTAAAAATACGGCGGAGTTCTGCCTCCGGATATTCGTTCAGGAGCTGGGCGGCGGTAAGGGGTTTATCGGGATTCATGCGCATGTCCAGGGGGGCGTCATGGCGCAGGCTAAAGCCCCTTTCGGCGGCATCAAACTGGTGAGAAGACACGCCAAAATCCGCCAGAAGGCCATCTACCTGGGATACCCCGTGCAGCCGCAAAAGCCGACGGAGGTGGCGAAAATTGCCCTGCAGCAGGGTAAAGCGTTCGTCGGTTGGCGCGTTGGCGGCGGCGGCGGGATCCTGGTCCAGGCCATAGAGCAGCCCTCCTTCCAGCGCCTCCAGGATGAGCCGGCTGTGCCCACCGCCCCCCAGGGTGGCATCTACATAAGTGCCTCCGGACTTGAGGTTAAGCCAGGCTAGGCTCTCGCCTGGCAGGGCGGCGCTATGATATGGCATCGTCATCATCATGGTCGTTAAAGCTGCCCATTACTTCTTCGGCCAGCTGGCCGAAGTCATCATCCGAGACATCAATGGAGGCTTCATAACGCTGCTTGTCCCATACCTCGATGAGATTGGCAGCGGCGGCCAGGGTGAGCTCCCCTTGGAGTTCGGCATACTGCATCAGGTCTTTAGGTACGTTGATGCGTCCGTTTCCATCCAGTTCTACCAGCTTTACCCCGGCGGTAAACATGCGGATGAAGTCGTTATTCTTTTTGACGAAGCGGTTGAGCTTATTGACTTTGCCCATCACCTTTTCCCACTCCTGCATGGGGTAGAGCTCCAGGCAGGGCTGGAATACACTGCGCTTAAGCACAAACCCCTCCGCCAGGAAAGGCTGTAGCTGACGCTTCAGGCCGCGTGGTATCGCCAGGCGCCCTTTTGCGTCCATTTTGCAATCGTGTACCCCTATCAGGTTCAGCATCTTATGGTTTTTCCACTTCTTGACCCAAAAGTATAAAGATAACTCCACTTTTTCCCACTTAATCCCTCAACTGTTGAAAAGTTTTTGTAATGGGCGGGGAAGTCAGGTCTTGCTTTAAGTCATAAAAAATACGTTATCAGTATTTTAGACAGGTAGTGTCTAGGTGGTAAAAAGTGGGTAACTTTTGCCAATGCCGTCTGAGGGAGGGCTGGCTATCAATCCCGTAGACGGGGGGAATGAGGTAGCTGGACAGGGGGGTGGGGCGCTCCCACATTTGGCCGGGAGGCCTTAAAAAAAGGGCGGGAGCGAGGCGCTAGCGCAGGGCGTAATTGATAACGGTGCCGTCGAGGCTGTAGGTGATGAGGTTTATGGTCCGGTTGCGCCGGAGGGAGCCCATATCAAAGGGGCCCTGGGCAAAGACCGGGAAGCCGGGGTAAGCTCGTCCCTCGGCGTCATACAGGTGGATTTGCTGGGCCTCGCGGGTGAAGGCGCCCAGGTAAAACTGGCTGCCGCGTTGGTAAGCCTTGGGACGGTGGCTGATGGCTTTGGGTAGCCGCACGGTAAAGGGCGCGTCGGGGTTTTTGACGACCAACTCCGGGCCGTGGGTAAAAATGTAGCGCTCCTGGAAATAGAGAAAGTGATCGGCGGGTTTGGCGGGGTCCAGGTAAAGGGATTCGGCCGTGCCGCGGGGGTGGATCACGTAGAGCTGACCGGAATTGCTATTGGCCAATAATTCCGATTTTTTCAGGGTTTTGGCCGCTTTGAGGTAGAAACGGCTCTTGAGCTCGGGGATCTGTTTTTCCAGCTGGAAACGTTCCTGGCCCCGGCGATTGAGTTGGTAAAGCTTACCGCTCTGGCTGAGGCATACGATGATGTCGTGCCCGGCCACGCTAAAATGTTGGGGGGCTCCTACCAGGGGGCTGCCGGCTTCTTCAAACTGCCACCCCGGCGTGGGCTCCCCATCGATGGAATAGTTGAGCAGACGCTTACCCGCGGGAACCAAAAGCCGGTACTGGCGAGCCTGGTCATAATTGAATACGCCCATGGGAGCGGTGGCGGGCCGGGGAAGGTCTACCGGGAAGCCTTCTACCGGCCGGCCCAGCAGATCGATCATGTAGACTTTCCGGGCGGTGTTAAAGACCAACTGGAGATGTTCATTTTTATAGCGATCTACCTGATGGATAGGCCCCAGGATGGGGCCGTCCAGGGCTACTTTCCAGCGCACCTTTCCCTCGTGGGAGATGAGGTAGAGGAGGTTGTTTTTGGTTTGCAGGGCTACGTCGTAACCGCCAGTCATGTGGTTTTGCACGAGCTGAGGCTCGCCGGTAGGCTGTTCGGGAAGGGAGAGGCTCCATTGGCGGTTTACGGGGCTTTGCCGCTGTTCGCGATGGCCCAGGGCTGCCGTGAGGTAGCTGGCCTCCGCGCGGGCGGTGATTTGGAGCCCGGCCCACTTGAGCCGCTGTAAAGGTGAGGAGCGCCCTATGGCGGTGCTTCGGGGCGCTAGGTCGTGCAGGAGTTGCTGGGCCTCGGGGGCGCTGCCCATGACAAAGAGATGACCGGCATCTCCCAGGCTTTGGCGAACGCTTTGGTAGGTCTCGCTTTCCTTCATGGTGCTGCCGGCTTTAAGATCATTGATAACCAACTTAAGTGCGGCCCGGCTTTGAGCGAAAAGCACGAAGTGGTCTAAGACGGTATAAAAAGGGTGGTGAAAGTCTTGAAAAAGCTGGCCGTAAAGGCGTGGTAGCAGATTGGTAGCTTTTACCTGATGAATAAGGTACCCCCGGTAGCCGCTTACGTACTGGGTGTCGGTATAAGGCCGCAAAGATTTTTCAAGCCGCTGGCTTGTGCCGCGGTAGCGGAAGTAAGCAAAGCGAGGGCTCTGGCCTTCCTGCCGGCCCACCTGGAAAATACCGGCTTCATTGTCTACCCAGCTCTCAAATACCGGAGCGGGAGGCGTAGGTAATTTTTTAAGTACCTGCTGGTGGAGGTCCAGTTGGCCTTTTTGGCGAAGGTATTCCCGGTAGTTTCGGTAATACTGACCGCTGTTGCCTATATTGAGGTGAAGCCAAAAACCGGCACCGGCCGGGACAATAGCGGGGCTTTCCGGCCGGTGGGTGGCAAGCTCCCGGAATACTTGGAGATAAGAAGGCTCTTCGGTGGGCGGTAGGATTATCCCGCTAAGATAGAGCTGTTCAGGATCGGTCTGCAGGTCCATTTGTGCCCAGCTGCCCAGCTCGGGTAAGACGGGGAGCTGAGCTGCCGGCAGGAGTTTTTCAAGGAGGGCGGGGGCTTTTTTGAGTTGCAGCATGAGGCTGGCGGGCATACCATCGTTGCTGGCAGACAGGGCCCGCACAAAGTTGCTGTCCTGACGCAAGTTATACTGAGCTTGCTGCTGGCGCAAGGCCGCCTGCACCAGGGTATGGCTAGGGGAGGCGATGAGGTGGTTCTCCACATTGGCCAGGTGGAGGTGCGCTCCTTCTGGCGATTGGAAAGCGTAGATCTCAAAACCGGCGTAGGGACTGCGCTCCAGCGTCCATCCCGCTTCTTGGAGGGCGGGCGCCAGGCGCCGTTCAAAGGCGGGCGCCGAGGGGCTTACATACAGCCAGTCGTAACGCTTAGCGCCAGCCAGGTGCAGGCTAAAGAAGGCTTCCCGGTCTTTCCAGTAATCTTGCCAGGCCTTGGCGTCCAGCGCGCTGCGCAAGCTTTTAAAGTAGTGGTCTAAATTCTGCAACCCTTCCAGGGCTTGCAAATCGGCATATACCTGGCTTTCCTGTGCTTTGGCGGGCAAAGCGGCTACTTCGGGCACCTGCATTACCATTACGGCCGAAGTAGGAATAAGCCGATAGGGATCGCCCTGCGACTCTTTAGGGCCGGTGCAGGCCCCCAGGAGTAATAGCAAGAATAGGCTAATGGTAAAAAATCGACTCATTCCTTCTGCAGCTTGCCCACAAAGGTAAAACGAATGT
>JAVLBR010000105.1:0-7623 GCA_031581125.1 Schleiferiaceae bacterium | reverse complement strand
AGGGCGCTGAGTCTCGTTAGTGGCGAGACTGCGCTTTTTGAAGCTGCGCAAGCCTCCCCGAATAAATCGGGACAGGCCCCGAAATCATCGGGACAGGCACCGAATAAGTGGGGAACCAACTTTCTAGTCCAGACACTCGACTCTGTGGACAGACCCAATTTCCTTTTCATACGCCATGGTTTTCCCCTGTCAAACTATATTGCTTATTTTTGATGGTGTAGGATGCCGTCGCTTGGCTTAGGACCATAACAATGGAGCAGCCAGGACCGAAATACCATACGGCTGGCGCTGGACAACTAACAGTAGGATTTCTTTCTCACCGATAAGGTGATCTAGAACCTTTAAAAAAATACCGGCGCCTGCCTGATAATTGAAAAGAGACATGAAGATACTACCGGACATAAAAGACGATAAAGCAGGTTTCATCATGGAACTGATCCACAACTTCAAGTCTGTGACGGCCAAGCCGCATGCTCGTGCCACGCCGAATTGCCAAAACGATAGGGGCAAAAGATAGAAACAGTAAACCAGCGCACGGGCTTTGCACACTATTAAAAATTTTATATAAAAACAACACATCCATGAGTTTACAATACATCATCGACGATAAAGGAAAAACCACGGGCGTATTTATTCCCATCCAGGAGTGGAACAACCTAAAGGCAAAGTACGAAGGCATTGAGGACGAGGCGGATAATATTCTGGAGCGGCAAAAAGAGGTCGTCCGGGAGCGGATCCAAAACACAAGACCGGAAGAATACCAGTCTTGGGAGGACGTTCGCCAGCAACTTAAGTTTGACTGATGGCCCATAATTTCGATGTTCGGTATAACCCTAAGATTTACCTGGACATCCAGAAAGCGGTTGATTTCTATCTTGAACAAGCTCAAAGCCTTGAGCTGGCCAAGCGGTTCGTGGACGAGATGGAAACTGCTCTTGCAGAACTCAACCAATCAGCACTACAGTACCAAGTGCGTTATGATGACATCCGTTTATTGCCCATTCCCTCTTTTCCCTACCGCGCGCATTACCGGGTGGATGAAGAGACCAATACCGTGTTCGTAGAGGCAGTGTTCCATGCTAAGGAAAACCCGGAAAAATGGAGGAGTAGAACTTAAAGGTAATCGCACCCTAAATTTTGGTGCAAACTACCCACGGAAGCCATAATTTGCTAGACAGTCACCATTTTCCGCGGTTCACCATCCGTTTTCTCCCTACCCCTGGCCAGTTGGTAGCTCCTTAGTAAAAGCCAAAATTGCACTGACTTTTTCAGGCATCAAGGCATTCCCCTGTCAAACTATATTGCTAATTTTTGAAGGTGTAGGGTGCCGTCGCTTGCCTTGGACCATATCAATGGAGTAGCCAAGGCCGAAATACCATACGGCTGGCGCTGGACAGCATACAGTAGGGGTCCTTTCTGTACGCTGGGGTGATCCAAAACCTTTAAAAAGAATACCGGCGCCTGCCTGATAATTGAAAAGAGACATGAAGATACTACCGGACATAAAAGACGATAAAGCAGGTTTCATCATGGAACTGATCCACAACTTCAAGTCTGTGACGGCCAAGCCGCTCACCCCTTATGATGCGGAAGTGCTGGAAGGATTAAAGGAAGCTGTTGAAGAAGTAAACCAGGTCAAGGCCCGGAAGAAAAAGGCTCAAGCTTAAAGCGAATTCCTCAATGAGTTATAGGGTAGGTACCATTGCCCCTTTCTGCAAGGAGGCCAAAAAGCTCATCAAAAAATAGCCCATCAAAGTGAGCCTTTCGCCTGGAGCCATTACTATGACCGGAATCATTTCGCTGGCATTCCCGCCAAAAGAGCAGAATTGCTTCACCCAGACCAGTAGCCCGCGTCTACTCCTGGTTCTTTCGCCGTAGTGGTAAAAAGCCTCAGCTATGCTTTAAATTTCATCTTCAGGCGGAAAATCTCCTCCCGCTACGCCCGCTTCCTTTCATTGGCTTATCTTCGTCTGCATGTGCTATGACACCCTCAGCCTTACCGAGCGCTCCCTTACCTACGCCCAGCGCATCGGCTACAGCGATGCTACCATCGCCGAAATACAGCAAAGCATCGATCAGCTCCAGGCCCAGCAAGGCCCCTACTACCACGTCAGCG
Source organism: Schleiferiaceae bacterium (assembly GCA_031581125.1). Lineage (GTDB taxonomy): Bacteria > Bacteroidota > Bacteroidia > Flavobacteriales > Schleiferiaceae > CAJXMS01. Next base: position 5,507 of record JAVLBR010000105.1, on the reverse strand, counting down.
GCTTCGCCCATCCCAGCCTGCCCGTAGTGCGCTCCCTAGAAACGCCCCAGGTGGAGCTCATGCAGTGGGGCCTCATTCCGCCCTGGGTGAAAACCCGCGAGCAAGCGGAAAAAATCTGGAACAAAACCCTGAACGCCCGCGGGGAAACCCTCTTTGAAAAACCCGCCTTTCGGGTTTCCGCACGCCGTCACCGCTGCCTTATTTTAGTGGATGGCTTTTACGAGCACCACCACCTCAGCGGCCGCACCTACCCCTTTCTTATCCGCCACTACCGGGGCCAGCCCCTGCTCCTGGCGGGCGTATACAGCACCTGGACCGACCCCGAAAGCAAGCGCGCCCGCCACACCTTCAGCATCGTCACCACCCAGGCCAATGAGCTGCTCCAGCACATTCACAACAATCCCAAAATGAACGGCCCCCGTATGCCCGTCATTTTGCCACCCGGCGAGGAATACACCTGGCTCGAAGCCTCCCCCCAAGAGATCGACCCCGCCTGGCAGCGCCCCTTCCCTACCGCCCAGCTCACCGCCCACCCAGTAAGCCGCCTCCGCGGCAAAAACGCAGTAGGTAATCAGCCCCAAGCCCTAAAACCCGCCGAGTACCCCGAACTACAGCTCATGCTTGCCGGGCTACCCACCGCGTAGCAGGGGCCTCCCGGCCAAATGTGCCCCCCCCCGCTACCCGCCCCGTCATCCTTAGTTAGTGTCTGGCCATAGAGTCGAGTGTCTGTCCTAGAAAGTTGGTCAGCGAGGCTTGCGCAGCTTCAAAAAGCGGAGTTTACTAGGGTAAATGAGCATTTTTGAAGCAAGCGTAACGAAGCTGACCGACTTTATAGACAGACACTAGATACCTTTGCCATTCGCTATGGAGCACTACGCCGAAGTCATCTTACCCCTGGCCCTTCCCCGCTACTTCACCTACCGGGTGCCCCCTTTACTATGGCCTCAGCTAAGTCCTGGCAAGCGGGTGGTGGTTCAGTTTGGCAGTCGTAAGCTCTACACCGCCCTGGTACATCACCTCCACCAAAAAACCCCGCCCGACGTAAAGCCGAAGGACATCCTCGAGGTAGAAGATGAGCAGCCCATCGTCACCCCCGCGCAGTTTGCCCTCTGGGAATGGATGGCCCGTTACTATTGCTGTACCCTGGGCGAAGTGATGGGGGCTGCCCTGCCGGCCGGCCTCAAGCTAGAAAGTACGATGATGATCCGGCGCAATCACCATAAAGAGCTGATAGACCAGGAGCTCAACGATGAAGAGTATCTGGTGATAGAGGCCCTGGAAAGTCAGGAGCGCCTCAGCATCCAGGAGGTGGGCAAGATCACCGACCGGGCCAATCCGCTCCGCATCATCAAAGAGCTTATAGGCAAGCATTACCTGCTCCTGGAAGAGGAGCTGCGGCAGGGCTACCAGCCACGGCGCCACAAGATGGTCCGCCTGGGCCCAAAGGCGCAGGGCGATGCCCTGGAAGAAGCCTTTGCCCAGCTCGAAAAGGCCCCGCGGCAGCGGGAGCTATTGCTCCAGTTCTTTAAGCTCAGCCCCCAGGGCCAGGAAGCGGTGGCGGCCGCCAAGCTCCTCAAAGCGGCGGGCGCTAGCCAGGCGCCTCTGAAAAGCCTCTGCCAAAAGGAATGGCTGGAAGCCTTTGAACAGAGCCATGCGGAGCCCAACCTCCTCAGCGCCGGACAGGAAGGACCGCCCGCCTTGAGTGCGCCCCAAAAGCAGGCCCTGGCGGAAATTATTAAATATCAGGAAGCTGGAAAATCGGTGCTGCTACACGGGGTCACAGGCAGCGGCAAAACCGAATTGTACGTACACCTGGCCGAGTCACATTTGGCCGCAGGCCGCACGGTGCTCTACCTGGTGCCGGAAATAGCCCTTACCACCCAGCTCATCCAGCGGATGAAGCGCTACTTTGGCGAGCAAGTGCTGGTGTACCACTCCCGCTACAGCGACCGGGAGCGGGTGGAAAGCTGGCAGGCCCTCCTCCGGGAAGAGGCGCCCCGGCTGGTGATAGGAGCGCGCAGCAGCTTATTCCTGCCCCTACGCCGCCTGGGTATGGTCATAGTAGACGAAGAACACGAACGGAGCTACAAACAACAAAATCCCGCTCCTCGCTACCATGCCCGCGATACCGCTCTGTGGCTAGCCCAGCAGCAGGGGGCGCAGGTTTTGCTGGGCAGCGCTACGCCCTCGCTGGAAAGCTACCAAAACACCCAAAACGGCAAGTACGCCCTGGTACAATTGCACCAGCGCTACGGCGATACCCCGCTGCCCCAGATCGATTGTGTAGACCTGAAAGAGGCGCGCAAGCGGCGGCAGCTCAACGGGCCTTTTAGCGAGGTGCTGCAGCACGGCATCGAACAAACCCTTCAGGGAGACGAGCAGGTGATCTTGTTTCAAAACCGGCGGGGCTTTTCTACCCCCATCCAGTGCCAAACTTGCGGGGAGGTGATCCAATGCCGCCACTGCGACATAAGCCTTACTTACCACCGGCACAGTGATTTACTGCGCTGCCACTACTGCGGTTACGCCCGGCAGCTGCCCAAAAACTGCCCTAGCTGTGGCAGCCACGAGCTGCGCAACCTGGGCCACGGGACAGAAAAGCTGGAGGAAGACCTGCAGCTGATGTACCCCCAAGCCGTGGTACAGCGGCTGGACCTGGACAGCACCCGAAAGAAGCATGCCTTCGAAAAGATTATCAGCGACCTGGAAGAGGGGCTTACGGATATTGTGGTAGGCACGCAGATGGTGACCAAAGGGCTTGATTTTGGTAAAGTAGCCCTGGTAGGCATCATGAACGCCGATGCGCTGCTGCATTTCCCCGACTTTAGGAGTCAGGAGCGGGCCTTTCAGCTGCTTTCGCAAGTGGCGGGACGGGCCGGACGGCGCGCTAAACGAGGCCTGGTCTTGATCCAGACCAGCAGTCCCCGCCATCCGGTACTGCGGCAAGTAATGGGCTATGATTACGAAGGGTTCTTTGCGCGGGAGCTGGCAGACCGGAAAGCCTATGGCTATCCCCCTTTTGCCCGCCTCATAAAGATCACCACTCAGCACCGCGACCGCGAGCACCTGCACTACCGCAGCCAGCGCTACGGTGAAATGCTTCGGGCGCAGTTTGGTCAGCGGCTTTTGGGACCGGAGTTTCCCCTGGTGGCCCGCCTGCGCAATCGTTACCACATGGAAATGCTGCTCAAGCTGGAACCAGAGGTGAGCCTGGCCAAGGCTAAATCCCGGCTCCTGGCCATTACAGAAGATTATGAGCGCGCCTACCCCCAGCAGCGCATTCGGGTGAATATAGATGTAGACCCTTACTAAGTAGTGTCTGTCTATAAAGGCCAATAACTTCGTTGCGATCGTCCTCAAAATCCTCATTTACTTCAGTAAACTCCGGTTTTATCGTCCTCTCGCGCCTTCCCGAAAAGATCGGGACAGGCGTTCTTGAACTTTCTAGAACAGACACCGGACAGTATGGACAGACACTAAGTAGGGGGCATCGAGGAGAGGCAGAAAGATGAGCTACGAAAGGATGATGCTCGCTTCCCGCCTAATGCTTAAGCTGCTTTGGTAGTCATATAAAAAAATTCATAACATATTATAATTCAGCGATTTGGTTATTTAACAACAGCGTTATTTCTGCGGTACTAATAAGCTCTTCGTAATCCCCGGGTAGAAAGTTCTGTACGGTAACGTGCTCCTCCATCAATTTTCTCTTTTCCAGTTTTTTAGCCCTCTAAATCCCCCCAAGGGGGACTTTAGGCCGCGTCTGGCCCGCAGCGTTCTGCTTTTTGGAAGCTTGCTTATCGGGACTACACTTATTTGATGGGGTAGCAGATTTTAAGCCCCCTTGGGGGGGGTGGGCCTTTACCGTTAAAGATGAGTAAGAGTAAAGCACCACAAACTGCTGTAAAACAATCCTTCCCGTCCGAAATCTATCAGCGAAGCGGTCTAATATCTATTCTCCAACCCCTCACCAATTAAACAGTTACCCAATTCAACCGCTACCCAGTTACCCAATTCGACAGTTACCCAGTTCAACCATTTAACCTCATTGAGTGCAGCGTATACTTGTATTTCCAACAGGATATGGGGCAGCTGCTCCGCTCCGGAGGTACTAAAAAACAAAAAAGCCCTGCGCCGGAGCACAGGGCTTTTTGCAAAATTTTAGGACTTGAGCCGCTCACTTAGTAAGAGATCACCCTAAACTCGGTGCGGCGGTTTTGGCTGTGCTCTTTCTCAGTACAAGTAATGCCGTCTGCACAGCGGTTTACCAGACGCTCTTCGCCATAGCCTTTAGCTACCAGGCGGCTGGAATTAATACCGCGACTTATGAGATAATTAACCACCGAACGAGCGCGGCGCTGGGAGAGATCTTTATTGCTGGCCTTACTGCCGCGTGCATCGGTATGCGAAGCGATCTCGACCCGAACTAGCGGCTCTTGCTTCATAAGACTGTAAATTTTTTCGTCTATCACCTTTTTGGCGGCGCCGGTAAGGGCCGCACTTCCCAGGTTGTAGTAGATGGGCAGGATATTAAAGTCTACCAGCTCACAAGCTACTTCCTCCCACTTAGCTACGCCGCCTTTTTGTTTGAGCTTTTCTAGCGTCACGGTTTTGTACTCAGGCGGAACTTTGGTGGCTTTGGTGGATTCGTCCTTTACCAGTACCCGCTTAGGGATGGTACGGTACTCCGCTGGCACCTTAATTTCTTTGTAGGAAGCCGGTTTTGTTTTGCGGTACTTTTTCACCTTAATCACCTTACCGCCGGCCTCGTTTTTCACTGTATAAGCATCTTTTTCCAGGCGTTTTACCGCCACTGTCTCGAAAGTGGGGTCGTATTCCACCCAGCAGAGGACTTTACAATCAGCGGGATTATCGGATTCGCAGTTGGCATAACTACGGTACTCCCACCGGCCTATTTCCGGTTTGATCTCAATTTTCTCCGCTTCATTTGTGAAGGTAGCTTCCTTCACTTGAATGTTATTGTAGATTTCCTCTGTACGAAAGTCCTCATAGTACACCTCAAACTCGGCTTCCTCGAATTCATAGCGTTTAGACTCCGGTTTGATGAGAATTTCTTTTTCTACCGTTTTGTATTCGGCGGGGACTACTTCTAGTTTGGTGTAGCCTGGGCGCACCATAACCTTTTCCTGTACCGTTTCGTAGAGATCAGGCGTCACACACTTAACGTAGCATTTGCCCGGTTCAGCGGAAGGCGGTAGGTCCGCCACCTGCGCGGTGGCCAAGAGAGAAAAACCACACAAGGCGGCGGTCCATAATCTTTTAGTCATAATTTTAGTTTTTGGTTGAGAATGGTTTTAAATAGCGTACAAATATATAAGAACAAACTTAATATCCACAGGCGCTGGGCCTCATCCGTAAGTTATCATTACATTAAAAAGATAGCGCTAAGCAAGATGGAGCTCCTTCCCACCAGGCTGCCAGCGCTTAGGGAAGCCGGAAAATGCAGCAGCCTGATCCAGGCATTTTAATTAGTGTCTGTCTATAAAGTC
>JAVLBR010000104.1:0-7704 GCA_031581125.1 Schleiferiaceae bacterium | reverse complement strand
TGGAAAGCCGCGCCAGGAGCGGCTTTTGGTTCCCAAAATTTTTTTCTCACCCTAAGGTGCTGCTAACAGGCTACTGGTAGGAAGGCAGCCCTGCTCTGATCTGAATAAAGGGGTACCTCCACGCCGGTGCTGTTGCTCGCCCATGGCCCTTTAAAAGCAATAGAAGTGCAGATTATTTCAGAGTCTGGTCCGCTATTCCTATTCATCAGCCGGAGGGAAAGTCTTACCAGGATAGTTAAGCGGCCTAATCTTAACCTGGTCATTTATTCCCCTGGGGCCGGTGCCCCCGCTCGCCTGGAAACTCATTTGGCCGCAGGCCAAACCCTTGCAAATTCGCACCTTTGATCTTTGTAAACGGTTTTCCCCTATGGACTATCTGCAGCGCAGCGACGAATGGATCCCCAAGCTAGGGCTGGGCACCTCAAACCTGAAAGGCAAAGAGGCAGAAGGTGCCGTAGAATTTGCGCTGGACGTGGGCTATCGCCACTTTGATACGGCGAGCGCCTACGAAAATGAACAAGACATAGGTCCGGTACTGCGCCGCACCGAAGTGCCCCGGGAACGCCTTTTTATCACCACCAAGGTGTGGGGCACGGACCTGAGCCGCCAGGGTTTGCTGCGCATCCGGGAAAATTTCGATGTTTTCAACTTCTCGCTGAGCGAGGAAGAGATGGCCCGCATCAGCGCCCTCCATACCCGAGGGGTGCGGCTCATAGACCCCCAATTTGCGCCCCAATGGGATTAGGTGCTCAGGAACCCTTGCCCTTAAGCTATTTCCAGCAAGCCGATGTGGTGGCCCTGGCGCGCGACTTACTGGGCCGGTACCTGGTTACCGAAATAGAGGGCAAGCGCACCGTGGGCCGCATTACCGAGACGGAGGCCTACGCTGGGTACGGCGATAAGGCCTGCCATGCCCACATGGAGCGGAAAACCAAGCGCAACCAAATCATGTACGCCGCGGGCGGACATGCCTATGTTTACCTCTGTTACGGCATCCATCACCTTTTTAACATTGTAACCAACCGCGAAGGACAGGCCGATGCTGTGCTGCTGCGGGCCGTGGCGCCGCTGGAAGGAATTCAGCACATGCTAAAACGACGGGGCCTGGAACAGCCCCTGCCGCGGCTTACCGCAGGCCCTGGGAACATGAGCAAAGCCCTGGGTATCACCACTGCCCAGTACGGGGTTTTACTGGATCAGCCCTCACTGCAAGTGCTCCGCGGTGAGCCCGTAGCGGACCAGGAGGTGGTGTCTACCGCCCGGGTAGGCATAGGCTACGCCGGGGAGGATGCCCTGCTGCCCTGGCGCTTCTACGAGCGCCATCAGCGCTACGTAAGCAAAAAGTGAGCTGCCACACCTTCTGAAATCCGCCGTGGATGCTATATTTGCAGGCCAGTTTGTAAATAGTCTAAATAAACCCTCAGAGCATGACCAAGAGAATAGGGATATGGATGATGGCCCTCAGCCTGCTGGCACTGCCCGTGCAGGCCGGAGATGATGCCAATGCACGCATGATGGTCCACCTGCTCGATTACCTGGCTGTAGATTACAGCATGGCCGTAGACCAGGGTCAAATAATAAGTGAGGCGGAGTACGCCGAAATGCAAGAATTCTCCCTTACCATCCGGGAGATGACCGCCGCCTCAGGAGGCGATCTTCAGAGCGACGCTGCCCTGCTCCAGGAGCTGGTCGATAAAAAAGCTCCCCGCACCAAAATAGCCAGCGTAGCCAACTCCCTCAAGCAAAAGATCATTAACCATTATGATCTGGAAGTAGGCCCCAAGCGCTGGCCGGAAATCCAAAACGGCGCTGAAATTTACAAACTGCACTGCCAGGCCTGTCATGGCCCGCAAGGCAAAGGCAAAGGAGCCATGGCCGAAGGGCTGGAACCGGCCCCTACCAATTTTCACGCTGCCGACAAAGCCCAGGGGCTTTCCCCCTTCCAGGCCTACAATACCATCCGCCTGGGTGTAGAAGGCACCTCCATGCGGGCTTTTGACGAGTTGAGTGATGATGAGGTTTGGGACCTGGCCTTTTACGTGATCAGTATGCAGTACCGGGAAGAAGTTCCTTTTACCGCCGCGGAAGCCCCCCGGCCCGAAATGCCTTTAACGCTAGCTCAACTGGCCTCGCTTGACAATAACGAGCTGCAAGAAAAGCTAAACGTAGAAGCAAACGCGCCCCTGCTGGCTGCCTTGCGACTTTACCCCACCGAAGTAGGCCGCCGCCCCGGAGACGCCTACATAGCCAAAGCCATAGGCCTGATCAAGCAATCGGTAAGCCAGTACGAAAACGATGCCCCAGGACCCGCCCGGACGAGTGCGCTTACCGCCTATCTGGAAGGAGTAGAGCCCATCGAAATGCAGCTCCGGGCCCATAATGCCCCCTTGGTGGCCCAAATCGAAAGTACCATGGGTGGTATGCGCAGTGCCATCGAAAAAGGCGCGGCTACCGAGTTGGTACAAGAACGGGCCACCCAAAGCATCGAACTCCTTCAAGAAGCCCAGCAAAGTATGGAGGCTGATAGTTTTGGCACGGGACTGGCCTTTATGCTTTCCTCTTCTATTATCCTGCGGGAAGGCTTGGAGGCCTTCTTGGTGATCATTACCATTTTGGGCATCATTCGGGCTATGAAATTGCCCCGGGCCGCCCGCTGGGTTCACTTAGGTTGGCTCGCCGCCCTGGCTTCCGGGGTAGGTCTGTGGTTTGCCGCCGGGCAACTCTTCACCTTTACCGGGGCCCAGCGCGAACTCATGGAGGGTTTTATTGCCATTTTTGCGGTGGGCGTGCTGCTTTACGTGGGCTTCTGGATGCACAGCAAGTCTCAGGCGGGTCGCTGGCAAGCCTATGTCAAGGAAAAAATTCAAACCCTGGCCCGCCGGGAAAATATGCTGGGCCTGGCCCTGCTTTCTTTCTTAGTGGTGTTTCGGGAGGCTTTTGAAAGCGTGCTTTTTCTCTCTGCGCTCAATTTGGAGGTAGCAGCTGGCGACCAATGGGCCTTCACTGCTGGTATCGTGGCCGCATTTATCGCCCTCTTCGTGATCTCCGTCCTGCTGCTGCGCTACAGCAAAAAAATCCCCATCCCCAAGCTTTTTAAGTACAGTGCCATGGTGATCTCCTTCCTGGCGGTGATCCTGGCCGGGAAAGGTATCCACGCGCTGCAGGAAGCCGGCAGTGTGAGCATTTCGGTGCTCCCCGCCCATTTCAGCATAGATGCCCTGGGCGTTTATGCCACCTGGGAGACGCTCCTCGCGCAAGCGGCCATCTTGCTGCTCGTTTTCATCCTCTGGAACGTAAGCCAGCGGAAGGGACTGCCCGCTAAAACAGAAAGATCAGCGGCACCTTCTCAGGCCTAAATAGTGTCTGTCCATACAGTCGAGTGTCTGTCCTAGAAAGTTCGCTAACGAGGCTTGCGCAGCCCAAAAAAGCGGAGTTTACTAGGGTAAATGAGCATTTTTTGGGCAAGCGTCTCGCCATAGGCGAGAGCGGACTTTATAGACAGACACTAAATAGCAAAATAACAACCACCCCTACCCCTCCTTTTTTAAGGAGGGGAGAGCGGGGGTGCGCTCTTCAAAATACTGGCATGCCAGTAGCTGCAAGCCGTTCCGGAAGTGCATACCCTTCCAGCCCGGCGACTTTAAGCAAGCCCCCGTTAAAACCCGAAGGGCTGTCACTCTTTAGTTTGATTTCGGCAGCGGCGGGATGCGTCTCGCTAGAAGCGAGAAGGACGATCGCCTCGCCACGGGCGAGATTGGACTTTGGAGCGGATATTTAAATGTGCAGTTTCAAGGAACTATTTACCTTATTTGCCCTTACTTTGCTCAAAACCCTTGCGATGAGATCTCTACTCCTACTTCTTTTAGGCCTAACCCTCCTAAGCCCTTTAGGGGCGCAACAATGGACTAAGGTGGCCAACATCCCCCAAGGCCGTCATCACCCCGTCACCTGGGGGATCAATGGCGTCGGTTATATGGTCACGGGAACCAACCCTCAAAACAATCCCACCAAGACCTTTTATAGCTACAACCCCCAAACTGACCGCTGGAACTATGAAGGCTTGTTTCCGGGCACCGAGCGCAGTTTTGCCATCGGTACCGTTTACAAAGGCAAAGGCTACCTGGGGTTTGGCGCCAGCCAAACCCGTTACCTGAACGATTTATGGGAATACGATCCCGCCACCGATAGCTGGACCCAGCTGGCTTCCTGTCCCTGTGCAGGCCGCCGGCACCCTTCTTTTGTGGCCAGCAATGATGCCATCTACGTAGGCCTGGGCGATGGCGCGCAGGGCGACTACGACGACTGGTGGAAATACGATATGAAAACCGATAGCTGGAGTAGTATTCCCGACCTACCAGGGGCCGGCCGCCACCACCCTTTCCAGTTTGTCGTGAATGGCCAGGTATACGCGGGGATGGGACACGCCGGGCAGGTGATCTTTGACGACTGGTACCGCCTGGATACCGCCACCGACACCTGGACGCAGATGACCGACTTCCCCGGGGAGGCCCGGGTAGCCGGAACACAATTTGACCACGCCGGGCAGGGCTACGTCCTTAGTGGCGATGGGGATAATCACAGCTACATGAGTACCGGCGAATTTTGGCGGTATAACGACACCACCGACAGCTGGACCCAACTTACGGCCCACCCGGGCGTAAGCCGCTGGGCGCCGGGCTCCTTTGTGGTCAACGACGAAGTCTACCTTATCGGCGGCCTCAATCGCCAAACCCAATCCCTGGCCTCTACCATTTACAAGTATTCCCTGCCCAGCACGGTAGGGCTGGAAGAAACACAAAAGAGGAGCTTCGCCCTTTACCCCAACCCCACTCAAGGAGACATGACCATCGAAAGCCAAAGCGATTTTGATGCCCTTACCGTGGTCAACAGCACGGGCGCTACCGTCCTCCAAAAAGACGGCTCCTTCAACAAGGTAGACCTGAGCACACTGAGCCCCGGCATTTATCTGGTCCAACTGCGTTACCAGGGGGCGTTTTTGGGCCAACGACGGATCAGGAAGCAATAAAGCAGGCCTTCCAGGCCCTGGAGCATAAGCCTTTAAGGCACACTTCTTGAGTAATGTTTTGATTGGCCCCGTCGGTTACGCGATTCCGGCATTTGCCTACTCCCTAATTTGGCAATTGGCAAAACGCGCCGTTAACCCTTTAAAATCCTTCTTTCCCATGGCCTTTCGAAACACCATACTCCTTTTTGGCTGTCTGTGCCTGAGCTTTTCGCAGGGCGCTGACACCCTCCGGATGCCCAGCCCCATTGATTCCGTCCTGCTGTACAGCAGCCAGGCCGAGGTAACCCGCCACGTCAGCGGATCAGTCCCCCAAGGCACCCACTGGGTAAAAATACCGAAGATTAGCGCCTATGCCCAGGCCCGCTCCGCCCGGGTAGCGCTATCGGGCGCTATCCGCCTCCACGATATAAGGCTACAGCAAGAAACCCAGTTATCCCCCCAAAACCATCCCCGCCTCCAAAAAGCGCTGGAAAAACGAGACAAGCACCAGGCAAAGCTTAGGGCGCTTCAGGCGCGGGAAGAAGGCCTGGAGGCCCAAAAAGACCTGCTGCGCGCCAATCAACAGCAAGATTATAGCAGCCTGGCCCAGCTGGAAGAACGCGCCGCCTTTTTTACCCGGAAAATAAAGGCCCTCCAGGAAAAGCTCCTGGCCCTCCAGGAGGAAGTCCAAGAGGCCCAGGAAGCGCTCCAGAACCAGCAGCGCCGGGTAGAAAAACTCCGCCGGGCGCTTAAGCGAAGCAATCACTATTGGTTGCTCAAGATCGAAAGCCCCCGGTCCGCCAATATTTCCCTGGCCTTGCGCTACCTGGTAGGTAACGTTTCCTGGCGAAGCACCTACCGGGCCACCCGGCTACCCGGGCAAGATTCTTTGCTTTTAGAACACCGGGCCATTATCAAACAAGGCAGCGGAGTAGCCTGGCAAGCCGTAAAAATAGCCCTGGCCCTGGGCGAACCCCTGCAAAGAAGCCAACTGCCGGAACTACCTCCTTACTTTATTGAAAAGCCCCGGCCGGTTCGATCCCGAACGCAGACAGATGGCGGCAAGGTCAAAACCAGCTACATGGCCGTGGCGTATACCAGCCCTTTGATGGCACCCGCCCTGGTGGAAAGGGGTACCTTTCGGCGCTTTCAGCTGAGGCAGCCCCTGAGCCTGGGGCCGGACAACCCCCAGGTGGAGCGCCCCCTGCGCCGGTATACCCTTCCGGCTTCCTATCGCTACGAAAGCCATCCGGCGCAACATCCCGCCGCCTTCCTGCAGGCGCAGCTCACGGGCTTTGCCGGCCTTCCCCTCCCCGCCGGACCGCTCAAACGTTACCATGATGACACCTTTGTAGGGGAGCAGCATTGGGATCCCCGCCTCAGCAAGGACACCCTTAGCCTCTCTTTGGGACGAGACGCCGACGTACAGGTAAACCGCCGCCGCATCGAGCGCTACAAGGAATACAAAGTGCTGGGCCAAAAAAAGGAGCTTACCCTCCGCCAGGAAATCACCCTCCGGAATGATAAAAGCCACCCCATCGAGCTTTTAGTCCGAGAGCCGCTGCCTGTTTCCCGCACGGAAAAAGTGAGCGTAAAAAGGCTGGACCAAGGCGGACGCTGGGATAAAGAAAAGGGGCACTTAATCTACCAAATAGAACTGGCCCCTGGCGAAAAGAAGACCTTACGGCCCGGCTATCGCGTCACCGCCCCCAAAGATTTTCCCCTGCGAATGCCCTAAGGCTTTAATCTTACCAGGCGAAAGGTCTTGAGACGCACCCCTCGCGGGGTGTACAAATTGAGCAAATAAGCCCCCGGCCCCGGGAAGGTCAAGCGCTGCGGGCCCATTACCGGACTGTACCCGCCCCTCCGTGGTTAAGGCACCGGCGGCCGCAGTCAAAAACACTGGCAAAAGGAACCTGCTCCCCCTTCTCAAGACGGCTAAGCCATTTAACCAGCTACGACCTGCTGATGATGCCGGGCGTGCCCCACCATGATATAGGCCATGGCCCGTAGGGTAACCGGGCTCTTTTTGAGCTGCCCCTCCTGCCGCAAAGTCTCTTGCGAAAAACTATGAAAAAGGAGAACGCCCGCCTGCCGCACCGCCGCCCATTCTTCCAGGAGTAGCGCGTAGTTGGTCTGCACCGGTTCGGTGGCCCGGGCGTAAGCTTCGTGGTCGTATTCAGGCAGGTGCATTCCGTCGCCCCGGGCTACCTGCAAAGCGCGGTACTGGAAAATCCGTTCCGTATCAATGATATGCTGCACCAGGGTAAGGAGATTCCATTTACCGGGCGCGTAGGGCTGCTCGGGCTGGCTTTGATCCCGCCAGTAGGGCAGCGCCTCCTGCCAGCTCTGCGCCAGCAGGGCGCCCGGGGGTAAGTCCTCCCCCACTAAGGACAGGTAGGGATGGTACCAGGTGGGCATTTCTTCAGCGGAGGGACGGTGCATAAAAGCGTATTTTAAAAGGGCCCGGGTGGGCCCCGTTTTGCACAAATATCGGCGCTACCGTCCTATCGGACAAATGTGGGGCGCCCCGCCGGGACCCATACGTCCCCAAGCAAGACCGGCCACCCCCCAGTGTTCTTCCCGGCACCCGGTAGCTTCCCGCCGCGGGAGGAAACCTATTCCGGTGGGCACCTGGGGCCTCGTAAGGCCGGCAGGCCAGGCACGTGGCCGCAAAACACATTTGGCCGGTGAGGCCT
>JAVLBR010000103.1:0-7893 GCA_031581125.1 Schleiferiaceae bacterium | reverse complement strand
TCTTTTGGCCGGCGGCCAAATGTGCTTCGTGCTGGCTGGGAGGTACGTCTTCTACGGGAAACCGCGCATCCGGGACCAGCTCCGTGAGCGCAAAAGGACGGACAAAACCTTCCGCGTCCTCCACCCAGGCCTGCTCGCCCTCCACAGCCTTAAGCACCCCGCCGCCCGGCTCATCCAAAAAGCGCACCCGCTGTCCGACCTTATAACTGTACATGGGGCAAAAATAAGCTTTGTGGTTCGTAGCTTATGCGCTTATTTACTCCCTTTTCCCTATAACAAATAACTATAATCACTGAGAGGTGCAATCCTAGGCTACCTGAAAAAATTATTTGAGCAAAATGCCTAACTTTGCACCCCTCTTAGAGAGGCTTGACAAACTTCCCACTATGAAAATTGAAGATAATGCCGATATGCGCCACTTTGAGCTGCGCACGGATGATAACAGGCTGGCGGTAATCGAATATCAAATCCAGGAACGGAAATACTTCCTCACCAAAACGACCTTCCCGGAAGGCTTTGAGGAATCCGGCGAAGCCGATAAAATGGTGAAAGAAGTCCTTAAAATGATCGAGGAAACCGGCATGCGGGTAGTGCCCATGACCCGCTTTATCAAGCAATATTTTAAGCGGCACCGGGACATGAAGTACCTCCTGCCCGTGGGGATACACCTCTAAGTTGTGTCTGTCTATAAAGTCCAATCTCGCCTTGGCGATAGCACAGGAGGTATAGCTGGTTTCCAGAAGTTTGTGACTTTGTACACCTATCGATATTTTAAGTTTATAGGCCCCTTGCCTCGCCCCTGGCGAAGCCAAACCCATCAAGGGGGCTTTACATCTGCTACCCCATCAATAAATTTCAATTCCTAGCGGCAAGCTTCCAAGAGGCAGAACTCCGGAGTTCCAGACGCGGCTCAAAGTCCCCCTTGGGGGGATTTAGGGGGCTAAAAGGCTAAAAAAGAGAGAATTGATGGAGTAGCAAGGCCCCATACGTAACTTCCTGTCCAGGGATTGCAATGGGCTCATTAGCACCCCAAAATATCTTCTAGCTAAAAAAGGTAACTTACCGAATGCAAGGGGATTATGAATCTTCTTTATCATAGTCTTGGCCCGAGCGGGAAGTAGCAATAACTCATGCTGATCGCGGTCAGCCCCCCCCTTGGCACTAAAAAATCCCAAAGAACTTCCAGCAGCGGTAAAGGCGCTGAATGAACCGGTGGAGGTGGGCCTTCCCCACTACGGCCTGGTAAGGTTGTAAACAACCAGGCCGCTGCGCTTCTTATATTTGAGTATTAAAACAACTCCTTATGGAAGAGCACAAGGTGCCCGTCCGGGCCATAGAAAACCTCACCCACGACGTAAAAAAACTCACTATCGATAAGCCGGCCGGCTATCATTTCACCCCTGGGCAGGCCACCGAAGTGGCCCTGGATCAAGACGGCTGGCGGGAAGAAGGCCGTCCCTTCACCTTTACCTCGCTGCCCGAAGATGAGCAGCTGGAATTGGTGGTCAAGTGCTATCGCGATCATAAAGGGGTGACGCAGCAAATAGATAAACTGAACATAGGTGATCACTTATTGCTTCACGATGTGTGGGGCGCCATTCAATACCAAAAGCCGGGGATATTCCTCGCGGGCGGCGCGGGCGTGACGCCCTTCATTGCCATCTTCCGGCAGCTCAAAGCCCAGGGAAAAGTAGGTGACAATAAACTCCTCTTTTTCAATCACACCCAGCAAGATGTGATTTTACGGTCTTTTTGGGAGCATACCCTGGGGGATAACTTTCATTCTTTCCATACCCACGAAGGGGACGAACGCATCAATGCAGCGCTATTGAAAAAATACGCCCGTGCTGGCGACCATTTTTATCTCTGTGGGCCCGATGGTTTTATGGAGGCTAGCCAAGAGGCCATCCAAGCCATAGGGGGCAGCACAGAGGCGATTACCCTGGAGGCGTAAAATTTCTGGGTCTTCTGAGAGCCGCGCCGTCTTGCTTTTTCTTCCAAACCCTGCCGCTACCCCGCTGGGCTAAAACTCATTTGGCGGCAGCCACCCGGGCCGCTGGATAATGCTGCGTGCCCAGGTAAAAAATCCAGGCGGTAAGCGCCATCAGCACGTGACTAATGTCGGAGTGATTGAACCAAGGACTGAAACTGAAGCGAAAGGTAAACACCACCGCCGCCCCAATGGCCAATCCCACGCCCGCAAAGGCGTACTGCAAAAAACGGTTATGCCGGCCCTTCCGCCAATTGAAAATGGTGAAACCAAACACCACCACCAACAGGCCGTAAGCGGTGTGATATTCCACGAAGTGAAAGTTTTTGAAAAAGACCGCCAGGCTCATGAAAATGAGCAGTTCACCGATGTTGAAGTAATAAAAAAAGCGCACCCAGCCCGGTTTCATCAAGGGCTCGGTATAAAAGATAAAGGCCCGCTCGAGCAGCATAATGCCAAACATGCTGATGAGCCAGCCCGGTACTTTCCCCCAAAAACCAAAGAAATAAACGAAGGCGTGCCCCAAAATGCCACCCAAGAAGGTGGCCGTACCCATCAAAAAGAAAAACCAGCGAAAGAAGTAGGAAATCTTATCGCGGGGAAGCTTCCTTAAGCCATACCAGGCGTACCAGCTTACCAGGGCCACCAGCACATCCGTACCGGCGGTTACGGGTTCGTCTATGCGCAAGTTGCCCAGGAAAATGCTCGGTTGGTCCATGTCGCAAAGGTTAAAAATAAAATGGGGTGATGTGCTTTACCCGAAAACTTTGCAAAATGGCCCCTACCACGGCCGTGGCGCAGCCCAGCAAAATAGCCAAAAAGCCCACTTCCCGGTCCAGTAATGCCCCAAAGGTAACAGGCCCCAGCGCCGTACTGATGACCATCAAAACGGTAAAGAGGCTCCTTACCGTGCCTAGGTACCGCGTACCAAATAGCTCCGCTTGCAAGGCGCTTTTTATGGTAGAGCCCATGCCGTTGGAAAGGCCCATGAACAGCAGCCCCAGGGGGTACACCCAGGGTGCCTGAATAAAAGCCACCAAGACCAGCCCTATCACGTAGGGGGCAAAATAATAGGGAAACAGCCGCCGCGCGGTAAAACGGTCTACCAGGGAACCCGACACGAACATACTCAACGCACTACTGGCCGCAAAAGCCGCCAGCGAACCGGCTACCCACTCTTTGCTCCAGCCCCGCTCCCCTCCCAGCACTACCTGAAAAAAGAAAACCGCCGTATTGACAAATCCCAGCAAAAACACATTGGGCGCCAAAACCCAAAAAGCCCTGGTTCTTAAAAAATAACGGGGGCCGTAATGGGCACCTTCCTCCTGTTTCTCGCCCTTTTTGGCTTGCAGCAGCGGAGGGGCGGTGTCGGTCCCCTTGAGCAGAAAACGTATGCCCGGCGCTACGGCGGCCACCAGCACCCCCGCGCTTACCACCAGCGCCCCGCGCCATCCCACTTGCTCCATCAGCAGCGCTATCACCAGGGGCAGCAGCGCCTCCCCTGCTGGAAAGCCCAGCGTGGCCAAGCTGATCGCCTTGCCCCGCGCCGCTACAAAATAACGCCCCATACTGGTTACCGAGATATGGCCCATAAGGCCCTGTCCGGTAAGCCGAAGCCCCAGCAGGCCCAAGCCCGCCCATATCACGTGTTGGGTGGTAGCCAGGGTAAGCAAGGCCACCACGTAGCCCCCCAGCGTGAGCCAGGTATACTGCCGCAGGTCCCGGTAATCTATAAACCGGCCTACCCAGCTCAGCAGGGCCGCGCTGCCCAGGGTAGCGGCGGCGTAAAGGCTGCCCATCCACCCCTGGCTTAGACCCAGGTAAGCAGATAGCTCGGGTACGTAGAGCGAAAGCAGGAAGGTTTGCCCAAAACTGGAAAAGAAAGTCAGTAAAAACCCAAAACCCAGGAGGCGGGGTGCACTTTGCAGCAATTGGCCAAATCCCCCCATCAATTAGCGCTTAGATCTGCTTGGCAGAAGCAACCCTCCGCGCACCGCAGCGCGCAGACCCAGCAGGAGCGCCAGCGGAAACAAGGCCGGATGCAGGGCCTGCGGGAAAAAGAACCAGCCCAGCACCACCAGCCCGTACCACCAGGTTACTGCCCGGAAGTAACCGCGGAGCCAGGTGGGCATATTTGACCGCCAGCCCCACAGCGCCAGGGGAAAATGCAGCGGCACAGCCCACAAAATATTGAAGTTTTCAGCCGCCGCCGCATGATCCGTAGCCAGCCACAGCAGCAAGAGAAGCCAGCCCAGCAGCCCTACCAGCGGGAAGCTAAGCCCGTCCCAAATGCGACTTATCCGGGGCCATCTCTTGCCCAGCAAAGTCACCACTAAGCCCATAACCAGTAGCCCCCATCCGGCCATAAGGGGACTCTGCCCCGAAAAATCCGCTTGCTTCTCCCCCCGCACGGTCACTTCCGTGTCCTTCACCAAGGGCTTATGCCCCCGGGCCGTAAGCAGGCGCGCCGCCTCAAACCCCTTCTCGATGTAGTCCGGAAGAAACATGTACTCCTTATCGCTCATCTGCTTATCCATGGGCATACCCAGGCAAAGGTCTATGCCCAGATCGCCCCAGGGCTGGCGGGTCAGGTAGCGATCGCAAGCCTCGCGAAAACTTTCCTGCCGCTCCACATAATTGGTATCAAAACGCAAACTATCGCCCAGCACCGCCTTCAGGCCATCGCGAATCCGGGTAGCACAGTTGTCATAAAAGTAATCGTAATTGTAGGTCCGGTTGGCCGGCAAAGCATTTACCTGCAAAAAGTCAAAATAAGCCTGCTGGCGGGCTGCACTGAGGTTGAGGACCTGTTCATGCACATAACGGCCCTCCGCCCGGTACTGCCGCAAGAAACCATCGTAAGCCTGCACGGCCAGCTGGTAGCGAAGATGCCCTCGGGTAAAATTGAGGTAAAAATTGGGCTGGTCAAAGTCAAATACCCCGTAATTATACACCAGATCCAGCCCACTTACCGGGTCCTTTACCCGCACCGCGGAGTGCCCAAAAGCGGAGTACAATTCATCTTCGGCCGGTCCACAGGTAAGTACCCGTATTTCGGCCTCCTCACTGAGCTGCCATTGGCCCAGGAGCTGCAGCGGCAGCAGGCATACAAGCAAATACCTAAGCATGGGGTCAAAGGTACACCCTTCCCCGGAGCTGTCCCAGCCACTCGCCTACTTTGCCGCTTTTTAGGCCTGCCGGCCAAATGTGCTTCAGGTCACCCTGAGCACCCTGCTGCCCATGAATATTTGAACATAGCCTGAAACTGCCCGACCTTTGCCCCTATGGAAACCAAAGAGACCTTTAATGTAAAGGGCATGACCTGCGCCAGTTGCGTAGCCAGCGTAGAAAAAGCCCTCCAAAATACCTCCGGCGTGCGGGAAGTTTCGGTCAATCTGGCCGACCACAGCGCCCAAACCACCTTTGACCCCACGGAAGTAAGCCCCGAAGTACTGCAGCGCTCGGTTCAGAAAGCGGGCTATAACCTGGAAGTAGCCCAGTACGATCCCCTGGCGGAAATGGAAAGCCGGGAAAAAGCCAAAGTAAAAGCCGCCCGCCAGCGCTTTATAGGCGCTGCCGCGCTGGCCCTGCCGGTTTTCGTGCTGGGTATGTTTGCCCCGTCCTGGCCCTACACCCCCTGGCTAAGCTTGGTGCTTACCTTACCGGTGCTGGCCCTGTTTGGGCGTCATTTTTTCACCGTGGCCTTTCGCCTGGCCCGCTACGGGCATACCAATATGGACACCCTGGTGGCCCTGAGTACCGGCATCGCCTACTTATTCAGTGCGTTTACCACCATCTATCCCCAGTTCTGGACCCAGCGGGGCCTGGAGGCGCACGTATATTTTGAGGCGGCGGCCGTGATCATTGCCTTCATCCTTTTGGGCCGCTGGCTGGAGGAACGGGCCAAGCGGGGCACCAGCACCGCCCTAAAGCAGCTCTTGCAGCTCCAGCCCTCTACGGCCCAGGCCATTCGGGAAGACAAGGAGATCCAACTCCAGGTGGCCGAGATTACCCCCGGAGAAATCCTGATGATCCGCCCGGGCGAAAAAATTCCCCTGGATGGGAAGGTCACCATGGGCAGCTCTTCGGTAGACCAGAGCTCTATCACCGGGGAAAGCATACCCGTGGCGGTAAAGCCCGGCCAAGAAGTGTACACCGGCACCATTAACCAACAGGGCGCCTTCCGCATGGAAGTAACCCGCACCGGCAAATCCACTCTACTGGGCCAGATCATAGAGACGGTGCGCCAGGCGCAGGGCAGCAAAGCGCCTGCGCAGCGCCTGGCCGATCGTATCGCGGCCATTTTCGTGCCGGCCGTGATGATCATAGCCGCGGTCACTTTCGGGGCCTGGCTTATCTGGGGCGGCGAAAATGCCTTTGGCCACGCGCTTCTGGCGGCGCTCTCGGTGCTGGTTATCGCCTGCCCCTGTGCCCTGGGCCTGGCCACGCCCACCGCTATAATGGTAGGCATGGGCAAGGGCGCCCAAAATCAAATCCTCATCCGCGATGCCGCCAGCCTGGAAAAAGCGGAAAAAATAGACCGGGTGGTGCTGGATAAAACCGGCACCCTCACCGAGGGCAAACCCCGCCTGGCGGGTACCCTCGGACTGGAAAATAACGCCCAAACTATTGCCCTCCTACGCGGCCTGGAAGAGCAAAGTGAACACCCACTGGCCCCCGCCATTTTGGAGGGCCTGCCCAGCGAACAGGCCCTATCGGTAAAACATTTTGAGAGCCATACCGGACGGGGCATTAGCGGCGTGTATGAGGGGCAAACCTATTTTCTGGGCAGCTATCGCTGGCTGCAGGAAAAAAACCGCACCCTGCCGGAAGATTGGACCCTAAAAGTAAAAGAATGGGAAGAAGCTGCCCATACAGTCGTGTATCTTTTTGACGAAAAAGAAGTACTGGCTGCGGTAGCGGTGACGGACCACATTCGGCCGGAGGCCAAAGAAACGGTGGCGCGGCTACAAGCGCAGGATATGAAAATAACGCTCCTCACCGGCGATGATGAAACCACCGCCCGGGCCATAGCCGGGCAGGCGGGCATTTCCGAATATGGAGCCAGCTGCCTGCCGGCCGACAAGGCGCAGCGCCTGCAGCGCTGGCAAGAAGCAGGAGAAAAGGTAGCCATGGTGGGCGATGGCATCAATGACGCGGAAGCACTGGCCCGGGCAGACATCAGCATAGCCATGGGCCAGGGAGCAGACATAGCCCGGGAGGTGGCCCAGATCACCTTGGTGGGCTCCCAACTACAGCGGCTGCCGCAGGCCTTCCGCCTGGCCCAACTTACCATGCAGGGCATCCGGCAAAACCTCTTTTGGGCCTTTATTTACAACCTCATCGGCATTCCCATAGCGGCGGGGGTACTTTATCCCTTCACGGGCTTTCTGCTGCACCCTATGGTAGCCGGGGCGGCCATGGCCTTTAGCTCCGTGAGTGTGGTACTTAATAGCCTCCGTATTAAGGGTAAGAGTTTGTAGGCCTGGCTGCCAAAGGCCCTCGGAGCGCCAGCCCTATTTAGTGTCTGTCTATAAAGCCGGTCAGCTTCGTTACGCTTGCTTCAAAAATGCTCATTTACCCTAGTAAACTCCGCTTTTTAAAGCTGCGCAAGCCTCGCTGACCAACTTTCTAGTCCAGACACTTGACTCTATGGACAAACATTAACTAATGTCTGTCTATATTTAGCGAGACAATCGCCCTTCTCGCTTCTAGCGAGGCGCATCCCGCCGTTGCCGAAACTAAAAAATGAAAGCCCTACAGGTTTTAACGGTCGTCTGCTGAAAGTCGCCGGGCAAGAGGGTATGCATTTCTGGGACTGCTTGCAGGTACTTGCATGCCAATATTTTGAAGAGCGCACCCCCGCTCTCCCCTCCTTAAAAAAGGAGGGGTAGGGGTGGTTG
>JAVLBR010000102.1:0-7934 GCA_031581125.1 Schleiferiaceae bacterium | reverse complement strand
AGCAAGCGTAACGAAGCTGACCGACTTTATAGACAGACACTAACCAGGGGCCGAAAGGTCAATTATAGGGTAGATACGCCGGTTTTACCGCTATCACATTTGGCCGCCAGGCCTACTCAATGATAATAGCGCGGCTGTGCCGGGCGCCCGTGTCGCTGCGGATCTCCAGCCAGTAAGCCCCTGCCGGTAAGCGACTGATATCCAGGCGTTCTTCGCCGGAATTTTGTGGCTTGAGCGCTTGTACGCCCTGTCCCTGGCTATTGCGAAGCAGGAGCGATTTTAGCTGCACCTCTCCTGGATTCCAGCGGATGTGGAGCTGCTCCCGGGCTGGGTTGGGATAGGCTTCTACGCTGCTGAGTGGTGCCTGCTCCGGGAGGCTTACTTCCTGCAGGGTGAGGCTGAGGGTGTCTTGCTCACCGCAATCATTGGTAACCACCAGGGTAACCCGGTAGAAAAAGCCAGGGGTATTGTAAATATGGATGGGATTGGGGCCCGTGCCGGTGCCGCCATCGCCAAAGTCCCATTGGTAGGACTGGGCATTTTGGCTGTTGGTGCCATCAAATTGGATGCGCAGGCCACTGCCAGTAGGGCTAAGCACGGAGAAGCTCCAGTCGGCCTTAGGCGGATCGCAGAAGGCTACCGTTTGGGTAATGCTATCTCGTTCTCCGCAGGCATTGCTTACCACCAGGGTGATGGGGTAGCTCTGGTTGGGGTTGGGAAAGGTGGCCAGGGCCAATTGGCCCGTTACCGACCGCCCGTTGCCCAGAAGCCAGCGCCAGTTAGCGGCGTTTTGGCTACCGCTGCCGTCCAGGACCACCGTATCGCCCTGGGTGGTATAGCTAAAGCTGGCCCGCAGGGTGTCGCATACCTGGATGCTGCGGGTGACGCTGTCTGTATTGCCACAGTCGTTAAATACTTTGAGGGTAACGCTGTAGCTGCCGGAGCTGCTGTAAGTAACCTGCGGGTTGGGCAGGAAGCTGGTGTCGCCGTTGCCCAGGAGCCATATCAAGGAATCGGCCGTAGCGGTATTGCTGGCCGTGTAAATGGCGGTAAGAAACTGGGTGGAGTCACTGAAACTGGCCGAAACGGCGGGACAGACCGGTGTTTTAATGGTTTGGCTAATCTTTCCACTGGGAAAGCCGGAGGCACAGCTGTCCAGAAGTTCGAGCCGGTAGTTGGTATTGGGGGTCAAATTGGTAAGGCTGTAGGGACTGCTTAGGCCGGAGAGGGTATCGGCACCGCTGGTTCCCTGGGCTACTGGGTAGTAGATTAGGGTAAATCCCTGGGAATTATTGTTTTGACCGCTCCAGCTAAGGCTCAGTTCCGTGGGGCTCACCGTGCTTACCTGGAAGCTATCCGGCTTGCTGCAGGGCGAGGGGGTCCCGTTCACTTCAAAGGCGTCTATGGCGGCTTCGGAGCGGAAGCTGCTGGTATTATTAGTAAAGGTGATCTGAACGGTATCGCCTTGATAGGCGCCCAGGCTGAGTGAGTCAAAGAGCCAGGCCGCATTGCCGCTGGTTTGCGTCTGGCTGGTGTAGCTGCTCAAAATGGTGGAACCGCTGCTGCCCACCCGGGATATTTCCACGTCAAATTGGGATATGCCCGAGCCGAAGAGGAAGTACCCGTACTTAAGGTAGGGATTTAGGAGGGTACTGGGGATAAATATGCGCGGACTGGTAATTTCCCCGCTGTTGGTTTGAAAGTCGAAGGGGGTGAAGAGGTATTTTCCACTGCCGCTTACGTCTTGGTCGGGTCCAGAGTTGCTAAAACCGCTGTTTCCCTGGCCGGGGGTGAAATCAGAATCTGCTCCCGTGGTAGACCAACAGCTGTCTATAGAGGCGTTGAATGAATTGTTGAAGTTAGCTTCTTGCCAAAGGGCCCCATCAAAATTTTCTGTAAAGGGGGCGGTGGCCACACCGCAGTCCGTCCGGGCGAGTAGGGAGTCGCTGTCCAGGCTGATGTCGTTGGGGCCGCAACTGTCTTTAACGGTGATCACGTAGGTAGTTGAGGGCTGCAGTCCCGTGAGGGTGAAGGGTTTGGTGGCGGTGGTGGTGCGCTGGGGGCTGTTGGTACCGGACTCCTTGTAGCTAATGACCCAGTTGCTGGCATTACTGGTCCAATCCAGCGTAAGGCTGGTAGCAGCGGAGCTGGTTACGCCCAGCTGGGTAGGCCTGGGGCAGGAGGGGGTTTCCCGAATCTCGAAGTCGTCCAGGCCTATGATGGATTGAGAAAAGAAGGTGTTGGTGCGTACGCCGCGGAATCGGACTTGCACGGTGTCGCCCGCATAGGCGGAAAGACTTACCAGCTGTTCCGTCCAGGGCGCGCTACTGGCGTTAAGATTGGCCCCCGATAAGCCGAGCACCTGATTCCAGCCACTACCGTCGTTTACAAATACGATCAGGGAATCAATATCGGTTCCGAAGCGATGCTCGTAGAAGCGCAGCTGCGGAGTAGTGAGCGGAGAAAGGTCTATAAAGGGCGAGGTAAAGGTCGTCGCTGAATTATTGGCCGTTCCGGAGAACTGGGCTTCCGTGGCCATAAAGGTGCTATTCCCGGTGGTGTGGTCATTGGCGGGTCCCGTATTGTTAAAGTTGGCCGCATCTAAGGGCACCCAGTAATACTCGGCGCTGCTGTCGCTGCGCGCCCAACAAGCGCTTATACGGCCTCGGTTGTTGTTAAAGCTTTGAATTTGATAAGAAGGGCCATCAAAATTTTCCAGGAGGGGTGCCTGCGCTACGGCACAGGAGGTAGTGAAGGAGGCGGGGGGCGTCCAGCGACTTACCGCATTGGCGCCACAGCTATCGCGGACCACTACTTCGTAATCTTTGCCCGGATTGAGGCCCGTAATTTGAAAGGGCTTGCTGGTAACGCTTAAGCGGGTGCCGGAGCCCGGGCTAAATCCTGGGGGGCCGTATTCTAGTTGCCAATTATTGGCCCCGCCAGAGTTCCAGTCCAGGGTGGCGGTAGTGCCTCCTACCGTGTTTACAGACAGTTGATTGGGGCGTTGACAGAGGGGGGCATTTTCGATGAAAATATCGTCGAGCCCTATTTCGGGGGCCAGGAAGTTGGTTGTATTATTCCGGCTGCCTTGCCATTCGAGCCATACGGTATCCCCGGTAAAGGCACTTAGGTCCACGTATTCTTCCAGCCAGGGGTCACCGGACTGCGACTGGGGGGTACTGTCGGTACTCCATAGCACATTGGCTACCTGGCCCGGGGGGCGGTTTACAAGTTTGAGGCTATCGAAATTTTGATCGTTCACGTGGTAGTAAAATCGAATCCGGGGCCGGCTAAGGGTGTCCAGGTCTACCGGTGGCATGCGTACCGAGGTGCTGGTTTTTTGGTCTATAAAACTATTGTAGCGGCGGGTGGAAAGATAATTAACGCCGCTGGGGCTATGGTCGTCAGAGGGACCGCTTTGAAAGTTCAAACCGGTGCCGGTAAGAACATCCCAGATAAAAGAGGAAGCAGAGTCTCTTTGCCAGCAGCTGGGCAGGTCTCCCAGGGCGGAAAAACCTCCCGTGTTGAGGTTGTTGCCGTCAAAGCGTTGCGTGTAGGGGGCTTTGAGGGGCGCACAACGGGTTTGGATGGTTATGGGGCCAAACCAGTTGGAGAGATCATTGGGACCACAGCTATCGCGTACAAAAACCTGGTAGGAAGTATTGGCGCTTAGCCCGTTAAGGGTGAAGGGCCGGCTACTGGCATTTACCAGGGTACCGTTACCGGGGGCGCTTAAGTTGGTGCCGTAGCTTAGCTGCCACTGGTTCGCGCCGCCGGATACCCAGTTGATAGAGGCAGAGCTGGTGGTGGTAGAAAGAAGCCTTAAACTGTCCGGTTTGGGGCAAGAGGGGGTTTCTTCCAGATAAAGGTCGTCTATGGCCATCCGCATGCGGTTGTTATTGGCGCGAACGCCGGTAAACCGCAGTTGAACAGTGTCATTGGCGTAGTTGGCCAGGGAGGCGGTAAACTCTTTCCAGGCGGCGCTGCCACTGCTTTGGAGGCTGGTGTTGAGGGAAATCAGTGGTTGGTAGCCCTGGCCACTGTCTACGGCCACTTCAAAGTAAGTAAAGGCGTTGCCATAGATATGGGCATAGAACCGTAGGCGGGGAACGGAAAGGGCGCTGAGGTCTACCTGGGGGCTGAAAATGCGCGTGGTATCTTCGTTTAAGAAACTTCTCTGAACGGTAAGGAGAAAGCCGCCGGTGCTGTTGTTGGGCGTATGATCATCAGTGGGCCCGGTGTTGGTAAAATTGAAGCTTGGCGGGCCGGCGTCCCAGATGTAGCCGGTGGTATCCCTACGTCGCCAGCAGGGGTCTATGGTGCCCAGACCGCCGAAAAAGTTACTGGAGGCACTGAAATTACTTCCGTCGAAGTTTTCCGAATAAGGAGCACTCAGGGCCGTGCAGGCCGTACGTACGGAAATGGGGCCTTCCCATATAGAAAGGTCGCCCGGGCCACAGCTATCCCGCACATAGATCTCGTAGCGGGTATTGCTGCTCAGGCCACTAAGGGTATAAGGTTTACTATTGGTGGTCACAATGGTACCACTGCCGGGGTTGAAACCGGGCGTACCGTAGCTCACCTGCCACTGAGCAGCTCCACCAGAACTCCAGTCCAGCCTTACCTGATTACTGGTATTGCTTAGCGCTCGGAGGTTTTGGGGGCGGGGACAGCTGGGCTGTTGTTGGAAGGAAACATCGTCTATGGAAATAAGCTGGTTAGAAGCGGTCCCAAAAGTGCTGGTGGCCACAAACCGGAGGCGAACGGTATCCCCAGCGTAGGCATTTAGGTTGATAATGGCTTCTTTCCAAGCCGCACTGGAACTGGTTTGTTGCTCTCCGCTCTTAGCAAAAACCTGGGTGTAGGTAGCGCCAAAGTCATTGGAGACGGCCACCCGCAAGTCGCCCGTGGCGCTGCCGAACATGTGGTACCAGAACCGGGCTTCTGGGTTGCTTATGGTATCTAAATCCACCAGCGGACTGCGAAAGATGGCGGAGTCGCCTCCGAAGGAAAAGCCTTGGATCTGGGCCATCGCGTACTGGCCGGCATTGTTGGGACTGTGATCGTCACTTGCGCCAGCCTGGCCGAAAAACTGGGGCGGTCCGGTAGTCCACTCCATGGGCGTACCGGCATTGGCGCCTTGTTCCCTTTGCCAGCAGGAATTGATAGTTCCGTTTTGGGAGAAGGTGGGGGGCGTCCAGGCCTGGCCGTCAAAACCAGCTGTAAAGGGGGCTTTTACGGGATTGCAAGCGGTTTGAACGGTAAGGGTGCTAGACCAAAGCCCTTTGCTGGTAGCACTGCAGGAATCGCGCACCTGAATGTCGTAATCAAAATTGGGATTAAGCCCGGTGATGGTGAAGGGGGAAGAGAGCGTGGTAATCTTCCCGCCGGCGATAATGTTGCCGCTGGGGCCGTAGCGCACTTCATAACCCGCTGGCGTACCCGAGCTGGTCCAACTGATGGTTATCTGACTGGCCCCGTAAGATTCCATCTTTAGATCCGAGATGTTGCCTGGGCAGGCTTGGGTATACCCTATGACGGGAAGAACGAGTAGCCAGAGTAATGGGAAATATTTCATGCTCATCTTGGATGGGTTAGTGCAGATTTGGTGGAAAGATAAGGATAGCAGAGCTAAAAAAGTCTTTTAGAATGATAAAAGGCGCTTTTCGTGAGTCAGTGCCTCTGGTCAGTAAGTAGGATGTTCATCTCCGTTTGCCGTCAGGTAATTGTGATTATGCCAAGTAAGCACATAAACGAAGCCATCGCAAATTTGTTGAGCTGAAACTAAGTTTGACGGAGGCATAACCTGCCTTCAGCCAGCTGTTTAAAAATAAAGGTCCTTTCAGCCAGCGCTCAGAAAGGCCTGCTAGTAGGGGACCTTCCACCCGTCCCGGGTTCAATTTATTAGTTTTGCCCGCGAATGAGTTGGCTGAGCCCGCGATGAAATGTGGCTGTGAAGGCTCCAAATAATTCTTATGGATAAGCGAAAATACTTTGATTTTCACGCTCCGGTATTCATCCCTTCTGCGATCGTGGTGGTTTTGTTTGTGACCATAACTTTGATCGTGGGGGAGCCAGTAGAGAGGCTGTTTGCCACCATGCAAAGTGGGCTTTATGATACCACTGGTTGGTTTTTGATCCTGACCATGAATATCTTACTGGTCACCGCTTTCGTGATCGCTTTCAGCCCCCTGGGCAAAATCCGCCTGGGCGGGGAAAAAGCGACTCCTGAATTTTCCGATTTTTCTTGGTACTCCATGCTTTTCTCCGCGGGGATGGGTATCGGCCTGGTTTACTTTGGGGTAGCAGAGCCCGTCCAGCACTACATTAACCCGCCCACCCCGGTAGATGGGGCCGTAGCCAAGGCAGAACAGGCCATGAAGTTTTCTTTTCTGCACTATGGATTTCACCCTTGGGGCGTGTACGGGATGGTGGCCCTGGCCCTGGCCTTTTTTACTTTCAACCGAAAACTTCCCCTGGCGGTACGTTCTCTTTTCTCCCCTTTGCTACCCCGGCAGTCAAAAGGTGCTTTTGGTAATACGGTAGACACCCTGGCCGTGGTGGCCTGTTTGTTTGGTCTCGCTACCACTCTTGGTTTTGGCGCCCAGCAGCTTACTAGCGGTCTTAACTTCCTATTCGGTTTGCCGGATACGGTAACGACGCAGGTCGTCGTAATAACCCTGGTCACCCTGGCCGCTACCGCTTCCGTTATCATGGGATTGGATAAAGGCGTACGGGTGCTCAGCGAATGGAATATTTACATCGCGGGAGCTTTTCTCCTGGCTATGCTCGCTATCGGCCCTACGGTACACCTCCTGGAAGCCTACATTGACAATCTAGGTTTGTATCTGGATAATATTTTTCATCTGAGCAGCTATACCGAGGTGTATTCGGACTCCGATTGGCAAAACAACTGGACCATATTTTATTATGCCTGGTGGATATCCTGGAGTCCTTTTGTGGGTATTTTTATCGCCCGGGTGTCAAAGGGGCGCACCATAAAAGAGTTTATCAATGGCGTAGTCCTTTTACCTTCGCTGGTTTCCTTTTTCTGGTTTACGGTATTTGGTAACTCTGCCCTTTACCTGGAGATGAATGGTTTAGCTCCCATAGGGCAAGCGGTAGACGAAAATATTAGCACGGCTTTATTCGCCATGCTGGGGGCCTATCCCCTTAGTAAGATATTGAGCTTTATTGGGGTAATGCTTATCGTGGGCTTTTTTGTAACCTCCTCTGATAGTGGCTCCCTGGTGGTAGATTCGCTTACCTCGGGGGGGAAGCTGGATGCCCCGGTGGGCCAGCGTATTTTCTGGGCCCTCGCGGAAGGTGCCCTGGCGGCTACTTTGCTCATAGGCGGCGGTCTTACCACCCTGCAAACGGCGGTAATGCTGGCTTCCCTGCCCTTTGCCATTACCTTACTGCTCATGACTTACTCGCTGATCCTGGGGCTAAGGCGGGAGAAGTTCAAAAACTACCGGCGCCGCATTAAGCGGATCCAGCAAAGACGGCAGATTGCCTGGGAAAGCCACTACGAAGAATACCAGGAAGAGGATGAAGAGCAGGAGGCCGTGGAAGAAAGTGACGCTTCCCGGTCGTAGACTTTAATCAACAGGACTAGCAAGTGCCTGTCCATACTGTCCGGTGGTTCGTCTAGAAAGTCCAAGAAAAGCCAGCCCCGAAGCATAAGCATTTCGGGGCCTGTCCCGATGTTTTCGGGGAGGCGCGTGAGGACGATAAAACCGGAGTCTCGCCAATGGCGAGATGAGGATTTTGAGGACGATCGTCTCGCCACGGGCGAGAGACTTTATAGACAGCCACTAGCTAGTCTTTGTCCATACAGTCGAGTGTCTGTTCTAGAAAGTTCGAGAGTCTCGCCACCGGCGAGACGTAGCTTTGAAAATCAAGGAGTCCCGAATGCTTTCGGGATGACTGTT
>JAVLBR010000101.1:0-7960 GCA_031581125.1 Schleiferiaceae bacterium | reverse complement strand
ACCCGCCAAGTATCCATGGATACCGCCAAAGCGGTATTGCCAACCCCCATCAAACCCGTCCCAAAAAGCCCCGTAAGATCGTACTGAGCGTAGAGGCTTACCGGGCCGTAGCCCAGGCGCAGGTAGGCATCACTGCGCCAATCGGCCAGTTCATCCAGGCGGTAGGTCCGCCGTTTCACTTGCTCATCTACCAGGAGGTGATAAGCCTGCGTATGCCACGCCAGGCGCGCGCCCAGGTATAGCCGCCAAAAGCGCCCTTGTTTATTGGGATCGGTACGAAAGCGTAGCTCCACCGGTAGGTAAAGGTAATGGGCCGATAGCTTCATCCGGTTGTAGGCCGTATCTCCTACGGTAAAGTAACGCTCTTCGCCGCCCGGATTGGACTGCACCATCATGTTGTTATGAAAATTTTGCCAGCTGTAGCCCAGGCCCGCCGCCAGCCCAAAACGCTCCCGGTACAAAAATTCATGCACCAGAGAGAAGTTGTGCCCATTGCTCCACCAGGCCTGATCCAGCCTATCCGCTCCCTGAAGATATACCGCGTAAGCATCATAAAAAGCCACATCGCGGCTGGGGGCCTTTATTTGAGCCTGGAGCGATTGATTGCCAAGACCTACGGCCAATCCCAGCAAGGCCAAAAAAGCGGAGCGCATAAGCGATATTTGATTTTAAAAATCGGTTGAAATAACGAGCAGCCCGAGCCTTTTTAAGAAGCCCGGGCATACCTGAAACTTACGAAGGTAACATATACCCGCGAACTGGCCGACTCCCGCGGGCCACAGGCGGGGAATTGCCTAATTTTGCCTAAAATTTTTGAATCCCCGCATGAATCAGCAGCTATCAGAGCAGGAAAGGCAGCGCCGGAGCTCCCTGGAGGCCCTGCGCCAACTGGGCATAGACCCCTATCCCGCCGCGGAGTACCCGGTAAGCCATTACGCAGAGGACATCCACGAGCGCTACCACCAAGCCCCCGATGCCCCGGAATGGAAAGAAGTAAGCCTTAGCGGGCGGCTGATGACCAAACGCATCATGGGCAAGGCCTCCTTTGCCGACCTTATGGATAGCACGGCCCGCCTCCAGCTTTACCTTAACCGGGATGAAATTTGCCCGGACGAAGACAAAACTCTTTACAACGACGTCTTCAAAAAGCACCTGGATATAGGGGATATCATCGGGGTAAAAGGCTTCATTTTCACCACCCGCATGGGCGAAACCACCTTACAGGTGACCTCGCTCCAGGTGCTGAGCAAATCTCTGCGTCCGCTCCCGGTGGTAAAGCGGGATGAGGAAGGCAATGTGTACGATGCCTTTACCGATCCCGAACAGCGCTACCGCATGCGCTACGTAGACCTGCTGGTAAACGACCACGTGAAGCGCACCTTCGAGATCCGGAGCCAGCTATTCCAGGCCATGCGCCGTTTTTTCGATGAGCGCGGGTACCTGGAGGTAGAAACCCCCATTCTCCAGCCCATCCCCGGCGGCGCCGCCGCCCGGCCCTTTGTGACCCACCACAATGCCCTGGACATGCCCCTGTACCTGCGCATAGCCAACGAGCTTTACCTCAAAAGACTCATCGTAGGCGGCTATGAAGGGGTGTATGAGTTTTCCAAAGACTTCCGAAACGAGGGCATGGACCGCACCCACAATCCCGAGTTTACCGTCATGGAAATTTATGTAGCCTACAAGGACTACTTCTGGATGATGGACTTCACCGAACAACTGTTGGAACACGTAGCCCGCAGTATCAACGGCGGCAGCCCCCGCTTCAAAGTGGGCGAAAACACCATTGACTTCACCGCACCCTACCGCCGCTTAAGCATGCGGGAAGCCATCCTGGAACAGACCGGCTACGACATAGACGGCCAAAGCGAAGAGCAGATCCGCAACAAAGCCCGGGAGCTGGATCTGGAGGTAGACGAAAGCATGGGCAAAGGCAAACTGATCGACGAAATTTTTGGCGAGAAATGCGAGCCCCAGTACATCCAGCCCACCTTTATTACCGACTATCCCGTAGAGATGTCGCCCCTCTGCAAGCGCCACCGCGAAAACCCCGACTACACCGAGCGCTTTGAACTGATGGTAAACGGCAAGGAAGTAGCCAACGCCTACAGCGAGCTCAATGACCCCCTGGACCAGCGAGCGCGCTTTGAAGAGCAGCTGCGCCTCAGCGAAAAAGGCGATGATGAAGCCATGTTTATAGACCAGGACTTTTTGCGCGCCCTGGAATACGGCATGCCGCCCACCTCGGGCATGGGCATCGGGATGGACCGGCTGGCCATGCTTTTTTCCGGTCAAAACTCCATTCAGGAAGTACTCTTCTTCCCCCAAATGCGCCCCGAAAAACAGCCCGAAATGCCCACCCCGGAGCAGTTTGAAGCCGCCGGCGTTCCGCCGGCCTGGAGCCAGGTGGCCCTGGACGTGTATGGAGATGTGGATACCTTTCGCTCCCAAAAAACCACCCAGATCCACCAAAAACTGAACGGCTACCGCAAGAAAAAGAAACTGGATCTGCCCGCACTCCAGCTGAACGAAGTGGAGGCCTGGCTCCATCCCTAAACCTTACCGATGAAAAAAATCGAGCGCGACCGCATCGCGGAAAACATAGCCGAATACGACAGCCTCAGCGATCAAGAACGCGGCCAATTCATCGCCCAGGTGCTGGAAGACCAGCCCTATTTGATGGGCTTCGTCACCAACCTGGCCGATGACTTCAGCGAAAAGGAGCACGAGGCCCTGGTAGATTCCGTGCTCATCCTGATCAATGCGTTCATTGCCACGGGCATCCCGGTAGACACCATCCCGGACCCCGTGATCCAGGAAGTGCTCCAGGAAAAAATTGAAGCCTACGAAGCCATGGCCGATAAGGGAGAAGTGAAGGCCCACGAGGTATCGGAGCTGGCGGATAGCCCCCTCACTTTCGAAGACCTCCGCCATCGTGCCCTGGCCAAATCAGACCTGGCCCAGGAAAGCGCCGTGGCTCAGTATAATTTTATGCTGGTTCTCGATGCCCTCATCACCATAGTGGAACGCTCCATCCTGGCCCAAGACCCTGCTGATAAGGACCAAAACGACCGCAAATGAAAAAGGCGGCGGACATCGTCCAGCAAATGATGGAAAACGACGCCTTTAGCCAGTGGCTGGGCATCCAGGTTTTGGAAACGGGTCCGGGCTACTGCCGCCTAAAAATGACCGTCCGGGACGAAATGACCAATGGCTTTGGCATCGCCCACGGGGGCATCGCCTACTCCCTGGCCGATAGTGCCCTGGCCTTCGCCAGCAATGGGCATGGCCAGCAAGCGCTCAGCATCGATACCAGCATAGCCCACACCCAGGCCGTTCAGGCTGGTCAATCTTTGGTGGCCACGGCCCAAGAAAAAAGCTGCACCCGAAGAACCGGTCTCTACGATGTAACCGTGGAAGACGAAAAGGGCGCTTCGGTAGCCCATTTTAGAGGTACGGTGTACCGCCGCCAGAAGGAGTGGTAAGCCCCCGAAGCTTGCACTTTAAGCCCTTGCTAAATCTACCACGGCGCATTGGTTCAGCCCCGTTTTTTTCCCACTTTTGAAAGCTCAAGCAATGGCCCCGCATATGCGCGTATCCTTCCAAAAAGATGACTTCCAGTTTGCCCTGGCCACTTCGCTGGTGCTCTACGGTTTCGACGGGGATTTCTTGAAGGTGCTCATCGCCCGTAAAAGCGCGGCCCCCTACCAAGGAGCTGATGTGCTGCCTTCTACCATTGTGCCTGCGCAAGAAGACCCCGAACAAGTAGCCCGGGTGCTCTTTCAGCGCATTACCGGCCGGGAAGACACGGATGTGGAAAAGCTCAATGGTTTTGCCGCCCCCTACCGCAATCCGGAAGGCCGGGTTGTCAATTTGGCCTTTTACGCCACCATCCGCCTGGATGAGGCCCTGGAAGAGCGGCTTCAGGACAGCGACTACCGCTGGGAACAGGCCAACGAAGTACCGCCCCTGGCCTACGATCACGAGGAAATTCTAGCTTATTCCCGCGAGCGCCTCAAGCGCCGGGTCAAGCGCCGCCCCATAGGTTTTAGCATGCTCCCCAAATCTTTTACCCTCAATCAAATACAGCGACTCTACGAAGAAGCCCTGGGCAAATACCTGGACAAGCGCAATTTTCGGCGCAAACTGCTGAAGAGCCAACTCTTAATCGAAACGGGTGAAACCATTCGGAGCAGCCCGCGGGCCCGCCGCCCCGCCGCACTTTACACCTTCGATGAGAAAAAGTACCGCACCCTCTCCTTGCGCGGGTATGACTTTGTGTACCAATAGCTTGCCGCGGTGATGTCCCACATTTGGCCGCAGGCCAAATGTGCTACAGGCCGCTGGTAAAGAAGGGCATCTTAAGGTACATTGGCCCGTAAAAACGATATTTGTTCCCCCACCATGGTAGCCGCATGGGCTGCCTAAAAAACGATCTATGCAAGAAGCTTATTTGGTAAACGGGGCACGAACCCCTATCGGCAAATTTATGGGCACCCTTTCTGCGGTACGCGCGGACGATATGGCCGCCCTGGTCATCAATAAAGTAATGGAAAGCCATGAACAGCTCGACCCAGCGGCTATAGATGACGTGATTATGGGCTGTGCCAATCAAGCCGGGGAAGACAATCGCAACGTGGCCCGCATGGCCCTGCTCCTGGCGGGGCTGCCCTTTTCGGTACCCGGCGAAACGGTAAACCGCCTTTGCGCCAGCGGCATGAGCGCTACCGCTCAGGCCATGCGCGCGGTGCGCAATGGGGATGGCCATCTTTTCCTTTCCGGCGGAGTGGAAAATATGACCCGCGGCCCCTACGTGATGAGCAAGCCCAGCCGAGCCTATGGAAATGATAGCAGGATGTACGACAGCAGTTTTGGCTGGCGCTTTGTAAACCCCGAGATGTTTAAGCGTTACGGCACGGATGCCATGGGCGAAACCGCCGAGAATCTGGTAGAACTATACGGCATTAGCCGAGAAGACCAAGACGCCTTTGCCTACCAGAGCCAGATGAAGGCCCAAGCCGCGCAGGAAAGTGGCCGCCTGGGCCGGGAGATCGCACCGGTAGAAATTCCCCGCCGTAAGCAGGAACCACTGGTTTTTGACCAGGATGAATTCGTAAAACCCGATACTACGCCCGAGATTCTGGCCAAGCTCCGCCCGGCCTTCAAAAAAGAAGGCGGAAGCGTAACCGCCGGCAATGCCTCCGGACTCAATGATGGCGCCGGCGCCCTGTTGGTAGCTTCTGAGCAAGCCCTGCAAGACCATAAGCTGGCCCCCATGGCGCGTCTGGTCTCCATGGGAGTGGCCGGGGTAGAGCCCCGGATTATGGGCATAGGGCCAGTGTACGCCAGTGAAAAGGCCCTGGCCAAGGCCGGTCTAAGCCTGGAGGATATGGACATCATTGAGCTAAACGAAGCCTTTGCCGCCCAGGTGCTGGCCTGCACCCGCAAAATGGGACTGGCTGACGACGATCCGCGCCTCAATCCCAACGGAGGAGCCATAGCCCTGGGCCATCCGCTGGGCATGAGCGGCATGCGCCTGCTGCAGACGGCTGCGCTCCAGCTGCAAGAAAGCGGCAAGCGCTACGCCCTCTGTACCATGTGCGTGGGGGTGGGCCAAGGTTACGCCGTCATTTTGGAAAAGGCTTAATACCATGCCGGATCGCAGGAAAGCCTTGCTAAAGCGCCCCCATGAAGCCGAAGCTCCTGGGGAGCCTTAAAAACGTATCCTAAAATTTCAACAGTATGCCCATTTATGAGTTTGACGGTTTTAAGCCCGTGATCCACCAAAGCGCTTATGTGCACCATACCGCCACGATCATCGGGAATGTACACCTGGGGAAAGACGTGTACGTAGGGCCAGGCGCCGCCATTCGGGGCGACTGGGGCGAAATCGTGATAGAAGATGGTTGCAACGTGCAGGAAAACTGCGTGGTGCACATGTTTCCGGGGGTTTCGTTGCGCCTGGAAGAAGGCGCCCACATAGGGCATGGTGCCATCGTGCACGGGGCCCATATCGGCGCAAACAGCCTGGTAGGGATGAATGCGGTCCTGATGGACGAAGTGGTTTTGGGAGCCGGGAGCATCGTAGGCGCACTGAGCTTTATAAAAGCCCAGACCAATATTCCCGAACGAAGCCTGGTGGTAGGAAATCCCGCTAGAATTATTAAAGAGGTGAGCGCGGAAATGCTCGCCTGGAAAACCGAGGGCACCGCCCTTTATCAACAACTCCCGGCCCAGTGCAGGCAAAGTTTGCGCCCTTGTGAACCCTTGCGAGAGGCAGAGCCCAATCGCCCGGAAATGCAAAATGAATACGGGCCGTGGGCCAAACGGAAGACTTGACGGTACGGCGGGGTTCTCCCCTTAGTTGGGTTGGACGGATTAATTTTTTGTGAATTTCCCAGCAGAATTCGTAGATTACATCTGTCAAATTAAAAGAGAATTACCTGTTATGAGAAAAAGATTACAAAAAACCCTCAGACACGCCTGGTCCGCTAGCTTGATTCTATTATCGCTGAGCTTCCTCCCCTTTTCGGCTCAAAGCCAATGCGATTACAAGATCGTAGGCTATGATAGCTGGGGCGACGGCTGGAACGGAGCCTCCATTGATGTGGATGTAGCAGGAACCGTTACTAATTTCACTTTAACTAATGGGTCCATTGATAGTACCTCTATTTCTTCTTTCAATGGGGATTTTACCACCTTTACCTTCAACAGTGGATCTTTTGATTCCGAAGTTACCTTCGATATTTATGCGCCTGATGGTAGCTTGCTAGGAAGCTATGGACCTTCCCCAAGCACTGGACTCTTCCTAACGGACAATTCCAATGCCACCTGTACACCCCCATGCGATTACAAGATCGTAGGCTATGATAGCTTTGGCGACGGCTGGAACGGAGCTTCCATCGATGTAGATGTGGCTGGAGCGGTGACCAACTTTACCCTGGCTAACGGATCTATCGACAGTATTTCTATTACCTCCTATAGTGGGGACATTACCACCTTTACTTTTAATAGTGGCACCTTCGATAGTGAAATCACTTTCGATGTTTACGCTCCCGACGGCACCCTGCTCGGTAGTTATGGACCCAGCCCAGCCGCAGGATTGTTTTTGACGGACACCTCTAACTCAGTTTGTACAGCTCCCTCCTGTCTTGCCCCACTGGGCTTAACGCTTAACAACCTTGGCATTGACTCCGCAAGCATTAGTTGGAGCGCTGCGGGCGCTACACCTACAAAT
Organism: Schleiferiaceae bacterium; assembly: GCA_031581125.1. Classification (GTDB taxonomy): domain Bacteria; phylum Bacteroidota; class Bacteroidia; order Flavobacteriales; family Schleiferiaceae; genus CAJXMS01. Next base: position 723 of record JAVLBR010000101.1, on the reverse strand, counting down.
GGTTTTGATTATCAGCTTGTGCCAGGTGGAAACGGAATTGGTGTAGGTGTGGTGGCTTCTGGAAATAGTTCAAGCGCCAGTCAAGTAATTACCGGCTTAAACGGAAATACTTCCTATGATTTCTACGTGCGTTCGAATTGTGGTAGCAACGATACTTCCTCCTATGCTGGCCCTCTAAGCTTCACTACCTTTCCGGATACAGCTCAGGGGGTTGCTTGTAGCGCCAGCAACAACAGCTCCATCTTATTTAGTGAGGAGTTTGATAATAACAATGCCGGTTGGACCGGAGATATCAACTCTGGCAACGAAAGCTGGGAAATCCCCGACGGTTCTACCTCCTCTAATACAGGGGCGGACAATGCCTACTCCGGCAGTAGTTACATGAACTATGAGGCTTCTTCTACCAGCGCAAACAGCGGTAGCATAACGAGCCCGGCCATTGATCTTTCCACCGCGGCTGATGATGCCGAACTTTCTTTTTGGATGCATGCCTATGGCGCTTCCATGGGTACCCTGGAGATCGGCGTGGGGACTTCTTCCTCCGGCCCCTTTACTACCGAATTTACCTGGACTGGGCCCCTGCAAACATCCGGTAGCGATGCGTGGGTAAATGTAGGCGTAGACCTTTCCAGCTATCTGGGGCAAACCATCTACATCCAGCTCACCCAGCACGACACCCTCAATAACCTGGGTTCTGGTTTTGACGGAGACATGAGCATCGAT
>JAVLBR010000100.1:0-8039 GCA_031581125.1 Schleiferiaceae bacterium | reverse complement strand
TGACGCTTAAGGGAGAACAGCCGCTGTCGGGTAGGGCGGTAAACCGGGCTACGGGCGGTTCTATGACCTGAATTCCAAGGCTATCGAGGTAATTACAACCATTGGTATCCGTGTAATGATAAAAAGCCTTGTAACTCCCAATACTGGCGCTGCTTAAGTCAAAAATACCGGTAGAACTAAGGTGTTGTCCGGTCCAAGATCCGCCAGCTGGATAGGGCATATCCAAGGAAAAGCTGATTGGAGCCTGACATAAGGTAACATCAGCTCCAGCATCGACAGAATCCTTGGGGTACTTATTCAAGAAAATGGTGTCCTGAGTGGTGCAACCCAAAGAGTCGATTACCTGCACCACAAACTCCTGGGGCGCATTTCCGGGAAAAACCTGGGGCTGAGCCAGGGTGGAATCATTGAGACCCGTTCCTGGCGACCAGCGGTATTGATAGGGCGGGATGCCCCCCTGAGGTAAGGCCTGAAGGGTAATGGTGTCGTTGTAGCACACGCTTTGATCGGGGCCCGCACTTACGGAAAGGGAATCTGGCACGCGAAGCAGAAAGCTCATGGAGTCTTGGCAGCCCTTGATGTCGCTTACATAAACATGAATGAGGGTATCTTGAGTAAGTTGATTGAGACGTACGGTGTCGTTGTTTTGCAGTCCCTGACTACTACCTTTTATGCGCCAGGAATAGGTAAGGGGTGTGGTCCCAAATTGCGCCGGAAAAAATTTAGTGAAACTGCTGCTATGGCAAAGTATGCTATCTGGCGGGAAGTTGAATTCGGGAGGCCTATTAATGGCCACCTGGAAGGAATCGATGGAAATCCCGCACTGCGATTGCACCGTTTGCTGGATGGTGTACACATCATAAGTGGTGAAGCTTAGTTGGGGAAATGCAGAGGAGTCTTTGGTACCCCCTGCCCAGCTCCAACCAGTGGAGGGCGTGATATGCCAGGTGGTATCCAGCGTACCCAGGCTGTCTTCTACCAGCGGTTGTAGGTGGGGAGTAGCCAGGTCAATAGTGCTCAGGCCACATATGGCGGTATCAGGGGGAGCTACATTGCGGGGCTCACCGATAACGGTGACATCTACCGTATCATAGAGGGTCTCGCATTCATGCAAGACTTCAAGAACGACCGGGTAAGTACCTGCCCGGTAAAATGTAAATTGCTCTATAGAATCACTAAGAGGATCAGAAGGGGAAATCCAACCGTCTGGTTGCAGCACCTGCCAGGTAAGTTGGGCGGTGTCACAAAGGGTTTCCCGGAAGCCGAGGTAGGCGGCCTCCACGGTGGTGCCGCTGCATACGGTGGTATCGCTTAGTTGAAATTTATTGGATGGCAGGGAATCGATGCAGATAGTCTGCTTTACGGAGTCGATGCCGCAAAGGCTGCTATTGCCTACCAATTGTTCCAGCTGGTAAATCCCGGGCTCATTAAAGACAAGAGGAATCAGGGAGTCGCCACTGATCCAAGTGGCGGGTGCCAGGGGGTTTCCAAAGGTAGAACCCAGGTTGGCAGTGGAGCTGTATAAACTGGGCTTGGCATCTACTTGCCACACTAACTTGCGCAAAGAATCACAATTAGAACTTTGTATAGCGCCTCCTTTACTTGTGTCTACTAAGGAGATGGGCTTTCCCACACAGCCACTTTTTGGCATAAAAAAACCTGCCTGTGCAGGCTCAGAGATTTTAATGCCTCCTATACTGCCCCTAAGGTCATTGCAGGGGTTTGTTATGGTAATGATTGCTTCAAAAGTATTGGGGGAGCCAGTGGAAGTTACCGCCCCACAGCTGCTCTTAAAGAAGCTCTTGTAAAGCGTGTCCGGCGGTGGGTGGCTATACACTATGGTGTTATTGTCGCTGGTAAAGTCAATCTCATAGCGGGTTCCCGGCGGGTTCCCCTGGTAATTATTAATGGTAAAAGCAAAGGTGAGTCCACTACCATCTACCGGCAGGCAGCCCGTAGTGCTTCCCAGGCTGTTGATACCGCCCTGCGGGGTAGAGCCAAAGAAAACCTTGATCGTTTGCGTTTCCGTGCAACCATTGTTACGCGTGAAAGTGACCGTTACGGTGTAGAGTCCCTGGTTGGTGTAGGTATGGCTTACGGATTTGCTGGGCGTCAGGTTACTATCGGCTGAAAAGCTGGTTCCGTCCCCAAAATCGATGGTGTAGTTGTCATAGGTATAGTGTACCCCAGTGGCATAGAAGTTAAAGGTGCCCACGGGGTTGGCGGGAAAGCAAAGGGTGTAAACGTCTTGGCCCTGAAAGGTTTGCTTGGAGCCATTGGCCTGAAAGGTTACGTCCGGGCCTTCAATTACGAAAATACTATCGGTAACGCTGCGGGTGCAGGCCCCGCTGGTAACGGTGTAGGTAATGATGTGATTGCCGGAACCGGCTTGCCTGGGGTCAAAAGAGTTCCCAGATACGCCTGGACCACTAAAACTACCGCCGGGCGGAGATTGACCGGTGAAAGTGTGGAGCCCGTCATTGTCGCATTGTACCGGATCAGTTATGGTGAGGCTGGGCTGTTGTATGGTGGAAACTACAAAGGGAATCACTAGCGTATCAATTTTCACCCCAGCGGAATCGGCAAAAACGGTAAGTGTATGATTTCCAGCGCTTCCAAACCCGATAATCAGAGAGTCTTGACCAACGGTACGAAAGCCGGGGCTGCTCGACTGAAAAATGAGGCTGTCGGCACCTGAAGGTAAGGTGAAACCAATCTTGGCAGAATCCTGATCGCTATTGCAAAGACGTATGGCGCCTGCACTGAGGGAGGGCGTGGTATTGTAGCTAATTCCCTGTGCTGCGGAACAAGTAGTTAAAAGTGTAATGAGGAGAGATAAGAGCGATTGAATCGGCATCTCTTTGGCGACTAATTTCTGCAAATATAAGACAATCAGCTTTATAGAGAGCTTGATGTAGGTTTAATGCTCTTTAAAGAGTAGGCACAAGCCAGGTAATTAAAGGGGCCTTAATCGTAGCTCACGACGCCAGGCCCCTGAAAGCTCAGCTGGATCATTTTCTATTGTTCCCTTATGAAACAAAGTTGCTGCCAGACGGGCGCTTTAAACGGGCCCTCTGCAGTTTGAAACATTGAGGAGCAAAGCATTAGGGAGCTGGCTTACTAGATGGAAACTACTAAGAAAAGGAAGGTACCCCTTGCCTTTATCCATTACGGAATCTTTGAAAGCCCAGCCCAAAGTGGAGATAGGGGAAAACTGGAAGCTCCAATACATTTAAAGCCTAGAGAGGGCGGCCTTAACGAGCATTTTAAAGGGAACTTTATTCTGTCCGCCGCAGGCGGGCCATATAAAATCCGTCGCTGTGGGCAGCGGGCCCTACGCGGGTTTCTGCTTCGAGGACAAAGCCGGGGTGCCGTTCCAAGAAATGAGCTACCTGGTCTTCGTTTTCGCTGCGCAGCACAGAACAGGTGGCGTAAACGGCTTTTCCACCGGGCTTAAGCATGGCCGGGTAGCGCTCCAGGATTTCGCGTTGCAAGCGCTGGGTGCGTTGCAGGTGCTCGGGCTGCAGTTTCCACTTGGTGTCGGGGTTGCGCTTGATCACCCCCGTGCCGCTGCAGGGCACGTCCAGCAAGAGACGATCGGCTTGGCCCTTTAGGCGCTTGGTCACCTTGGTGGAATCAATGAGACGCAGGTCAAGATTGCTAACCCGGTTGCGGCGCGCCCGTTTTTTAAGTTCGGCCAGCTTATGCTCCGCCACATCCATGGCCAGGAGGCGGCCCTGGCTTTGCATGAGTGCGGCCAGGTGTAAGGTTTTACCCCCCGCACCAGCGCAGGCGTCTATGACCAGCTGCCCGGGCGCTACTTCCAAAAAAGGCGCGATGGCTTGCGAACCCCCATCCTGCACTTCATACAGCCCTTCGCGAAAGCTGTCCAGCCGGAATACGTTTACTCGCTGAGCCAGGATCACGCCCACCTCATTGCCGGGCAGGGGGCGGGCTTCTACTTTTGCCTGGGCCAGCCGCTCTAGCAGCGCTTCCCGCGTGCTGCGCAGGGTATTGGTCCGCAGGATAAGCGCGGCGGTACGGTTAAGTTCCTGCGCCAGGGCAGGCCAGGCGGCGCCCAGTTCTTCTTGGGCCCGTTCGTGGAGCCAGTCGGGATAGGATTCCAGGAGCGGGAGCTGGCCGGCTACTGCTTGCTCCGCTTGTGCCAGGTTTAGGTCGCGGATTACCTCAAACTCGGGCCAATCCGGCAGCGAATACCCCTGGTAGCGCCACCAGACCCCAAATAGCCGGTAGAGCGCCTTGGGCTTTAGGCTGGGCGAACGCTCCATGAGGGTCCATAAAAACCGCCAGTGACGGACTATTTCGTAGGTATTTTCGGCCACGAAGGAGCGGTCACGGCTGCCCCATTTTTTGTTATGCTTGAGGAGGCGCTCCAGTACTTTATCTACGTAAATGTCCTTGCCATAGGCCGTTTCCAGCGCTTCTATTACCCCGGCTACCAGGTTTCTATGCAGTCGGGGCGTTTTAGGATTTTCGGCCATGATGGGGTCTTTGCCGGGGCACGCTTCTAGGGCGTACAGCGGGATTGTTTGTTTATTTTTTCTATCTACCGGTTTCACATTTGGCCGGGAGGCCAAATGTACCTGCGCCCAGGGGAAGCCGTGGGTTTTTAAGCATAGAGGCGGGGCCAGCGAGCGGGGTTAGTCTCGTGGAGCATAGCGTAGATTTTCTCGTAGACATCCTCCGCGTTGGGTTTGCTAAAGTAGTCGCCATCGCTGCTGTAGGCGGGGCGGTGTTCGCGCGCCGAGAGGGTTTGCGGGGCGCTGTCCAGATAGCGGAAGGCGCTTTGCTCGTTGAGGATTTTATCCAGGATGAAAGCGCTGGCGCCGCCGGGGACATCTTCGTCTACCACCAGTAGGCGGTTGGTGTGCCGAAGTTGGGCTACGATGCGGTGCTCCCGGTCAAAGGGCAGAAGGGATTGGACGTCAATGATTTCGATCTCTATGCCGGCGTTTTGAGCGAGCCGCTCGGCCGCTTCTTCAATGATGCGTAGGGTGCTGCCGTAGGAAACCACGGTGATGTCTTGTCCGGTACGGATTACCTCGGGTATGCCCAGGGGTGTGCGAATATCCCGAAGATTGGCGGGCATTTTTTCTTTGAGGCGGTAGCCATTGAGGCATTCTACGATGAGGGCGGGATCGTCGCCGTCCAGGATGGTGTTGTAAAAGCCGGCGGCCCGGGTCATATTGCGCGGCACCAGTACATGGACGCCCCGGAGGGCATTGATCATGGCGCCCATGGGGGAGCCGGAGTGCCAGATCCCTTCCAGGCGGTGTCCGCGGGTCCGAACGATCAGGGGGGCTTTTTGCCGCCCGCGGGTGCGGTACTGGAGGGTGGCCAGGTCGTCGGTCATGATCTGCAGGGCATAGTAGAGGTAATCCAGGTATTGGATTTCGGCGATGGGGCGCAGCCCGCGCATGGCCATGCCGATGCCTTGCCCCAGGATGGTGGCTTCCCGGATGCCGGTATCGAAGAGGCGGTGCTCGCCGTGTCTTTGCTGGATGCCTTCCAGGCCTTGGTTGACGTCCCCAATTTTGCCGCTGTCTTCGCCAAAGATGAGGACCTCCGGCCGGTAGTTGAGCAGCTGATCAAAGTTGTCCCGCAGGATTACGCGTGCGTCTACTTCTTTGCTCTCTTGGTCATATTGGGGCGCTACCTCTTCTATGTGCAGCGGCGAATGGGGGCTCTGGCTGTAAAGGTGGTCGTGGTATTTGGCCTGCTGAAGCTGAGCATTGTTTTCGAGCCAATCCAACAGGGCTTGCCTTCCGGGGCCATGGCTGCCCGCCAGAAGGTGCAAGGCCCGGCGCACGGCCGCTACGGCATCCTTGCGGAAGGGGTCTTCCATGGCGGCCATTTCCTCAGCGATGGCTTGTAGCCCTTCGTTATCTTCTGCTTCTGGGATGGCCTTTTCGATCAGTTCCTGGGCTTCTTTCACTTCGGCTTTGATGGGACTGAGAAAATCTTGGTAGGCCGCTTTTTTGGCTTCGCGAGCGGCTTTTTTAGCGTCTTTTTCAATTTGGTCCAGCTCTTCTTCGCTGGCGATGGCGGCCTGGATCATCCACTCCCGCATTTTTTTGATGCAGTCAAACTCGCGTTCCCAGTTGAGCCGCTGTTCGTTTTTGTAGCGTTCGTGGGAACCGGAGGTGGAGTGGCCCTGGGGCTGGGTTACTTCAGTTACGTGGATGAGCACGGGAATGTGCTTTTTACGGGCCAGTTTATCGGCCTTTTCGTAGGCCTCTACCAGGGCGGGATAGTCCCAGCCCTTTACGGTAATGATCTCGTAGCCAGGTTCTTCTTCGGAACGCTGGAAGCCTCTGAGGATTTCGGAGATGTTTTCTTTGGTGGTTTGGTGCTTGTTGTGCACTGAGATGCCGTAGTCATCGTCCCAAACGGATACCACCATGGGTACTTGCAGTACGCCGGCGGCATTGATGGTTTCAAAGAAGATGCCTTCGCTGGTGGATGCGTTGCCGATGGTGCCCCAGGCTACTTCGTTGCCCTGGCGGGAAAACTGCTGCCAATCGGCCAGTTGCTTGTTTTGACGGAATACCTGGCTGGCCTCGGCCAGGCCGAGTAGGCGGGGCATTTGGGAGGCGGTGGGCGACACGTCTGCGGAGCTGTTCGGCAGTTCGGTAAGGGTGCGCCATTGGCCGTTTTCGTCCAGGGTTTGGGTGGCAAAGTGCCCCGTCATTTGGCGGCCGCCGGAAGCGGGTTCGTGCGCGTGGTTGGTATCAGCATAAAGCCCGGCAAAAAACTGCTGGGTGGTAAGGGCCCCCACGGCCATCATGAAGGTTTGGTCACGGTAATAGCCCGAGCGAAAATCACCGGGCCGAAATGCCTTGGCCCAGGCGAGTTGGGCCACCTCTTTTCCATCGCCGAATATGCCAAATTTGGCTTTGCCGGTGAGAACTTCGCGGCGGCCTATGAGGCTTGTTTCCCGGCTCTCTACCGCCAGGCGATAGTCGTTGAGTACATTGTTTTTAAAGGCATCAAAGGTCAGGTCTTTTTGCTTCGTGTCGGGCTTTGGATCGCTCATGGGGAAGTGTTTTCGAAGGGCTGCAAAGGTAGGGAATTTTGCCTGCGAGGGGGGAGGGGGCATTCCTTTGCCGGGGTGTTGCCGGGTAGCGGGCAGACTTTCCTAATTTTGCCCTTTGTTTTAGCAATACCCCATTCCCATGTTTGATAGCTTACAGGATAAACTCGATAAGGCCTTTCACGTACTCAAAGGCCGTGGCCAGATCTCCGAGGTCAACGTAGCGGAGACTATGAAAGAGATTCGCCGTGCGCTGGTGGACGCGGACGTGAGCTACAAAATCGCCAAAGATTTTACCAACAAGGTAAAAGAGGAGGCCCTGGGACAAGAGGTGCTTACTTCTCTCAAACCCGGGGAGGTGCTTACCAAGGTGGTGCGCGACGAAATGGCGCGGCTCATGGGGGGCTCTGCCGCGGATCTCGATCTCAAAGCCAAACCCAGCGTCATTTTGATGGCGGGCTTACAGGGTTCGGGTAAAACTACCCATTCCGGTAAGTTGGCCCACTTTCTTAAGCGTAAGCAAAATAAGAAAGTATTGCTGGTAGCGGGCGACGTGTATCGTCCGGCTGCCATAGACCAACTTAAGGTGGTGGGCGAGCAGATCGACGTGGAGGTGTATACCGAAGAGGGCCAAAAGGACCCAGTACAAATAGCCCAGAACGCCATCCAACACGCCCAGCAAAATGGCCACCACGTGGTGATCGTGGACACCGCCGGGCGCCTGGCCATCGATGAAGCTATGATGACCGAAATCCGCGGGATTTATCAGGCGGTAAAACCACAGGAAACCCTTTTTGTGGTGGACTCCATGACGGGGCAGGATGCCGTGCACACCGCCAAGGCGTTTAACGAGGTGCTCGATTACGAAGGCGTGATCCTTACCAAGTTGGATGGCGATACCCGTGGCGGGGCTGCCCTTACCATTCGAACGGTGGTGGATAAGCCCATCAAATTCATCGGTACCGGAGAAAAAATGGATGCCCTG
>JAVLBR010000099.1:0-8132 GCA_031581125.1 Schleiferiaceae bacterium | reverse complement strand
ATGGCGGTATGGCTTTTAACCAAGTCACTCGCACCGCCCCAATTGAACGCCAGGGATACATTCTCACTTAAAAGTGGGTTTTCAGACTCTTTTAGGTGCACTATGGCCTGGAGCTCATAAGTGTTGGTGGCATAACGGTTGACAACGAAGGCAATGAAAAGGGCCAATACGATGCTGGCGATGATCAGGGGCCAGTAGGATAGAATTCTGCCCAGGAGGGCTTTAATGTCTATCTCATCATTGTTCTCCCGGTTTTCCAGGCGGTAGTCCTGATTTTCCATCTAGGTGGTGGGTTGTTTGATTAAAGTCCTTGGATGGCTAAGATAAGCGCAAGCCCTGAGGAAAGAATAGAGACGAGGGTGGTAAGGGTGGAGGCAGCGTTTATGCCAAAGCCTAAGGTTTTTCGCTGAAGCGGTTCCACGTATATGATATCATTTGGCTGAATAAAGTAATAGGGGGAGTGGATAATATTGCGATCTAACAAGTCAATCGTATGAATTTTAGTGCCGTCCGGATATTGGCGTATTATTTGAACTCTATCTCTGTCTGCCACTGTGTTGAGGTCTCCTGCGTTGGCAATTGCCTCAAAAATGGTAAGCTGATTTTGAAGGGCAGTGTATTTGCCGGCTCTATTGAATTCACCCAAGGCGGAATACCGGATGCCGCCTAATTGTACTCTTAAGTAATATTTGGAATAATATTTTTCTACTTGCTTCCTTATAGCCTTTTTCGTTTCTGGAATGGTGAGGCCCTCCACCTCAATTAATCCCAGTACAGGTAAATCAATATACCCGGAGTCGTTGACAGAATAGCCTGTCATATAGTAGATGTCCCCACCACTTCTGATACCAGCATTCATATTCTGGTTGTTGTTACCCCCTCCGTCAAAGAGTGTATTGGCCTCGGGGTTCATAGACCGGACCTTCACGTCTACTATGTCATTTACCTGCAGTTGGTACTCCCGCCTTTGATAGGACATGGTGGTGTCTTGAGAGGTAGCCAGGTCTTTTTCCTGCAAGTACACCAGGTCTTTTTTCGAAACACAGCCCACCACAAGCAGGGCGGTAAACAGAAAGAACAGGGCTTTGGGAAGGAGCTTTTGGATCATGGATGGTGATAGCTAAAATATGGCGGCAAAAATACGTTTATGCTGCTGATATAAAACCCCTCCCACTAGCGCCATATTTAAATACCTTATCTTTGACCCCTCGAGGGAGGTTACTATTCCACATAATAGCAACCTTAAACAACCAACCCGTATGCTTAAGCGGTTCATAATCAACAATTCAGAGCGTTTTCTTTCCCGCTGGGTGGTTTTAGTCTTTGACCTGCTACTCGTTTTATTTGCCTACCAGTCCAGCGTTTTGCTCCGCTTTAACCTGGAGCCGGCGAATATACCAGAATCACTGATTCTTGAAAAAACACCCTTAATTATAGGGGTTTATCTTGTAGCCTTTTTGGTAGCCAAGCCGCACGTTGGCGTGATCCGCCATACCAGCTTTACAGATGTCTACGCCATTTTTAGAGCCTCTTTCCTTGGAAGCGGTCTGCTGGCTATATTGTCCTTAGTCGGTTCGCAATCAGATGCTTGGCAGTTGTATCTGGCGGTACCCAACTCCATTATACTTATACATTTTCTATTTAACCTTTTCTTAATGATTTCTTCACGGGTGATCGTGAAGGTAATGTACCGGCGCTTCCACAGTAGCAACATCCGTAAGAGACGGGTGATGATCTATGGTGCGGGTACTTCGGGTATTATCACCAAGAATACCCTGCTAAACGACACCAGCCGGGAATTTGATATCGTAGGTTTCATCGATGACAACTCCTTTAAGATCGGGAAGACTATCGAAGGTATCCCCGTTTACGGACCTGAGAAGGCCCTTAGTCTCGAATTTGTGGAAAAGCATCGCCTCGTTCAGTTGGTTATTTCCATTCAGTCTGGCCTGGAGAAGGATAAAAAAGCCTCCATTGTAGAAATAGCGCTCCAGCTCAACCTTCACGTCAAAATTGTCCCACCCGTAGGAGAGTGGATTCATGGAGAGCTGAGTACCAAGCAAATCAAAAACGTAAAGATTGAGGACCTGCTCGAAAGGGAGCCTATAAAGCTGGATAGCTTCAATATTAAAGGAGAGCTTAAAGACCAGGTAGTGCTCATTTCCGGAGCGGCCGGTTCTATTGGTAGCGAAATAGCCCGGCAGTGCCTGGCTTATGCCCCGAGAAAAGTGATCCTACTGGATCAAGCTGAATCTGCCCTCTACGATATCGATTACGAGCTTAAAACCCAGTATAAACGAAGCTACGCCCGCACAGAATGTATCATCGGAAACGTGTGTGACGGCCACCGCCTCAATGCGCTTTTCGAGCGTTTCCGGCCGGATTTGGTCTTTCATGCTGCCGCTTATAAGCATGTACCCCTTATGGAGGGCAACCCCTACGAAGCAGTGGGTGTCAATGTGCTGGGAACCAAAAATATGGCAGATATGGCCGTGGAGTACGGCGTCAGCAAATTTGTTATGGTAAGTACCGACAAAGCCGTGAATCCTAGCAATGTTATGGGGGCTTCTAAGCGCACGGCAGAGCTCTACACCCAAAGTCTGGGACAGGTCGAAGACTGTCCCACCCAGTTTATTACCACCCGATTTGGCAACGTGCTGGGGTCTAATGGTTCGGTAATACCGCTCTTTCGCAAACAAATTAACACCGGAGGCCCTATCACCATTACGCATCGGGACATAACCCGTTACTTCATGACCATACCAGAAGCCTGTAATTTGGTTCTGGAGGCGGGCGCCATGGGAAAAGGAGGGGAAATCTTTGTCTTTAATATGGGCAAGTCGGTAAAAATTATTGATCTGGCTAAAAAGATGATTAAACTCTCCGGACTGGAATTGGGCAAAGACATCGAAATAGAGGAAGTGGGCCTGCGTCCAGGCGAGAAGTTATACGAGGAATTACTAGCCACTTCCGAAAATACCACGCAGACGCACCACCCTAAAATAATGGTAGCCAAAACCATGCGCTCCAGCTACGCAGAACTAACCGTCCAGCTGCAGCAGCTTAAGGAAGCCCGCCAAATGAGTGATCCTTGCCACTTGGTGCGCTGCCTTAAGGAAATAGTCCCCGAATACCTGAGCAGCAACTCGGACTTCTCAGCCCTCGATACGGAGAAGCAAGCGAGCAATGGCTAAGAAAGCCCTTTTTCTGCTCTTTCTACTCCTTAGCCTGGGCTCAGTCCTTCGCGGGCAGTACCAGTTTGACTTTTTACATCACCTGGAAAATGCCATGGCCGACACGGCTGTTTACCAGCTCGGGTCCCCTCATCACGGCGCTATACGCCCGCTAAACCGCTGGGCAATAGACAGCATCAAGCGGCCTTTCGAAAAGGAACGCTCCGCAAAATTAGATGCGAGGGGCTGGCTTTATAAAAAGTCTTTTTCCGAGAACCTCGTTCAGATAGACCGGCCGGAGTATGCGCTTACCATCAACCCCGTGGTAAATTTCCAGGCTTCCGATATGAGTAACACTAGCTATGCGGGCTACGTCAATACTAGAGGCTTTCTCCTGGAAGGGCGTATCGGTCAAGACCTTACTTTTTACAGCAGCTTCCTGGAAAATCAAGGCCGCTATGCACCTTATATGCGGCGTTATGCGGCCGAATACCGGGTTATCCCCGGCCAGGGAAGTACGGTGCGGGGGTTTGGCGATCGAGGAGTAGACTACGGTCTTCCGGCGGGAGCAGTAGCTTATAGCCCCGGGAAGCACTTTAGCTTTTCGCTGGGGCAGGGTCGCCATTTTTTGGGGGAAGGGTATCGCTCACTCTTCTTGTCGGACTTCGGCTTTACCTATCCCTACTTCCGCATAGAAACGCAGTTTGGTCCCGTCAAGTACCTTAATCTTTGGGCGCAGCTCTACGATACCCGGCCAGAGGCACGGGCCCCCGCTTATGATAACGTCTACGGTAAAAAATACCTCTCCTCGCATTACCTAAGTATCAACATCGGTAAGCGCTGGAATATCGCCTTTTTTGAAGCCATCATTCTGGGGGATACCACCCAGCAAAGGGGGCTGGATGCCAGTTTTTTTAATCCCGTCATATTTTACAGGCCCATCGAGTTTGCTGTGGGCTCAGGCAGCGGAAATGCCCTATTGGGCGGCGCCGTATCCTATAAAATTATGGATGGCTATCAAGCCTACGGTCAGTTTTTGCTCGATGAATTTAGCATCGAAGATCTACTGGCGCGCAATGGCAGCTGGGTTAATAAGTATGCCTGGCAATTGGGGCTAAAACATTACGGTGCTTTAGGCATCCAGGGCTTATTTGCCCGTCTGGAATACAATGGCAGTCGTCCTTACAGCTATTCTCACCGCACCGTACTGACCAACTATGCCCACTACGGCAGCCCACTAGCCATCCTTACGGGGCCAATTTTCACGAACTCCTGGGGCAGCTCATGTACCGGCAGGGTCGCTGGGAGTTGGAGGGGCGCCTCATTTATGCTTTACGGGGCATGGATGATGATCAAAATTATTGGGGTACCGATTTGTATCGCTCTTACAACGAGCGGGTAAAAGACCAGGGAAACTGGGTGGGGCAGGGGCTCAGTAGCCATTTCTGGTACGGCCTGGCACGCGTGGCTTACCGGGTAAATCCGGCCAGCAATCTCAAGCTGGAAGCAGGCCTTAGGTGGCGCTCTTTGCAGTTACGGCAGGAAAACGCCTCCCGGTCCACCGCGCCCTTCGCTGCCGGAAATCTTTTTTGGGGCTTTTTTGGACTGCGAACCGCTCTTTTTAACCAATACTTTGACTTCTAAGCCATGAGTCTCTGGCATACTTTTAAACCTACCATCCTTTTTTTAGGCAAGTTCTTTGGGCTTTACCTGCTGCTCTCTGTGGCTTACGGCTTTTACATCCGGGCCTATGATACCGCCCAGCCGGCAGAGGTAGACCCCATCACCCGCTACGTAGCCATCCACTGCGGTGGCTTTTCTTCCTGGCTTGGTTATGAAGTCACTATCGTAGATGATGACCACCTGCGCCAGCAAAACCAACCCGAGCGGACCTACGATAGCCTTTGGCTTAATGATCAGTACGCGCTCTCCGTGGAGGAAGGCTGTAACGGTATCAATATTATGATCATCTTCCTGTCCTTCATCATCGCCTTCGGGGGCCGCCCCGCGCGCATGCTATGGTTTATTCCGGCGGGTATTGCCTTTATACATTTGGCCAACATTGGCCGGCTTTTCCTCTTAAGCTATCTCAACGTGAGCTGGAGTGCAGAGGCCTACCATTTCTTCCACAAGTATGGCTTTACCGCGGTGTTGTACCTGGCCATTTTGATCCTTTGGTACCTTTGGGTCATGCATTTAGGTAAGCGACGTACCTTCAAAAAGCCACTGGAAGACGCCCCCGCCCAGTAATGCGCCTACTCGGAAATCCCATACATTTAAGGCCTTGGAAACGATGGCTCTACATAGGCATCGGTGCCTTGGGCCTGGCGCTGGTGTACCTATTTCACCGCTACCTCAATATTTACGCCTTGCTCAGTGCCCAACCCTTCACCTTACTAAATTATACTGCCGATTATCAGGCCGTTGACCCCCTCGCCTTCAGCTTAAATAAAGGCTTCAGGTACCTGCTCAACGATATCTTTGCCATGATACTGGTCTACGGACTCTTTTACGAAAAGCGTTTTCTCCGGTTTTCCTTTTACGTGCTCCTCTTTGGCCTGGTGGTGCTTATGCCTACTTACCTATTGCTCTATCTTTCGCAGCCGGAGGGTTTTACCAGTATGATAAGCCACCTCCACCGGGTGGTTTTTAATCCAGTCTTGATGATGCTCCTCATCCCCGCCTTTTTTTTTCAAGTGCAGCAGGAGCGCCGGTTCAGGCCTCCCGGCCAAAAGTGATGGCCCCCAAAATGGAAGCTTTTCCCCTGGGAAAGGCTTTACTACTTAGTGTTTGTCCATAGAGTCCGGTGTCTCGTCTAGAAAGTTCAAGAACGCCTGTCCCGATGTTTTCGGGGAGGCGCGAGAGGACGATAAAACCGCAGTCTCGCTAGAAGCGAGATGAGGATTTTGAGGACGATCGTCTCGCCACGGGCGAGAGACTTTCTAGACAGACACTAATTAGGGGAATAACAGCCGGCAGGAAGTCCACATTTGGCCGGCAGGCCTAAAATAAACCCGACCTCAGAAAAACAATTAAGAAATGAAAAGAGTTTCTTTTCTTTGCAAAATGTATAATGATGTTTAAACTTTAAAACCATCGCACACTATGAAAACCATGAAAAGCTTTCTTTCGTTATTGGCTGCCAGTACTTTACTCGTAGCTTGTAACAGCAACACCCCTGAGGCCAATGTGAAAACAGAAGAGGCCAAAGAAGTAGCCAAATCCGGCAATCAAGCCCAGCAATACAACCTCGTAGGAGAAGGGGACGAAATTGATTGGAGAGGTTATAAAACTTATGCAGACGGCTCTCACTACGGTACTCTCCAGGTACAGGACGGCGAGTTTGTAGTAGAAGACGGCAAGCTTACCTCCGGTAATTTCGTGATAGATATGAACTCTATCCATTCCGTAGACCTGGCGGAGGATAAAGAAAAGTATGGTAAACTGGTGGGTCACCTCAAAAGCAATGACTTCTTTGCGGTAGATTCTTTCCCCACCGCCAAGTTCAGTATCACTGAGGTGAAAACGGCTCCCGAGAGCGATACCACCAACGCTACCCACCATGTAAGCGGAAACCTTACGCTCCGCGGCATTACCAAGAATATTACCATCCCGGCTCAGGTAGAGATGAATGACCAGATGGTAAGTTTTTCTACCCCGGAGTTTGTAATAGATCGCAGCAAGTGGAACGTGAAATTCCGGTCTACCTCTTTTGCCGAATTTGCAGAAATAGCCAAGGAAAAGGCTATCGATAACAGTATTCAGCTCAAAGTAGATCTTACAGCTAAGCAAGCCGCTTCCTAAAAGCGCGAAACGCTTTTATTTGAGGTTTGGTTGATTCAGAGCCCGGCACCTATTTGGATGCCGGGCTTTTTTTTGCTATATTAGACCATTGTAATCTACTTATTTATAGTAAACCTTAGCCTATGAGTACCTATAAGAGCGAGCGCAATATCAAGGCCTGGGCAGAGGATGACCGCCCCCGGGAAAAGATGCTTCACAAGGGCCGTGGCGCTTTGTCTGATGCCGAATTGGTGGCCATTTTACTGGGCAGTGGGAGCCAGAATGAATCAGCCGTGGACCTGGCCAAACGCCTGCTGGCCTCGGTCCAAAATAATCTGCACGAGCTGGGCCGGCTTAATGTAGCTCAGCTCTGCGATTTCCGGGGGATAGGGCAGGCCAAAGCGGTGGTGCTCATGGCCGCCCTGGAACTGGGCCGCCGCCGCAGCAGAGGAGTCCCCACGGAGCGCCCCCGTATTTTAAGCAGTAGAGACTCCCTCAACGTACTCCGTCCGCACATGGAGGACTGGGATCACGAGCAGTTTTGGATGCTGATGCTGGATACCAAAAACCGCTTATTGGCTACCGAAATGATCAGTCAGGGCGGGATGAATGCCACCATAGCGGACCCGCGGCTCATATTTCGAAAAGCCCTGGAAAAGAAGGCTACGGCCATAATCCTGGCCCATAACCACCCCTCAGGCAACTTACAACCCAGCCGGGAAGACAAGCGTCTTACGCATCGTTTGCTGCATGCGGGGCTTATGCTCGATATCCTGGTGCATGACCATCTTATCCTGGGGCACCAGCAGTACTTTAGCTTTGCTGATGAGGGCTACATGGACCACTACCGGCGGCATAGTAGCTTTCCGGAGAGCCAACCGGAGTAAAGCCATCGGGGATATTTAGTGTCCGTCCATACCGTTGGGGGGCTGTCCTAGAAAGTTCGCTAACAGCCTGCCCCTAAGCATTTCGGGGCCTGTTTCGACTTATTCGGGGCCTGTCCCGATCTTTTCGGGAAGGCTTGCGTAGCTTCAAAAAGCGGAGTCTCGCTTTTAGCGAGAAAGCAAGCGCAATCAAGCTGACCGACTTGACAGACACTATTGAGTGTTTGTCCACAGAGTCTGGTGTCTCGTCTAGAAAGTTCAAGAACGAGGCGCGAGAGGACGATAAAAGCGC
>JAVLBR010000098.1:0-8162 GCA_031581125.1 Schleiferiaceae bacterium | reverse complement strand
GCATTTTGAGGACGATCGTCTCGCCATGGGCGAGAGACTTTATAGACAGACACTACGCAGGGCCCGCAAGGAGCGCTATCCTCTGCGATTGCTTATTTTTGCCCGTATCATCCCTTATTTTTACCCTTCAAATTTCCCCGGCTATGGAAACCCTTGCCCCTTATAAACCTAAAAATAAAGTACGAATCGTTACAGCGGCCTCCCTCTTTGACGGGCATGATGCGGCCATTAATGTGATGCGCCGCATTATCCAGGGTACTGGTTGTGAGGTGATTCACCTGGGGCACGACCGCAGCGTAGAAGAGGTGGTAGACACGGCTATTCAGGAGGACGCGCAGGCCATCGCCATGACTTCTTACCAGGGTGGGCATATCGAGTATTTCAAATACATGCACGATCTGCTCCAAGAAAAAGGCGCTGCGCATATCAAGATATTTGGCGGTGGCGGCGGTGTGATCCTCCCCGAGGAGCAGCAGGAGCTGCATGATTACGGTATTGACCGCATATACTCCCCCGACGATGGTCGGGAAATGGGCCTCCAGGGCATGATCAATGACATGGTAGAAAAGGCCGACTTCCCCACCGGAAAAGACATCAACGGAGAAGCCAAACAGCTGGATGAGAAATTTAAACCAGCCATAGCCCGCCTTATCTCTGCTGCCGAAAATTACCTGGAAGACTCCCGGGCGGTGCTGGATACCATAGATCAAACGGCCGAAAAGGTCAAAACGCCCGTTCTGGGCATCACCGGCACCGGGGGGGCGGGCAAATCCTCCCTGGTGGATGAGCTGGTGCGGCGTTTCCTCCTGGACCATAAAGATAAGACCATAGCCATCGTATCGGTAGATCCTTCCAAACGGAAAACCGGTGGTGCGCTCCTGGGCGACCGGATCCGCATGAACGCCATCCGGAGCAACCGGGTCTACATGCGTTCATTGGCTACCCGCCAAAGCAATTTGGCCTTAAGTAAGCACGTAAAAGAGGCCGTAAATATTCTCAAAGCCGCCCATTACGACCTGGTGATCCTGGAAACCTCCGGCATAGGCCAGAGCGATACGGAAATCACCGACCACAGCGATGTAGCCCTTTACGTGATGACCCCCGAATACGGTGCGGCTACCCAGCTTGAAAAAATAGATATGCTGGATTTTGCCGATATCGTGGCGCTCAACAAATTCGATAAGCGTGGGGCCCTGGATGCCTTGCGCGACGTGAAAAAGCAATACCAGCGGAACAACCAGCTCTTTAATCAGGACCCCGATTCCATGCCCGTGTACGGCACCATTGCCAGTCAGTTTAATGATCCCGGCACCAACAATCTTTACCGGGCCCTCATGGACATGATCGTGGAGAAAACCGGGGCCAAGGAACTGGCCAGCAGCTGGGCCAGTGACGCCGAAATGAGCGAGAAGATCTACATTATCCCGCCCAACCGGACCCGTTACCTCAGCGAAATTGCCGAAAACAACCGCGCTTATGATGAAAAGGCCGAAGCGCAAGCAGAAGTGGCGCAGAGCCTCTACGGGCTTTATAAGGCGGTACTTTCCTTTGGTGGTCCTGACCTGCTCAAAGAATCAGCACCATCAAAAGTAGAAGACAATATTCTCCAGTCTCTTATAGAGAAATTTGAAGACTTGCGCAAAGACCTGGATCCGCGCAACTGGGACATTATTCAAAATTGGGAACAGAAGGTGCAGCGCTACCGGGACGAGGTTTTTTCCTTTACCGTACGCGATAAAGAGATCAATATCCAAACCCACGTCGAATCGCTCAGCCATACGCCCGTTCCCAAAATAGCCCTCCCTAAGTACCAGGCCTGGGGTGACCTCTTGCGGTGGAACCTTAAAGAGAATGTACCGGGAGAGTTTCCCTTTACGGCGGGTATTTATCCCTTTAAGCGGCAGGGCGAAGACCCCACCCGGATGTTTGCCGGGGAAGGGGGCCCCGAGCGTACCAACCGGCGCTTTCACTACGTGAGCCTGGATATGCCCGCGGCTCGTTTGAGTACGGCCTTTGACTCCGTAACCCTTTATGGCAATGATCCCGATCACCGCCCCGACATCTACGGCAAAATAGGCAACGCGGGCGTGAGCATTTGCTGCCTGGATGATGCCAAAAAGCTCTATTCTGGTTTTGACCTCTGTGATCCGACCACCTCGGTGAGCATGACCATCAACGGGCCGGCCCCTATGCTCCTGGCTTTCTTTATGAATGCCGCCATAGATCAGCAGTGTGAGAAGTACATCCGTGAAAACGGCCTGGAGAACCAAGTTGAAGCCAAGCTCAAAGAACTTTACGACGACCGGGGCATCGAGCGCCCCCGCTACCAGGGGAATATTGCCAAACGTGGCGAAAAGGCCAAGGTGGAAGACAATGCCGAACTGGACACCGGCGCTAAGGAAGTAAGCGAGAAGGTTCAGCAAGAACTTCTTTCTGGCGTAGCCGTGGACGGCGATTTGCCGGAAGGTAATAATGGGCTGGGCCTTATGTTACTAGGCATAAGCGGCGATCAGGTGCTGGACGCCGATACTTACCAGCGCATCAAAAATCAAACGATGGCCAGCGTACGCGGTACCGTACAGGCCGATATCCTCAAGGAAGATCAAGCGCAAAATACCTGTATATTTTCCACCGAATTTGCCCTGCGCCTCATGGGCGACGTGCAGGAGAGCTTCATCGCTCAAAAGGTGCGCAACTTCTATTCGGTCAGTATTTCGGGTTACCACATCGCGGAAGCGGGCGCCAATCCTATAACCCAACTGGCCTTTACCCTGGCTAACGGCTTTACCTACGTGGAGTACTACCTCAGCCGGGGCATGGACATCAATAAGTTTGGCCCCAACCTAAGCTTTTTCTTTTCCAATGGCGTAGATCCGGAGTACGCGGTCATTGGCCGTGCCGCGCGGCGTATTTGGTCTAAGGCGCTTAAGTACAAGTACGGCGCTGATAAACGGGCCCAGATGCTGAAATACCACATCCAGACCAGTGGTCGTTCCCTGCACGCCCAGGAGATCCAATTCAACGATATCCGCACCACGCTCCAGGCCCTCTACGCCATCTATGACAATTGCAACTCCCTGCATACCAATGCCTACGACGAGGCGATAACCACCCCTACCGAGGAGAGTGTCCGCCGCGCCATGGCTATTCAGCTCATCATTAATAAAGAGCTAGGCCTGGCCAAAAACGAAAATCCCCTCCAGGGCAGCTTCATCATCGAGGAGCTTACGGACCTGGTAGAAGAAGCGGTGCTTAGTGAATTTGACCGCATCACCGAACGGGGCGGTGTGCTGGGCGCCATGGAAACCATGTACCAGCGCGGCAAAATCCAGGAAGAATCCCTGCATTACGAGACGCTCAAGCACAGCGGAGATTATCCTATCGTGGGGGTTAATACCTTCCTGAGCTCTACTGGGTCGCCCACTACTACCCCCGGTGAGGTGATCCGCGCCACCCAGGAAGAAAAGGAGTACCAGATCACCATGCTGGGGCGCCTGCACGAAAACTACGCCGAGGCCGGCAGCCAGTGGCTGGAGAAATTACAGGAGGCAGCCGTCCAGAACGAAAACCTCTACGAGGTGCTCATGGAAGCGGTCAAGTATTGCTCCCTCGGGCAAATTACCGAAGCGCTCTTTGAAGTAGGCGGTCAGTATCGTAGAAATATGTAGCGCAGGACTTAAGGCGCCCCGTTTTCAAACTAAAAAAGCCCGGCTTTCGCCCGGGCTTTTTTAGTTTAAACTTATAATAGCTTTAGTATTACCGCAACCACCTATCCAGCCATTTAAAAAACTGGTCGTGCCAGATAAGGCCGTTCTGGGGGCTTAATATCCAGTGGCCCTCATTGGGGAAGTATACAAACTTGGAAGGTACATCTTGCAGCTGGGCGGCATTGAAGGCCTCCATACCCTGATTTTTTGGAACCCGGTAATCGCGGCCGCCGTGGAATACCAGCAGGGGGGTGTCCCAATTATCTACGTATTCTTTGGGGTCAAAACGCTCGTAGGTTTCCCGGTTGCCTTCCTCCCAGAATGGACCGCCCAGGTCTTTATTGGCAAACCACATTTCTTCGGTGGCCAGGTACCAGCTTTCCAGGTTAAATAAGCCGCAGTGGCTGATGAAGCTGCTGAAACGCCCCTCGTGAATACCGGCCAGCATGTAGACGGAGTAGCCGCCGTAGCTGGCGCCCACGCAGCCCAGGTTTTTTTCATCTACGTAGGGTTCCTGGGCCAGGGCATCTATGGCGCTGAGGTAGTCTTCCATGGCTTGGCCACCCCAATCGCCGGAGATGGCCTCGTTCCATTCCCGGCCAAAACCGGGTAGGCCGCGCCGATTGGGCGCCACCACGATGTAGCCTTGGGCCGCCATGAGCTGGAAGTTCCACCGGAAGCTGTAAAACTGGGAGACCATGGCCTGGGGGCCACCCTGGCAATATAGGAGGGTGGGATACTTTTTTTCGGGGTCAAAATTGGGCGGGTAGATCACCCAGGTCTGCATATCCTTCCCATCGCTGGTGCGGATGGTGCGGGATTCCACACGGCTCGTATTCAGGGCGCTGTAGATGTCATTATTTACCGTGGTGAGCTGGCGGGCTTCTCCATTTTTAGGGTCTACGCGGTACACCTCATTAGCGTGGTTCATATCTTGGCGGTTTACCAGCAGGGTACCGCCGCTCCATTCAAAATGGTTGTAATTATGCGCATCCGAGGTGATCTGTTTTAGCGCAGCGGTTTTTTGGGAGAGGTCTACCTTGAAAAGCTGATTGCTCCCCTGGTAAGGAACGCCGGCTATGAGCTCATCCTGGTCTTTCCAGGCCAGGGAGTGAAAGGTGAGTTCGTCGTAACGGCCGGCTTCGCGAAGCACCCGGCGTATCTCCCGGCTTTCCATATCCATGATGAGCAGGTCGTTTACATCACTTTCGTAGCCATTGGTGGCCATGCTCAGAAAGGCCAGTTTTTGACCATCCGGGGAAAAGTGCGGCTGCTTATCGTAGCCTTCCAGGTCTTCAGTAAGGAGTTCGGTTTGGCCCGTTTGCAGGTCTACTTGGTAAAGCTGAGAGTTGGTTTGTTCGGAAAATTCCCGGCCGGTAAGTTTTTTACTCTCATACACCACGTAGCGGCCGTCTGGACTGAGGGTATAGGCCGCGGGCCCGCCGAAAGGCGGTACCGGCGTGTCATAGGGTTCATTCTCCATGAGGTCCTGAAAGTTTTCTACGGGCTGGCCCCCGTAGCGGGCCAGGCACAGATGGGTGCTTTTGTAGTCGTTCCACTGATCCCAGTGGCGGTACATCAGATCATCGATAATGCGCACTTCGGCCTCGGGGAGTCCAGGATAAAGGTCCTTGGCGTTGCGGCTGGTTTTGAACTTTTTGGTGAAGAGGAGGGTGACGCTTCCGTTTTCCTGCGGGTAGGCTTTGGCCCCGCTTATACCACCTTCTATATCGGTGAGGGCTTTTCGCCCGGTACCGTCGCGGTTTACCTGGTAAAACTGGCCCTGATAGGAATAACCCACTTTCTCGCCCAAAAACTGGGCCCCGGAAACCCGCCCTTCCAGATTGGTAAGGCGGTGAGGCTCGCCCCCATCGGTGGAGAGCAGGTAGAGGTCGCGCTGGGCATTATTGGAGTCAATATGGTAGCGGGTGACGCCGTACAAAAAGGATTTGCCATCCGCGGAGACATCTTCCAGGCTTACCCGGCCCAGTTTCCAGAGCAGTTTGGGCGTCATTACGTCCTGGGCGGTTAGGCCAAGTCCGGCTATTAAGGCCAATAGTAAGAGGGTTTTTCGGATCATGAGGGGGCGTTTTTGGAGGTGAAAAATGAGTTCGAATGTAGCAATTTTACCAAAGGAGCGGCCGTTTCCGGCGCGTTGGTGCACATTTGGCCGGCAGGCCCCCCATTAAGGAGCAGAGGGCTCGGAAAAAGGAAGCAAAAGCTGGCCGTCGCCGTAGCTTAAAAAGCGAAAATCATGCTCCAGGGCCCACTGGTAAATAGCGCGCCAGCGGGGGCCCACCAGCGAAGCTACCAATAGCAGTAGGGTACTGCGGGGCTGGTGAAAATTGGTAATGAGGCCGGTGATGAGGCGGTGCTGGTAGCCGGGGGCGATGATGAGTTGGGTATGAAATCGAAGGCGCGATAGGCCTTGGCTTTCCATGGCCTGGGCCAGTTCGCTTAGTGCCTCCGCCGGCGCTGGGCGGGGAAGATCCCGGTCAAATCCGGCCCACTGGGGGACTTCCGCTGGACTGAGCCGGGGGAGACGGCCCGCCTTCCAGAGGCAAGCCAGGTGGTAACTGCTTTCCAGGGCCCGGAGCGAAGTAGTCCCAACCGGGATTAGGGGCGCGTCCCGGCGCAACTGGGCGCTTACTTGCTGTAAAAAGGCCTGGGATATCCACACTTCTTCCGCGTGCATGACGTGCTCGCGCACATCGTCATGGCTCACGGGCTTAAAGGTCCCGGCGCCCACGTGCAGGGTGAGATGGGCCAGCTCATGGCCCTGGTTCTTTACTTCCTGCAGCAGCTCGGGGGTAAAGTGCAGGCCCGCGGTGGGGGCGGCTACACTGCCCGGCCGGCTGGCAAAAACGGTTTGATACCGCTCGCGGTCGCTTTCTTCGGCGGGACGCTGGAGATAGGGGGGCAGGGGCGTTTTTCCGGCCATCTCGAGCAGCTCCCCGAAGGTCTCTGGTCCTTCCCATTCGAGCCGGATGCGGAAATACCCTTCTCCGCGCCCCAGGCGCTGGGCCCGGAGCTTCCAGTTTTCGGTATTTACTTCCAGCCACTGGTGGTCTTTCCACTTTTTGGCGCCGCCCACCAGGCAGCGGTAGGTAATGGCGTGGCGGCTTTGCATGGCGGTTTCTACACTTTGCTGGTCTTCCGGCTCCAGGCAAAATACCTCGATGGGCCGGCCCTGCGCCCGGGGAAAAAGAAGCCGCGCCTGCACCACCTTGGTCTCGTTGAGCAGCAGGAGGCTCCCGGGGGGCAAAAGCTGGGAAAGTTCCGCATAGGGGTGCCCACTGGGCTGGTCCGCGCGGTACAGCAATAGGCGGGAGTGGCCCCGCGGGGCGGGATAGCGAGCTATCCGCTCATCGGGCAGTGGGTAGTCGTAGGCGTCGATGGAAAGGGAAGGCAGCTCTTGGGCCAAAATTGCGTTCTTTGTGGGCGCTCAAAAGTATGAAGAAGGCAGTCATTACGGTAACCAACGATTTGGCCACCGACCAGCGGGTCCAGCGCAGCATAGCGCTGCTCCGGGAAGAGGGGTACTCGGTGACCTTTGTGGGCCGGCGCCTGCCCGGCAGTATGCCCTTTACGCCTGCTTACGAAACGGTCCGTTTTCGCTTACCTTTCCACCGGGGCTGGCTCTTTTACGCCAGCTACCAGCTGCGCCTGCTCGGGTTTTTATTGAGCCGCCCTTTTGACCTCTACTGGAGCAACGACCTGGATACCCTGCTGCCCAACTTTTTGGTGGCGCGCCTTACCGGACGTCCCCTCCTTTACGATAGTCACGAATATTTTACGGGCGCCCCGGAACTGCAGCATCGTCCCCTGGTGCGGGGCATTTGGGAAGCGCTGGAAAAGGCCATCTTACCGCGGCTCCACCAAATGATCACCGTTAATGAAAGCATCGCCCGGCTCTACCGGAACGCCTACGGCGTAAACCCCACCGTGGTGCGCAATCTGGGCGATGCCTACCGTCCTCCCGCCGCTTCCCGAAGCGAGCTGGGACTCCCGGAAGCCGCTTTTCTCCTTATCAATCAGGGCTCCGGTATCAATGTGCACCGGGGCATGGAAGAGGCCCTGGAAGCCTTAAGCTTACTGCCCGCAGAGGTCCATTTGCTCCTGGTAGGCCGGGGCGACGTGCTGCCCCAGCTTCGCGAGCAGGCCGTGCAGCTGGAGCTCACCGCACGGGTACACTTCGTCCCCCCGCAGCCCTACCAAGAGCTGCTGCGCTACACCCAGGCGGCTGATGCCGGCCTAAGCCTGGACAAAGCCAATAACCTCAATTACCGTTACAGCCTGCCCAATAAGGTATTCGACTACATCAAATGCGGTGTTCCCGTGATAGCCAGCCCGGTGGTGGAAGTGCGCCGCCTTGTGGCACATTACGGCCTGGGCGAGCTTACGGAAGTGCGCCCGGAGGCCATTGCCGCGGCGGTGAAGCGGCTTCGCCGCGCC
>JAVLBR010000097.1:0-8192 GCA_031581125.1 Schleiferiaceae bacterium | reverse complement strand
CAGCGATGCTTACGTTGGTGGCAGCAGCATTACCGGTGTTTTCTACTGTAAAGGTGTAGGTGATCTGGTCGCCGGCATCGGCCACGCCGTCGCCGCCATCGTCCAGAGAGGCCGATTTGATGTGAGTGAGTTCGGGGCTTGGAAGTACACAGCCCACGCTTGCGTCGGTCGGATTGATCGAGTTGAAATCGCTAGCGGCCACATCCTGCCAGGTTCCGCCCGGAGCGCGGTACTGCACGAAATAGCTATCGTCAGCATTCCAAGGATCGTATTTACCAAACGCGAAAAAGTTCCCACATTCCGACACGGTCACTGTGGCTTGCCAATCTGTCGCAAATGCCCCGGAAGAGTATGATCCTCCTCGAGCATAATCGCCGTCCCAGGACTGCTCACCAATCGGCCAGTCCGGTGTTGAAGTCGGACCCAGAAGGCCTTGAGGTTGAGGAGATGTATCGTAAGGAGCTAATGAACTTGGCTGCGGAAGGGATCTGCTATTTTGGGGGTCAACCCAGTCTGCCGGGTTTTCACTTGAAGATACCACCCACCAGAAATTGTCGTCAGGAAAAGCTTGGGGGTTGTTTTTTCTTACCCGAATCTCGACCTGATCCCCAGCATCAAAACCCGGAAACCGAAGCCATGTATCATATCGAGTGGCTCTAGTACTTAGGTATTTAAAACTATTAGAACCTTGGGCAGCAACGGTGGACGTAGACGAAATAGCTGCATGAATAGGTAGGCCATCAGCATCTTGAGCCGTAAACGCATATTCTCCAATAGGTAAAGCAACACTACGATTCAAACCGAAGTTAACGCCGTTACCTTCTGTTACCGTCTGCTCTCCATCAAAAGTCACGCTTTCGGCCGCGGTCTGCGCCTGCGCCGCCCCTGTCAACGTCAGAAGAGCTGCGAAGAACAGAAGGCGACATGCCTTTAAGCCGTAAGCAGCGGGGGTAGCTGCTGAGTTGTTACCTAAGACGGCCCTGGTTTGTGGGCAAACACTAGTAAGTGCGTTGGTAACATGAGGAAGAAGGTGGAAGGTGTACTTGTTGAGAATGCTGCATACAGGCTGTAACCTAGCCCATAGCGAATAGATCTGATTATGCATTTGCGTAGTTTTTTTCAAGGACAAATGAAAATATGGTTGGGGGCCGTTAAGCGATCGTTTTTGGGTGGCTACCGGGCGCCGCGGGCAGCAGCCGGTGGAGCAGGGGGTTGTGGTTACCTTTAAAGTCTTGACAGCGGGTGGGATAGGCCGGCGGCTGCTGGGCCCCCGCGCCAATAGTGCTCCGCCCGGCGGGATGGTGCCGGGGTGGAAGCAGCGGGCTTTTTTTCGGAGCAGCGCGGTCCTCCAGGCAGGGGGAAACAGCGCAAACGATCCCCAGGGCCGGTGGCACGGGGCATTTTCTCCCATAAATAAGCGTAGCGGCAGCCCCCTGCGCTCCGCCGGGGCAAGCGGCGGCGGGGCGGGCCGCCGCGGGCCGGGCCTTAAAACCTGGCGCCCCTCTCCGCGGGGCCTCGTAGGCACGGCGGCTTCTCTCCGCGGCGAAACGCGCCGGAAAGGCCGTAATAGATCGTCTAGTAGTTCTTGCTTCCATTTCTTAATCCCTGATTAGCTAAAAATGAGGTACGCCCCCTGTATTTGACCGATGCCTCAAACCAGCCGGGGAAAAGGGCCCCGCCGGAGACCGATGCTGCGGGCCGGAGAGCAGCCACTGGGCAGCGGGCACATTTGGCCAAGGGCCATAAACTGCCCCGGTAGCAAGGGCCGGCGCAGCCGGGCCCCCTGCATGGCCATAGCTATGAGCGCCGCGCGCGGAAACGAAGGAAGGCCCCCGGCTTAAGTTCCTCCCCATTTTTTCCCGGGGCCTAAGGACAAGGACGGCCGCCTGCTCCCGCCTGGCGGGCGGTTGAGGTTTATAATTTATGAGCTTATAAGGCATTATAGGTATAAATCATTGCACTAATGGCCTAAAATTTCGGGCAAAAATGCAACTTTTAATTAGTTCGTGTAGCGTGGACACACCACATAATCATGGGGGAGCGCCATCAGCTATTATATTTAAAGGCTTATTTTATTCTATATTCCTTTTATTTTCAATGGTTTATTAACTTTTTATTTTATTCCATTAGCGCTTGCGCTAATCCGTCTGATCCTTTCCCTCTGCGGCTAAGTACTTTGTTAGGTATAAATTATGTAGCGGCGCCCTGGCTCAAGCTATGGCGCCCCTCCTGGCCTTTAGGCACTGTACTTAAGTACTTTAGCTGCCAGGGGGGGCGCCGGGTGAGCGCGGCTATTTATTTGGGCGCTTTAAAAAGTTAACATATTGTAAATATGGGGTTAAATAATCATTTTTTAGGCATGCCCGGCCGGGGCCTTACTGCCCTGCCGGCTGCCTGGTTCTCTTGCTTAGTTTTGTAAAGTTAAATGCTTAAAAATAAGCTCGGCCCACCAGAAGGTGACCCCTGCCGCCACGGGCAGGGCCATTATGGGCCCTTCCGAAAACGTAGATAGCATGAAACCGATCTACTTAGCCATCATTGAGGACGATCCGCACCTGCGAAGCTTTCTTTATGAAGAACTGACCCACCGCTGGCCGGGGCGGTATATCGAGGGATTTAGCAAGGCAGAAGATTTACTGGAAAGCCAGTGGGCGCCGCAGTACATTCTCCTGGACATGATCACCCCCGGCCTGGCGGGGCTTCCGGCCCTGAAGACCCTGCTGCGGCAATTCCCAGCCGCGCAGGTCATCATCAACAGTATAATGGATGATGGGGAGGTGATATTCCGGGCCCTTCAACTGGGGGCGGTGGGCTATATAGACAAACAGAGTAAAAACGTACAACCCTACGAGGCCCTGGAAATAATTGAACAGGGGGGCTCCTTTCTGACCCCGAGCGTGGCTCGTAAGATAACCGAATACTTCCACCAGGGCAAGCAGCTTTACGATGGGCTTACCCAGCGAGAGCAAAATGTGCTGGACGACATCCTGGACGGCAAGAGCTACAAAATGATTGCGGCCCATCGGGCCATCAGCATCAATACGGTACGCATGCACATCAAGAACATTTACCGCAAGCTGAAGATCAATAGCAAGGGGGAGCTATTTAAGTTTCGGAAACTTTAAAACGGAAGGAAAGGTGCAGCGCCCCCTCTGCAGAAAGGTGCTGGTGGCCATAGCCCTGAGCCCGCTCGGCCCGCCGCCGCATATTAGCTAAGCCATATCCTGTCCCTACCCCCTCCGGAGCGGGTTCTTTGAAGCTTCCATCGTCCCAAATGTCCAGGTAAATGTAGCCCTTCTCTACCCGCAGCGCCAGGTAAAAAGCAGCTGCCCGGGCGTGTTTTTGGGTGTTACTGGCGGCCTCGCGCACCACCATGATAATATCGCGAAAAACCTTTTCCGGCAGGGGCAAGGACGGGCGCTGGGGTGCGGAGAGCTCAAACTCCAGGGAGCTGCCCTGGAAAAAGCCGAAAAGGAAATCTTCCAAATACACCACCAGCTGGGGAAAATCCCGGGGCCCACTCTGCAGGGTACTCACGTAGAGCTTAAGGCTCTGGCCCGCTTCGGCGAGGGTATTGGCCAGCAGGGATTCCTGGCGCTCGCGCCCCCGCAGCAAAAAGCGGGCCCGGGTGAGCAGGGTGCCTACCTCATCGTGGAGGTCCATAGCCACCTCGCGCCTTACCCGGCGCTCGCGGCGGGCCAGGCGATAGGCCTGCCAGAGGAAAAGGAGGAGCAGTACCAGCAGGAGGATCAACAGCAGCAGCCGGAAGCGCTGGGACTGATGCCAGGGCAGGCGTACCCGGAACTTGATACGGCGAAAGCGATCCGCATCCAGCTGGCCCAGGGGCAGGAAGCGGAGGTCTAGCTGATGCAGCCCCTCCTCGATGCCGGGCAAGCCGGCAATAATGCCGCCCCGGGCGGTATTCCAGGGGCCCTCGTTTACCCGGTACTCAAAGCGGCCGCGGCGGGCCCGCTGGTGAGGCAACCGCAGGTAGAGGCTGATCCGCTCCCGGCCGCGAAAAAACTGGAGCTCCCCCAGGCTGTCTAGCAAAAAGCGCTTTTTGCGATCTGCAAAAGTGTAGCGCGCTACGGCCGCCACCTGCGGAGGGGGCGATGTATCACGGGGCCAACGCGCCGGATAGATGCCGTCGTAGCCGGTGAGCCCTCCAAAGAGCAGCAGGGAATCGCCCAGGGTGGTAGCGGCCTGGTAATTAAACTCCGCATTCTGCAGGCCATCACTGCGGTCCAAATAGCGGTCCTGGACCAGGCGCTTGTTGAGGCGGCCGAGGCCGCTCATGGTGGAAAACCATAAGGCCCCGCGGGGCCCGGGGAGGAAGCTGAGCACGCGGGGGTCGCCGGTGCGGGGGGCGGTATAGGCCCCCGGACGGCGCCGCAGGCTGGGATAATCATGCAAGGCGATGCCCTGCTGGGTGCCGAGGAAGATGAGCTGACGGTCCGCATCATAGTGCAAACAGCGGGCGCCCCCGCGCGGGGGCGCGGCCGGCGCCGCCTGCCAGCGCCAGGTGCCGTTACTATCCGGATGCAAGCGGGCCAGGCCCGCCGAAGTAGCGGCCAGCAGGCGGCCGCTGGGGGCCAGGTAGGCCAGGTCGTAAATCCGCAGGTCCGGTGGCGCCCCCCGGAGGCGGCAGCGCTGCAGCCACTCCGCACCAGGCCGGTAGCGATAAAGCCCGTCATACCCCCCCAAAAAAAAGGAGCCGTCCGAGGCCTCTTCAATCACGTAAAGATAGGCCCCCGCCCCTTGGGGCGTCCGCACGAAACGCCAGCGGCGCTTCCGCCGGTCAAAGATGCTCAGCCCGTAGCCCTCGGCGGCACAGTAAAGCACGGAATCGGTAAGCAAGCCATCGTAGGTGTACAGGCCATCCACGTGAAAGCTGCGCTGGCGGCCGTCGGGATGCACCACCTGCAGGCTGGGATAGCCCAAAAGGAAAATCCGCCCCAGGCTATCGCTCAGGATACTGCGGCGCACGCGTACCGCCTCCTGCCCCTCCCCGTGGCCAGCGTCCCGGAAAGCGTAGAAGGGCGCCGGGTCTAAGCGGATCACTACCAGCCCGCGGTTGGTAGCGAGGTAGATCCGCTGCTTATCCACCTGATAGAGCTGGCGCAGCTCGTACTCGGCCAGGGCCGTTCGCAGCGCGGTGGCTTCGGGGCCCGGCCCGTAGAGGCGGTTAAAATTTTCGATGCCCCACCAGCGCTCGGCCCCCGCGGGGCGCAGGGCCGTATTGCTGAGGGGGGGGATGCTATCGCTCAGGGCGTAAGCCGGCTCGAGCTGGTAGCTGTAGAAGCGGCTGCTCTGCATAGAGCGAAAGGCAAAGCCGCTCTTATTACGGTACAATACCTCGTGGGGATAGAAAGCCAAACCGCGATGGGCCACCTGGTTCTCAAGGGCGAGGGTACGTGCCGCCACGGCGTAGAGACCGCGGTCATCGCTCAGATAGAGGCGCCCGGCCCGGCCAAAGAGGAGCTGCCCGTAGCCGCCCCTAAACTGCCGGCAGGCGCGCTGCTCGTTTCCCCGCCAGCGCTGCAGCTCCCCGCGGGCGGTATATAAATAGCGCTGCCCGTGCCGGAATAAGAGGTCGCTAAGCCCCCCCGCCACCCGCACGCGGCCGGATTGATAAGACGAAAGCGCCAGCCATGCGTAGCCCCCGCTGCGGGATAGCGCGTAGAGGGTATCTCGGTGCAGCCGGAGCTTGTGAAAACCGGGCTCCGCAAAAGTGGCCAGGGGATAGTCCCGGGGGAAGTTCACAAAATTATGCCCGTCAAAACGGGATAATCCCTGGTCGGTAGCCAGGTAAAGGTAGCCCCGCGGCCCTTCTTGTAGATCGTTAATGCGGGCACTGGCGAGCCCATCCTGAAGGCTGTAAATGTCAAACTCTAAACCGCGGAGCAGGCCGGAAGCGGCCATGCTAAGCAGCAAAAGGCCTATTTTCAGAGATCGGGAATTCATAAGAGCGCCTTCCTTATGGCGGCCCCAAAGATAAGGAAGAGATAAAGGGGGCCTAAGATCCGGGCGGGCGGAAAGCGGAGGGCCTCCTTCCCCGCCACCACGGGCCGGTAGGTCCCCTGCCTGCGCTCGCTAAAGGGAACTACTCCGTTTCTAAAACTGCCTCGGAGCGGCCCTATTCCCCCGCATGACAAGCCCTTTTTAGCTTATTTTTGAGCACCCCGTGGGGGAAAACGCATCCCCCCCCTGCTACCAAAACACCCGCCCCATGAACACCTTCCACAAGTTAAAATGGATCACCGGCATCCTCCTGATCTTTATCATCGTGCTGACCACCAACCTGGTAGACCGCAGCAATTTTCAAAAACTTAAGCAATCCGTTACCTCCATCTATGAAGACCGCATCGTGGCCAATGACCTCATTTTTGAGCTTTCCCTGCTGGTGCAGGAAAAGGAAATAGCGGTAGCCCGGGAAGACAGCGTTTTTTTTCGGCGCGACAATGGGCAGGTAAACCAAGATATCCAGGGCCTCCTGCAGCGCTACCGGCAAACCCGGCTCACCCGCCAGGAAAAAACCATTTTTAGGGCGCTCCAAGAACAACTGGAAACCATCAACCAGGAAGAAAACGAGTACATCGCCTCCGGATATACCCGCATCGAGGGACTGCTGAAGGCCATCAATGCCACGGTGCACACCCTGTCCAATCTCTCCAAAGTGCAGCTCAACGAGGGAAAAAGGCAGATGGAGATCAGCAAAAACACCATGAAAACCATTGATCTCTTTACCCGGATCGAGATCATCTTCCTGGTGATCAGCGCCATCATGGTGCAGATCATCATTCTTTACAAGCCGGCCAAAGATTAAATCAAAGCCCCGGAATGCTGATGCCCCGCAAATGGCGGTACAGCTCCAGCGCGTAGGGGTCGGTCATGCTGGAGACGTAATCCAGCACGCCCATGATCTTCTCGTACGGGGAACCGGCCACCTGGTAGGGCCGGGGCATAAGGCCCAGCACTTTTTGATGGCGCTTGTGGCGCCGCTCCGGGGGGAGCGTGGCTGCTTCCACCAGATCGGCTATCAGGCCACTCATGATCTCAAATCCGGCCAGCTCGATCTTCACCACGCTTTCGTGGTTGTAAATGCGTTGAAAAGACTTTTTCTCAATTTTACCGAGCACATCTTTAAACTCGGGCGCTCCTTCCAGTAAGCTCTGCCCATAACGGCCCGCCAAAATAGCCGGACTTTCCTCCATAAACACCGCTACGCAGGCGCTTACCAGGGCGCCGATCACCTTGGCGCGCAGGTAGGCTACCGCTTCTTCCTTGTCTTCCCGCAGCCTTTCCAGATGCAGGTTTACCTGGTGCATGTCCACCGTACCGGCTGCCTCCAGCAGCTCCCAAAAATCCCCTTTCAGCTCTTCAAAGCTCAGGATGCCCAGCCGGTGGCCATCCTCATAATCCATTACCGTGTAGCAGATATCATCGGCTGCCTCCACCAGGTACACAAAGGGATGGCGGAAATGAGCCCGGGGCCGGGCGCTGTCTTCTGCCAGGGGCAGTTCCTTAAGCAGCCGGTCAAAGGCCGCCGCATCGCTCTGGAAATAGCCATATTTACTGCGGTGCTTTCCCGCCTTTTTATCCTGGCCCGTGGATTCACAGGGATATTTGAGCATACTGGCCAGGGTGGTGTAGGTAAGCTGAAAGCCACCCGGCAGGCGCCCCGGAAAATGGCGGGTGAGCAGGCGGAAAGCGTTGGCATTGCCCTCAAAACGGGTTAAGTCGCGCCACTGCGCTGCGGTAAACTGCCCGCTAAAAGCCGTATCCCCTTCGCGCTCCCGGAAATAGCGGGAAATAGCATCTTCGCCGGCGTGCCCAAAGGCGGGGTTGCCTATATCATGGGCCAGGCAAGCCGCCGAGAGGACCGTCCGCAACTGATGCCGGTAAAAGACCTGTGCTTCCGGATGCCCCGCCAGTTCCGGCCGCTCCGCCAGGCGCCCGCCCACTTCGGTACCCAGGGAGCGGCCCACGCTTACCACCTCCAGGGAGTGCGTAAGCCGGTTGTGCACGAACACGCGTTCCGGCAGCGGAAATACCTGCGTCTTGCCCTGCAAGCGCCGAAAAGGAGCGGAAAAAATCAGCCGGTCGTAGTCCCGCTCGTACGCGGTACGCGGGTCCACCGTAGTACGCTCCGCCCCGAGGCGCTGCGCCGAAAAACAATTGTGCCATTCCAT
>JAVLBR010000096.1:0-8352 GCA_031581125.1 Schleiferiaceae bacterium | reverse complement strand
GCTATGCCATTGCGGCAGATGCTGTACCTTGGCACCACTTTCGCACTGGCGCTCTAAACTAAATTAGCAAATTACACCATGAAAAAAGGACTCATAGCGCTGCTCGTAGTAGGGGGGCTAGTACTGATCGCCTTCTTCTCGCTGCGCGGGATGTACAATCAGATGGTAGACTACCAGGAAGGGGCCACCGCGCAGTGGGCCAATGTGGAAACGGCTTACCAACGCCGCGCAGACTTGGTTCCCAATTTGGTGAATACCGTGAAAGGCTACGCCGATTTTGAACAGGAAACCCTGACCGAGGTGATCGAGGCCCGCAGCCAGGCCACGGGCATTAATGTAGACGCGGAAAACCTAAACCCGCAGCAAATCCAAAAATTTCAAAAAGCGCAGCAAAAGCTAAGCGGTGCACTCAGCAGGCTTTTGGTTACCGTAGAGCGCTACCCCAATCTCAAAGCCAGCCAGAATTTCCTGGCGCTGCAATCTCAGTTGGAAGGCACGGAAAACCGTATTTCGGTGGAGCGCCGCCGTTTCAACGAGGCGGTACGCGCTTACAATACTTATATCCGTAAATTTCCGCAAACCTTTGTGGCCAGCATGGGTGGTTTCGAGAAGAAGGGCTATTTCGAGTCCGATGAAGGCGCTGATCAGGCCCCGGAAGTGCAATTTTAGCGCCGGAACCACATTTGGCCGCCAGGCCGTATAAACCAAAGTACCGCTAAGCCATGAGCAAGAAAAGAGACCCCAAAAATTTCTTTACCCAAGCGGAAGAAGCGGAAATTGTAGCCGCCATCCGCGCCGCTGAAAACCGCACCAGCGGCGAGCTAAGGGTGCACCTGGAAGCCCATACCGATGAACCCAACCGGGAACATGCCCAGAAAATATTTGAAGAGGCGGGAATGACCCAAACCGAGCGGCGCAACGGGGTGCTTTTTTATCTGGCTACGGAAGATAAGCAGTTTACCATCCTGGGCGATAAAGGCATAAACGAAAAGGTGCCGGAGGGCTTTTGGGATGATATCCGCGATACCCTGCAGGAGCACTTCCGGCAGGACTACTTCGTGAAGGGCCTGGTGGCGGGCATCGAAATGGCCGGGAAAGCCCTGGCTGAATACTTTCCGGTACAGGATGATGACGATAACGAACTGAGCGATGAAATATCTAAGTCTTAAACTTACGCTGGGCCTCTGGGCCCTTTTTTGTTTGGGGGCGGCTGCCCAAAGTGAGCCACGGTTTCCAGAGCCGCTGCCGGGCGATGTGCCGGTAAATGATTTCGCAGAAGTGCTAAGCGAAAAGCAGGAACAGCGCCTGAATCAGTTTCTTACGGGCTATGCGGATACCACTTCTACCCAAATAGTAGTGGTAACCATCCAAAGCCTGGGCGGAGAAGACCCCAACCTCTACGCGGCCGAGCTGGGGCAGCAATGGGGCGTGGGCCAGGGTAAGGCAGACAACGGCCTCATTATGCTCCTGGCCATGGAAGAGCGTAAGGTGGCCATCCAGAACGGCTACGGCCTGGAACCCTATCTCACGGATGCCAAGACGAAGATGGTAATCGAAAACGACATGATCCCGGCCTTTCGCAAAGAGCAGTATTATGAAGGGGTGAAAAATGGGGTAATCCAGGTAGTGCGCATTTTGCAAGGTACTTTTGATGGTAGCGGGGGCGGCCGTGGCAAGGAACGGGGGCCCCTTTCGTATTTGCCCCTGGCTTTGCTGGCACTGGTGATGCTCTACCTGCTCTTTAAGCGCCGGGGTGGCCGCGGTGGGGGCCGCGGAAGCGGCTACCGACGCGGCATGGCGGGCGGTATATGGCTAGGCGGTATGCCCATGGGGGGCGGCGGCTTCGGTGGTGGTGGCGGAGGCCTCGGCGGCGGGGGCTTTAGTGGCGGCTTTGGCGGCGGGGGCTTTGGTGGCGGGGGCGCCAGCGGAGGCTGGTAAATGCCCGGAGCTATAGCCTACCTCCGCCTTTAAAGAACCCCGAGGGGCCGGGGGCTAAAAAAGGCGCTTGGCCACAAATCGCGGAGAAGCGAACCTTTGCTTAAAATCCGGCCGGCTTTTTTGAGGGGATAGGCCCCCTAAAGCGGCACAGCCGCCCCATATCCTGTTGGTATAACAAGGGTACGCTGCACTCGATAAGGTTAAATTGTTGAACTGGGTAACTGTTTAACTGGTGAGGGAAGTGAGGCAGGTAAGGCAAGGGAGGAATAGAAGCTAGACATTCGATCGCTGCGCTTTTGGATTTTAGACTGCCAGTGCTTCCTGTGGGGGCGCTAGCGCTCCCTTTTATTCACCACCCCGCAATTCTGCGGGGCAGGTGAGAGTACACGAAGGGTTGCGCGAAGGACGCGAAAGGCAAAAAGTCTACACCACACATGGTGGCTTAACACCTGCTACCCCATCAAAAGCAGCCAATCCCGAGCGGCATGCTTCCAAGAAATAGAACTCCGGCGGTCCAGACGCGGCCTAAAGTTCTCTTTGGGGAATTTAAGGTGCTAAAATTCTGTAAAAAAGAGGGTTGGTGGAAGAGCACTCCCCTGCACGTAACTTTCTGTCCAGGGATGGCAATAGGCTCATTAGCATCCCAAAATGGCCTTCATCGGGAAAGGAGTAACTTTCCGGATGTTAGGGTATTATCAATTTTTTAAAGGGTAAGCCCAATCACTTCTTCCGTAAGTACACTTGAATGGGCACGCCGCTAAAATCAAAATGCTCCCGCAGCTGATTTTCCAGGAAGCGCTTATAGGGCTCCTTAACGTACTGGGGCAGGTTGGCAAAAAAAGCGAAAGCCGGGGTGGCGGTAGGGAGCTGGGTAATGAATTTGATCTTGATGTGCTTCCCCTTGGTGGCGGGCGGTGGGTTGTGCTTGATAATGGGCAGCAGGAGGTCGTTGAGCTTAGAGGTGGAAATGTGCTGCTTGCGCCGCTCATGGATGGCTACCGCTTCCTGCACGGCCTGATAAATGCGCTTTTTGTGGAGGGCACTGATGAAAAAGACCGGCAGGTCGGTAAAGGGCTCCAGCTTGCGCAGGATATGGGCTTTGAAACGCTTGGCCGTGTGGGTGTCTTTTGCTACCAGATCCCACTTATTGACCAGCAGGATGATGCCTTTCCGGTTCTTGTGCGCCAGGCTAAAGATGGAGAGGTCCTGGCTTTCAAATCCCCTTTCGGCATCGATCATAAGCAAGCATACATCGGCGCTTTCGATGGCGCGTACCGCTCGAAGCACGGAATAAAATTCGATGTCTTCGTGTACTTTGGCCTTTTTGCGTACCCCGGCCGTGTCTATGAGCAGGAAGTCTTGCCCATAAAGACGGTAGCGGGTATTGATGGCGTCTCGGGTGGTACCGGCCACTTCGGTTACGATGTGGCGTTCTTCTCCGGTAAGGGCGTTAATGAGGGACGATTTACCGGCATTGGGGCGCCCTACCACGGCCAGCCGGGGGAGCTCGGAGGTTTCTTCTTCCGTTTCGGGGGGCAGCTCTGCTACCAGGGCATCCAGTAGATCGCCGGTACCGCTGCCGTTGATAGCAGAAATGGTATGCACCGTGCCCAGGCCCATGCCGTAGAATTCAGCGCTTTGCGCCTGCCGGGCGTGGTTATCTACCTTATTGGCTACCAGCAAAACGGGTTTTTGGTGGCGGCGCAGGAGCTCCGCTACTTCTTGGTCGAGCCCGGTGAGCCCCTGATCTACATCCACTACGAAGAGAATGGCCTGGGCCTCATCGAGGGCCAGTTTTACTTGCCGGCGTATTTCTTCTTCAAAGACGTCCTCAGAACCGGTGATGTAGCCGCCCGTGTCGATCACGGAAAAAGTACGGCCGTTCCATTCTGCCTGGCCGTAAAGCCGGTCGCGGGTCACTCCCGGCACCGCGTCTACTATGGCGCGGCGCTGTTCGGTAAGACGGTTAAAAAGAGTGGATTTGCCTACGTTGGGGCGGCCTACGATGGCTACAATGTTTCCCAAAGCCCTTATAATTTGGGCAAAAGTACCACTTTAAGCCTCTACTTCCGACTCGCCCCCGCCGATGAGGTCGGGGTTATAGTTGGCAAAGTTGATTAGGTCTACCGTACTATGGCCGCCTATTTTGTTAAGCAGCCGCAGTTTATAAGTGCTCACCGTTTTGTCGCTTATGTCCAGCTCCTTGGCTATGTTTTTATTGGCATAGCCTTTTACCAGGAGCTTAAGGACCTGTACCTCCCGGTGGCTCAGCTTGATGGAGCGCTTCTTGCGCTTGCGGTTCAGAATGTCGGGGCTAAAGACTTTTTCTCCTTCCTGCACCATGCGAATGGCATGGATGAGGTGGCGGGGGCCTTTATCCTTGGTGATGTAGCCGCTGGCGCCCTTGATGTAGGCGGTGCGGCCATAGATCTCTTCCGGATGCATGCTCAGGATGATCACCTCCAAGTTGGGGCGTGAACGGTGCAAGCGGGGTATTACGGTAAGCCCGTTGAGCTTGGGCATGTCCAGATCCAAGAGTAACACATCCGCTTCGGTGTTCTCGATTAAGGTCATGAGCTCGTCGCCATCCTGGGCTTCCCCTACCATGCGGAGATCGTCCTCGTAATTGATAAAGAGGTTAAGCCCTTTGCGCACTATGGCATGGTCGTCTGCTATAATAATGTTGATCATATTAGTTCCCTTTTAAAAGATTACCCTGTAGCGCTCAAAAATAGTGTTATTCTTTCATTCCTGAAGGCACTTGACAGACGGGGATAGCCTTCATTTTATGAAGGTTGTTCCGTTGATGCTCCAAAAATAGCGAAAAAACTTCGTTTTTTCTTCCGGAGAAGTCAGAAGGGGCCTTACCGGCTTCTTGCTGGGCCATGGCCCATTCCAGCTCGGGGTAGCTGGCGCCTATCTGGTCTTCATCCGTGCGGTCGTCGCCCCAAAGGCCATCGGTAGGAGCGGCCTCCAGGATGCTCTGAGGCACCTGTAAGTAGTGGCCCAGCGCATAAACTTCGGTTTTAAGCAAATCTGCGATGGGGCTTAGGTCTACGCCGCCATCACCGTATTTGGTGTAAAATCCTACCCCAAAGTCTTCTACCTTATTGCCGGTGCCGGCCACCAGCCGTCCTTCCAGGGCGGCGAAGTAATAGAGGGTGCTCATGCGCAGGCGGGCCCGCGTATTGACCAGGCTCATTTCCCGCTGCTCGGTGGCGGGGCTTTCGGGCAGGGCCTGGATCAAAGCTTCGTAAGGGCCGGTAAGATCTACCCGCTGTGGGGCCACCTGCGGAAAGCGGCGCGCGAGCTGCTGGATGTGCTTCTGGGCGCGGCTTACTTGTTCCGGGTTTTGGTGAATGGGCATTTCTACACAAGTAAGGGGCAGGCCGGTTTGAGCGGCCAGGGTAGAGGTGACCGCGCTGTCTATGCCGCCGGAAACGCCTACCACAAATCCTTGGCTACCGGCTTCCCGGGCGTAATCGATAAGCCACTGGGTGATGTGCTGGGCTACGCGCTCGCTTTGCATGATCATCTTAATTTAGAAGTTCAACCTTTTGATCTTGGGCCTGGTTCACATTTGGCCGCCAGGCCGGGAAAAAAGCCCGCCGGGAGCAAGGGGGGGGGCGGCGCAGCTCGACTTACTTATTTAGTGTCCGTCTATACAGTTGCGGGTCTGAGCTAGAAAGTTGGTCAGCGAGGCTTGCGCAGCTCTAAAAAGCATAGTCTCGCCAATGGCGAGATGAGCATTTTTAGAGCAAGCGTAACGAAGCTGACAGACTTTATAGACGGACACTATTTAGGGCCAGCTCCATCTAAAAAAGGATGCCGGCCGTGAGCGCCACATAATCAAAGCGATGATTGTGGCTGGGGTCTATCAGGCGGGCATTTTTACCGGGATTGTCTATGAGGGAACGGTTGTAGTGCAGGCCGGCGGTGACGGAGGTGCTGCCACCAAAGCTGTACTCCGCGCCGATGCCAAAGCGGAAGGTGGCGTTGAAAAGGTTGATGTTCTCCGGTTCTCCGCCTGCCGTGGGAGCGGGGCTTTGTTCTGTGCGGTGCGCTAAGCGGAAGCCCAGGGCACCGCCAAACTCGGCGAAGAAGGTGGTGTAGCCAAATTCCCGGGTGCGCATTTTGAGCAATAGCGGGAATTGCAAGTAGTTAGGTTTATAGCTCAGGGTGGTATCGCCTACCGTGGCGGTACCGCCGCGCTGTATGATCTCAAAGCCGGTGCCGAAGGCGTAACTATTAGCAAATTGGTATTCCGCCAGGCCCCCGTAGCCAAAGAGTAACTTGCTGCCGGTGCTGAGGTTTTCTTCATCGGTACTGATAAAGCTTACCAGCGGGGTGGCTTGAATACCGAAGCGAAACTGGGCGGCCTCCTGGGCCCGTCCCTGGCTTAGCATGAAGCTAGCGGCCAGCAATAATAAAAAATGGCGCATAACGTAAGGAGTATTAGTTTTGGCAAAATTAAACGGAACCACCATACATGAGACCTCTCCTTCGCAGCTTATTTTTACTTGCCATCAGTTTTTTATTGGTCATGAGCTGCCGGGATCATCATTTCCCCGGAGATGCCATCGCTATTCAGTCCGATTTTCAGCGTTTTGACCGGGCCTTTTTCCGCACCGATACCGCCCAATTTAACGCGGCCCTCACCCGCTTGCGGCGCCAGTACCCCATGTTTTTTGGGCAGGATGCCACGCAGCGCTTCTGGCGCCACCAGCGCACGGAACCCCTCCAGCGGGAGCTCTACCAAAAGGCCCAGCAGGTTTTTGGCGATATGACCGCTCAAAACCGGCAGCTCAACAAGGGCATGAAGCGTTATTATCACCACTTTGGCACGCAAGACACCCTCGCCTTTTATGGCTACATATCGCGGCTGGACTTCGATTATCCCGTTTTGTACGCCGATAGCCTCGTCTTTGCCGCCCTGGACCTCTACCTGGGGGCCGATGCCAAGTATTACCAGCACCTCCCCCGCTACCTGGCCTATCAGCGCAAGCCGGCTTTTCTGGTGCCCGATGTGCTCACGGCCGTCCTGGCGGAAAAACAGCCGCCCCTGTCCGAAGATCCCACCCTCCTGGAAGCCATGGTGCACCATGGCAAGCAGGCCTACGCATTGCATCAGCTCCTGCCCGAGCTGCCCCTGGCGCGTATTTTTAAGTACCGCCCTAAGCAGTTGCGCTTTGCCCAGGCCCACGAAGCGCAGATGTGGGCCTACTTCATCGAGCAAGAGCTCCTCTTCAAAAGGGGCCAGCGCCTCCTCCGCCGCTTCATAGCGCCCGCCCCTTTTTCCAAATTTCGCACCAAGCTGGACGCCAAAACCCCCGGCCGCATTGGCCACTGGTACGGCTACCTCCTGGTGCAGCATTACATGGAAGAAAACCCCGGAACGCCCCTGCCCCGGCTCCTGCAGGAAACCTCCGCCCGTGATATTCTCCGCCTGAGCGGCTACCAGCCTTAGTTAGTGTCTGTCTATAAAGTCCGATAGCTGCGTTATGCTTGCTTTGAAAACAGTCATCCCGAAAGCATTCGGGACTCCTTGATTTTCAAAGCTACGTCTCGCCACTGGCGAGACTCTCGAACTTTCTAAAACAGACACTCGACTCTGTGGACAGGCACTAGTTATTGGGGGCGGCCTCACCGGCCAAATGTGCCTTACCCGGCTACGGGCGCTTCGTATCTTAGCCCCCTTAATCATAACCGTGCATAACTTTCCCACGCCATGGCAGCACACACTTCCGAAATAAGCTTACTGGTAGAACTGGACGAAAACCGCGTCCCCGAAAAGATCAACTGGACCGCCCCCGATAGCGGGGTAGACCACAGCGAAACCAAGGCCACCATGCTTTCCGTATGGGACGAGAAGGCCCAGGAAACCCTCCGCATAGACCTCTGGACCAAAGAGATGCCCGTGGACCAGATGAAAAAATACGTCCACCAAAACCTCCTGGCCCTGGCCGATACGCTGGAAAAGGCGGCCAACGAGGGGGAACGCGCCCGGGAACTGCGCGATTACGCGGTAGAAATGGGCGAAAAGCTGGGGGTCCTGCGGCGGTAAAGCGGGGAGGCTCACTAAACTGGGGTGGCACCCCAGGATTCGAGGCGTTAGGCTTACAGCCTAAGGGGACGCGCGGATGCCATTGATACCTGGGGTAAAAACCCCAGGCTACAGGGCTTTAGGCTTACAGCCTAAAATGCTTTCTCCATCTTTCATGTTCTCCCCTGGGTTGAGCCTCCAATGCAGCCTATACCCAGGATTGCATTGCGCCCTATTGGCAAGGCTGTAAGCCTTGTGTCCCCTAGCCTGGGGTGCCACCCCAGGTGTTGAAAGGCCGCCCCATCCCCCCCGCCGAAGGCTTACAGCCTAAGGGGACGCGCGGATGCCATTGATACCTGGGGTAAAAACCC
>JAVLBR010000095.1:0-8650 GCA_031581125.1 Schleiferiaceae bacterium | reverse complement strand
TTGCCGCGGCGGATCTGGTAATTGGCCAGTTGGTTTTTGAGCTTACTGATTTCCGCTTCGGCGGTGTATTGGGCCGACAAGGCGGATAGCCGTTCGCTGCGGGCCTTGCTGATCTTTTGGCGGAAATCGGCCGCCAGGTTGTTGATCTGCAATTCGGCGTTGAGCAATCCGTTGCGGCTGCTGAGGAGCTTGCGCTCGGCACTTATGCGCTTGGCGCGGGCTTCTTGCCATTTTTGCCGGCGGTTTTCCAGGTCGGTTTGGGAATAGAGCCCTTGTTCGTAAAGGCGCTGGGCCCGCCTAAATTGGTTGAGGGCTATGGAGTCTTGGTTTTGATTGGCTATGAGGGTTACGCTATCGGCCTGTACTTTAAGCTCGCTCATGCGGCGCTTGTTTTGGGCCTGGGAGAGCTTGAGTTTCCGGGCTTGCACCAGGGCTTGAATTTGATCATCCAGGGCCTCGGCTTTTTCGCGATAGCTTTCGCGGGAAGCTTTTTTGGCTTTGATTTGCTCCTGGGTCCGAACCAAGAGCTGGGGATCAAAATAATTGTCCTTGACCTCGCTCAGGGTAAGGAGGGTATCTCCTTTCTCAATAAAGTCTCCTTCCGCTACGTGCCATTTCTCAATCCTACCACTGATCACCGACTGCAAATCCTGGGGCCTGTTGCTGGGGTGCCGGCTGGTAACCTGACCATTGGCTTGAATATTCTGGGTCCAGGGGAGAAAGAAGAGCACCACGCAAACTACCCCAAAGATGAGCAGCAGGCGCTTGGGGCGACGCCGGGTTTCCTTTTCGTCTTCAAAATTGCGCAGCGAACTATACTTGCGCGGATTAATGCGATGCGCTATGGAGTTTTCCGAAATGTTTAGCATGGAAGATCGTCTTTAAGCGCTTCGTAATAGGTGTTTGATAAAGGTCATCTTACCTTAGATGATACAATATACCTTCCTAGTAAGGGAGTTGAGCTGTTCCAGCTACAAAATCTCAATTTTAGCCGC
Source organism: Schleiferiaceae bacterium (assembly GCA_031581125.1). Lineage (GTDB taxonomy): Bacteria > Bacteroidota > Bacteroidia > Flavobacteriales > Schleiferiaceae > CAJXMS01. The sequence goes on along the minus strand of JAVLBR010000095.1, from coordinate 7,655 downwards.
AAAGGCACTTGCACCTCATTATAACCAGCCTTTTCATTCTCTGTCAGGAAATAGTTGATTAAAGCGCGCTGCATTATTGCTGCCTTCCCCTTGCTTACGTGGAACCCAAGCGGCTGTAGTTTTATTTCGGTTGGTAAGATCGATAAGGTCATATTGTTTTGCTAATTGGCCGTATGGCTTCGGTCTGATATCAAATTCTGGCATCTCGCCCCTACGCTAAAGCTTTTTCATTTAATTAATATTTTACAGGTCATATGGGATGGTAGGGCTTTGCAATAGGACAATCTAAGGCGATTAGGAAATTAAATCCTGTTTTTGAGCGATCTGTTTTACCTTTTCCGTTAAAGGTGGTATTCCTTTGCCATTGCTACTTTATTTTTTTCCACGTTTGAAACAATTGTTTATCTCTTTAGAGCCCTTGATTATTTCAGCAAAATCATAACCTTCTTAAGTTTGTAAATTGCCTCGATGTTCATATGATCGAATAGCTTCATCCAGTTCTTCTTAAATCGCTATATGCTACCTCTCCTATATTTTAGCGATACCTTCGATGCGTAGAGCGTTGAATTTCAAATCTTACCCACCTGTTTATATTTAATTAGTTGATATTCTAATTATCTTATGACATCGTAAAAATAGAAATGAAATCTTTATCTTACTTAGAGCTGAATAATCCTGACTAAAAAGGACCTTTGATTTTTTTTAAATTGTTTAGCAATAAGTCAGCTATCAAAGAACTGAACCTTGCCGCTTGACAAAGTATAAACGCCACCACCGATCTTCACATTATTAGTATCTACCAAATTCCTAATAATATCACTGTTCTTATAAATGCGATCGCAAGTAAGATCAACGTTCGTATTGATGACATTATCTACGAAGACTTTATTGCTGGAATCATGAGGTGGTTTTACTTGCGTGGAGGCTTCTATGGCAGGTTCTATCTTTCGGAGCAAGGCAGAGATGTTCCCCATTCTTACTTTATCGCAAGCAGCACTTACCGCGCCACAACTTTCGTGACCTAATACGAAGATCAATTTACATCCAGCTACTTTTGTAGCATATTCTATACTTGCCAGGACATCATTACTTTCTACATTGCCAGCGATCCTGGTCACAAACACATCGCCAATACTTTGATCGAAGATAGTTTCTACCGGAACCCGGCTATCTACACAAGATAGAATGATGGCTTTAGGGTATTGCCCGGCTGTAGCATCTGCTCTAAGCGAATCTATATACTTATCCAAGGGTTGGTTATCAACGAACCTCCGGTTTCCTTCCTTTAGGTCTTCCAGGACGTCATTTGCCGAATATTCTTCTTGTTGTTTTTTTGTGAATGTCTTCCCTAGTTCTCCCATAATTATCCTGCTTTTATCACATTGTTCTTGAAAAGGTCTTCATAGCTTTCTGGGTTATCTACTTCACCATTTTCATATTTCAAATGTATGTTTATATTTTTCTTTTTAGCCCTCTTGGCGAAATCATCCAAAATTTCTAAAACATCATAGTCAAGAGATTTGGTGTTCCTAACATCGATCTCAAGGAATGAATTTTCCGGGATCTGACTAAGCTCACGCATAATAGCACCTTTGTTGAAAAAGGTTACTTCTTCAGCAAAATTCATTTTTACGTGTTTTTTATCACCGTCTTCATCTTGTAGATGTAAGAAATGTGAGTTTTTATAACTTTCGATCAATACTCTGATTATGCCAACCGCAAGACCTAGCCCTATTCCGATAAGCAAATCACCAAAAACTAGCCCAAGAACGGTTACCAGAAATGGAATGTATTGTTTTTTGCCCAGATTGATCATTTGTTTGAACAATGAGGGTTTGGCTAATTTATAACCTACTAGAAGTAAGATAGCTGCCAGTGAAGATAATGGTATCTGATTGAGGAAGTTAGGAATAAGAATGATGGATATAAACAATAAGAACCCGTGGAAAACAGCGGACATCTTTGTTTTATTTCCTGCTTGGATATTGGCGGAGCTTCTTACGATCACCTGCGTAATAGGTAAACCACCTATAAAACCAGAGACAATGTTACCGGTTCCCTGCGCGATTAATTCTCTGTTAGTAGGTGTGTTTTTCTTTTCTGGATCGAGTTTATCAGTGGCTTCAACGCATAATAAGGTCTCCAGGCTGGCTACGATAGCGATCGTAATAGCTACGATATAAACATCTATACTGGCCAGCACGCTAAAATCCGGAAACATGAACTGACCTATAAAAGAATTGATACCATCCGGTACGGGAACGTGCACCATCTGTTTATCTTGTAATGCCCATGTAGAGCCATTCGGAATCAATATATTGATCAAAACACCTAATAGTACAACGATCAAAGATGCCGGTAGAATCTTGAATACCTTGCCCTTCTGCTTTAAGTGATTCTCCCAGACAAATAAGATCAATAAACTTAATAAGGTTATACCTATGGCTGCCGGAGATATTTTATCAAAAATATGGGCAATTGCGGAGAAGGTGTTTTCGCCGCTAGATTGTATGAATTCAAAGTTCTCAAATGATTCACCAACGTAACCAAAAGCCACCGGAATCTGTTTTAAAAAAATGATAATACCTATACCAGCAAGCATACCCTTTATAACAGAGTTAGGAAAGTAATAACCGATGACTCCTGCTTTTAGGAAACCCAATATTAATTGAATTACGCCACCTAGAACAACGGCAGCTAAGAAAGCTTCAAAACTGCCTAATGTATTGATGGCACTTACCACTATTACGACCAGACCTGCAGCGGGACCACTGACACCAGAAGGTGACTTGCTGATAAGACCTACAACAATACCACCAACAATGCCCGCTATAATGCCTGAAAACAATGGGGCTTCACTCGCCAGCGCAATGCCTAAGCATAAGGGGAGTGCCACAAAAAAGACAACAATACTCGAAGGTATGTCCTTATTTAAATGTTTGAACATTTTATTAGATATTTAAATATTTTTTTCTTAAGTCTCGCAAAATTATAAAATTCCGCTGATGAAACAAATTTACGTAAAGTTGTACCAATTTGATTTAATAATCTCGCTGATTAAGTGCTACGAGCATACAACCCACGTAATCATTTGATAGCGAGCAAGATACCTTGTTTACACCGCTCATGCAGCGCTTGTTTTTGGCCTGGGGGGGCTTCAGCTTTCGGGCTTGCACCCGGGCTTGAATTTGATCATCCAAGGCCTTGGCTTTTTTGCGGGGAGCTTTTTTGGCTTTGGTCTGCTCCGGGGTACCTACTAATAGCTGGGGGGCCAAATAATTGTCCATGACCTTGCTCAGGGTAAGGAGGGTAACTCCTTTCTCAATAAAATCTCCTTCAACCACGGGCCATTTCTCGATCCTACCGTTGATCACCAACTGCAAGTCCTGGGCCTTATTGCTAGGGGGGCGGCTGGTAACCTGACCATTGGCCTTAATTTTCTGGGTCCGGGGAAGAAAAGAAAGTAGCAGGCAAACCACCCCAAAGATAAGCAGCAACTGCTTGGGGCGGCGCCAGGTTTCATTCTCGTCCTTAAAACTGTGTAGCGAGCTATACTTGCGCAGATCGATGCGATGCGCTATAGATATTCCCGAAATGTTTAGCATGGCAGATCGTCTTTGAGCGCCTCGTAAGGCCCGCTGCGCACGATTCGTCCATTTTCCAAATGGTAAATTCGGTCTAAACGCTTAAGGATATCGCGGTCATTGCTCACCAGCAAGAGGGAATGAGCAGGATTTTTAATGATACGCTCGAGCCATATTTCCCGAATCTCATCGGATAGATAACCCCAGTTGTCTTCCAGGAGCATAAGCCGATGACCGCCCACCAGGCTACGGGCCATGATGATGCGCCGGCGTATACCGCTAGAAAGCCCTATACCGGAAGTAGGGAGCTGGGTATGGATCCCGTGCTTCAGGTCTTTGATAAAACGGCCCATACCAAGGGTATCCAGTGCTTCATGCACATCCTGCGTGGAAATATCTTCCCTTCCCATGGAGATATTCTCCATTAGGGTACCCTCAAAAAGGTCTTCTGCCTGCAGGTTATCCCCCGTGAGGCGGCGGAGGCTGTCCGGTTTGACATTGGAGTAACGCCAGCCATTAAAACTAAGTGAGCCTTCGAACTCATCATGCAAACCAGCGATGAGCTGTAGCACCACCGACTTACCAGCGCCGGTGGGGCCTACAATCCCCACTTTTTCGCCCGGGCCTATGGAAAGGCTGAGCTCGTGGAGTACGGGTTCGTCCCAGATATGGCTGCGCACGGACACCCTATCCAGCTCTACGGAAATGGGGCCTTCCTTATCCAGGTCTTGTGCGGTAAAGCCTTCCCGGTCGTGGTCTTCCAGCCCCAGGTCAGTAACATTCCCGAGCTTTTCTACGCCGGTGAAGACGTCATAAATGGTTTCGATGCTGTAAACCAGTTTTTCCACCGAGTTGATGATTTGAACGATCACGATTTCCGCGGCTACAAATTGTCCGATGTTCATTTGGCGCTCAAAGACCAGGGCCCCGCCCAATAGAAGCAGGCTGCCAGCGATCAAAACTTTAAAGACGATGAGAATGCTGTATTGGCGCACCAGGATCTTAAAGTGCTCTCGACGTGCTTTGAGATAACTTAAGTTGTGGCCATTGATCCGTTCCAGGGGCAGCTCGGTGCCTCCGCTCATTTTGAAGCTCCTCAGGCTTCGGGCCAGTTCTTCCAGCCAACCTACCGCCTTATACTTCTGGGTGCTTTCTTGCAGGCTGGTTTCCAATCCACGCCGCGAGGTAATGCGGAAAAGAAAGAGCACCAGCGCCGCAATGAAAAAGCCAAAGGCAATAAAGAAGGGGTGGTAAAGGGAGAGGAGAATGAGCCCGAAAAGAATTTGTAGGGTAGCGACTGAAAAGTCGAAAAGCAGTTTATAAAGGCCTTTCTGAACGGTCATCACGTCAAAGAAGCGATTGATAAGCTCCGGTGGATAATTGGCGCGCAAGGCCCCCAGACGCAAACGAGGGATGCGGTAGGCAAAGTCGATAGAAGACCGCACAAATAAACGCTGCTGGATACGCTCCGCCACCGTGAGCTGGTAGATTTGAAAAATGCCGGCCAGGGTAAGCCCCGATAAGACCAGGATGACCAGCACGCCCCAGGAGGTGGTAGACCGGCCACTCTGGATGAAGTTGATAATGGCCTGAATACCCAGGGGAATGGAGAGGGTCAGGAGCCCGTTGAAAAGGGCGTAGATGTAGATATTGGTAATATCCCGACGTTCCGCCTGGAGCAACCGGAAAAAGCGACGTACGGGCTTGGTGAGGTCAGGATTGGCCATGGCGGATGGTAGATAAAACCAGCGATTTGTAGAAGCCTATGCCTTCTATGCCCGGTCCTTTCAGGTCGGAAAGGCTGGGTAAGTGCTGGGCTAGGAATTGTTGATTGAGGACCCCTTCCATGACGGTGCTGGCCAGGGAACGCGGGTAAGGGTAGTGGGGCGAAAGCTCTTCCATAATGCGCGACAGGCGCAGGCAAAGCTGCTTATAGGAATTAAAGTAGCCGTTGCGGTTTTCCTCGTCTACCGATTTGGTAAGAAAGGCTTTGGAAGACTCCGCGATAACGATTCTCTGCAGGGCTGCCGGGTCGATATGGGGGTAACTTTTCTCGTACTGGGCTTGCGCCAAAATAGCCTCCAGGGCCCCGCAAAGCTTCGTTTCCGGGTCTTCCAGGTTGGTGGTCCGAAAAGCCACCCGGTACTCTAGCCAAGACCAATACCAGGAAGTAAGATAAAGCAAGAGCATGTGCTTATTTTCAAAATAGCGGTACATGGTGCTCTCCGCCGAAGAAAGCTCTTGCCCCAGCTTGCGAAAAGTAAATTCCTCAAAGCCCACCCGGTCGATAAGCTGGATGCTGTGGTCCAGGATACGGCGGCCCAGGGCACTGCTCTCCGGGTCCTTCAGGTAGAGGACGGAAGGGACTTGGATCTTGAGGTTGTTGAGGAGTGTTTCCAATAGATCGCGCACATTTTTTGCAAGTAAAACTCGCAAGAACGAATTCTAATATCGCAAATTTAGAAGAATTGTTCTTTCTCGCCGGCCATTTGGGGCAATTTACAACGAAAGACCAAGGAGGGAGGCCTCCACGCGAGGGCGGGCTACAAAAAGGCCAACCGTCCGCGGCGGGACGACTGGCCTGCTTGGAGAAGGAGGAGCTCCCTTTAATGCGATTGCAACTTGGTCTTAAGCTTGCGGAGCTGGCTCTTGAGCTTATCTACCGTTTCGTTGACACTCTTTTCAAAGCTCTCGCTGGTAGCGGTAGCAAAGAGGTCGTTTCCAGGGATGTTAAGTTTGATCTCAGCCACCTTGTTGTTGTTTTTTTCGTCCTGTACCAGCTTCAGGTACACCTCAGCGCCTACGATGCGGTCATAATAACGGGCTAAGCTTTCGGTCTTTTCGGTGGTGTGTTCCACCAGGGCGTCCTGCGCGTTGAAGCCCACCGTTTGGAAATCCATTTTCATATGTCTGTATTTTTATTGGAGTCCCCAAAGGTAAAGGACAAGCAGGGGAGAAGGGCACTTACCGCTGCCCGGGAAGCGCAAAACGGCCTTAAAGCAATCACGCGTGCCGCTAGAAGGCAGGGGAAAAGAACAATTTTGGTGATAGCTGCCTAGTTGTAGTAGATTTGTGCCTTAAATTGATAACCAACAAAGAAACCATGAGACAGATTGCCATCGTCTTAAGCCTGGTGCTGGCCCTTCCAGCGCTGGCCCAAGAAGGACCCAAAATTTCCAGTGCCATCATCGCCCTGGACCGCAACCAAGACCTGGAAGCGGCCAAAGGATTTATCGCGGAGGCTGGGGAAATCATTTCTACCAAGCCCAAAAGCGAGATCAAAAGCAAGGACCTGGCCAAGTTTTACTATTACAAAGGCGTGATCAACTACCGGATCCACTCCGGCGGTCAGAGCCTGGCCGAGCTGGAGCCCCAGGCCCTGAACAAAGCCCTCGAAGCTTTTGAGAACCTCCTGGCCTACGAAAAAAAGATTGACAAGGAACGCTACAGCGATGAAGCCCGGGAGCAAATGAAGCAGGTGGTCAACGAACTGGCCCGCCAGGCCATCGGCTACTCGCAAAAAGGCGCTTTTAAGGAAGCCTTTAACGGTTTTATGAAAGTTTACGAGCTCAAGAAGCAGCCCTACATCGATATGCTGGACACCACCATGATGTACAATGCCGCGGTGATGGCCCAGAACGCCAAAATGTACGATACCGCCCTGGCGCTGAACCAAAAGCTGCTGGAGATGGGCTACCACGGCACCACCTATAGTGCCACCAACGTGGAAACTGGCGAAAAAACCGTTTTCCCCACGCCGGATATGATGAACCGCATGGTGGAAAGTGGTAAGTTTGAGAACCCGGAGGCTTCTGGCGATGTACAGCCCCAACTGTACGAAGCGGCCAGCAGCCTGGCCCTGATGGAAAAAGATACCGCCCTGTACAACCAATTGGTAGCAGAGGGCCGCCAGAAATACCCCAAGAATGCCAACCTCCTGAGAGCCGAGCTGCAAATTCTTTTCAATAAGAAACAGTACGATAAAGCCCTCCAGAACCTGGACCAGGCCATAGCGCAAAACCCGGAAAGCGTAGTGATGCGCTACAACAAAGGGGTGATCCTGCAAACGGA
>JAVLBR010000094.1:0-8659 GCA_031581125.1 Schleiferiaceae bacterium | reverse complement strand
ATTTTGCGGTATATTTGGATAATTAAGCTCCTGATCATGAGGGGCTTCGACTCCGCTCAGCCCGGCAAACGGGTGGTTTTCAGCCCAGCCAGACGGGAGTACTCAGCCCGTCAGACGGGAGTGCTCTAGTCAATCTGGGGATGCCGTCCCAAACTTCCGTAAACCCAATCAGCCTTCTGTGCCTGCCCCGAAGCATTTCGGGGCTCTGTGCCCTGTGCCTCCTGTGCTCTGTGCCTTCTGTGCCTGCCCCGACGTATTGCGGGGCCTTCTCCGTGTTCCTCTGTGCCTTCTCCGTGGCACTCTGTGCAAAAAAGGGGAGCGTACGCGACCGCTCCTACAAGGGAGCTTCAGCGACCGCCCAGCGAAGCACAGGCGTCTAAAATCAAATATCCAACATCAAATATCTCCGCGCCCCACCCGGGCGTGCCGCTACTACCAACGTCACCTTCGTGACCTTTGCTTAAATCCGGGCCGCCTTTTTTTGCGTACTTGCAAGCGCCGCCTTTGCGGGCTTCCGCCCAGGCTACTTAACGGCGCAATATATTGCGGCGCCACAGCGCAATGCATTGCGGCGCCCCAGTAAATGCCAAAAACAAGAAAATGCGCAAAACACTTTACTTACTCGTTTTACTTTTGGCCGGTGAGGCCGCCCTGGCCCAGGCCTCCCTTAAAATCCAGCTCACCAATGCCCGGAGCGGACAGCCCGTGAAAAACCGGGCGCTCCAGGTACACAACGCGGCTACCGGTTTTCAAAAAAGCCTGAAGACCAATGCCCGGGGGGTGGCAGAGCTCTTCGGGCTGGCTACTTCCGGGGCCTACCTGGTAAAGGTGCCGGAAACGGAAAGCTACTACGGCTTTGAAAGCCGGGCGCTCAACCTCCGCTCCAATCAGGCGGCCGCGCTCACCCTGCCGCTCATTTCCAAAAGTACCACCCAGCTGGAGGAGGCCTCCGTAAGCGCTGCCCGCGGGGCGCAGATCAATACCGTCAATGCCGAGGTGAGCGCTGAGCTGCCCGAAAAAGAGATCGCCGAGCTGCCCTTTGAAGCGCGCGACATCACCCGCGTGCTCTACCGCCTGCCCAACGTGAGCCAGGCCACCGGCTTTTATCCGGAGGCGCCCAATGTGAGCATCAATGGCGCCAACTCCCTCTTTACCAGCTATCTGGTGGACGGGATGGACAATAATGAACGCTTCCTGGGCGGGCAGCGCTTTGCCATGCCCATGGGCATGGTTAAAAACATCACCGTGCTGGCCAATAATTACTCGGCCGAGTACGGCCAGAGTGCCAACGGGGTGATAGACGTGACCACCCGCTCGGGCAGCAATGAGCTGCACGGCGGGGCCTACTACACCCTCCGGCCCGGACCGCCGCTGGACGCCAGCAGCGCATTTGCCACCAACGACCTTTACGGCCGCCCGCTCAACGACGGCTTTAGCCGCCACCAGTTTGGCTTCTACGGCGGGGGCGCCATCGTGAAAGACCAAACCTTCTTTTACCTTAATGCGGAGCAAACCCTCACCGAGCAGGAAAACCTCCTCAATGTACCGGAACTCAATACCCGGGAAACCATCAACGGGCGCAATGCCCAAACCCTGCTGAGCGCAAAGGTGGACCACTACTGGAGCCCCCAGTGGCGCAGCACCGCCCGTCTGCATTATGGCGATATAAGCCTGAGCCGGCGGGGTGGGGGCAACCTGGAACCGATTCGCTACCGCGAAGCGGGCTATACCCAGGAGCGCAATTCCTTTACGGCCGCCCTGCAAAACGTGTATACCGGCGATAAGCTTACCGCCGAAACCAACTATCAGTACGCCACCATGGACTGGCTTTATTTAAACCCGGTCAATAAGGACTTGCCCTCGGTAAGCGTCTTTGGGCCCGATAATGATCAGGTGCCCCTGGCCTTGCTGGGGGAGACCCTGGGGAAATTTGACCTGCGCCAAAACACCCACCAGTTCCAGCAAAAGTTTACCTGGCAATGGGGCGCCCATACCCTTAAAGCGGGGGTAGACGTGATCGCCAGCCAGCACAGCGATACCCGCGGCGGCAATGGCAATGGCGCTTACAACGTATACCTCTCCCAGCAGCAGCTCGATAGCGTGGCGGCCCTGGGTCGTGGCGCCGAGCTTTCTTACCAGGACCTGCCCCGCCAGCCGGATAGCCTCACCTATGCCGTGGAGTTGCACCCCGAAACCTTTGAAGGCCAGCAAAACATCGTGAGTGCTTATCTGGAAGACCGCTGGTCGGTAAACGCCGACCTCACCCTCAGCCTGGGGCTTCGCTACGATTTTGACAGCCAGAGCCAGGCCGGCAGCGACAGCTACGACTGGAACAACCTGGGCCCCCGCCTGCAGGCCAATTATAAACTCAACAACCGCATGAGCCTCCGCGCCGGTTACGGCCTCTTTTACGATAAGATCGTGTACGCCGTGTATAGCGATGCCCTGGCAGGCAATAGCCGCGCCCCCGATTACCGGGCCCAGCTACAGGGCCTCATGGAGGCTGGCGCCCTGCCGCAAGACGCCAGCCTGGAACGCATAACCCACGAGGGCAATAGCAGCGCTTTCTATACCGATGATCAGGTAGATTATCTGACCGCCCCCACCGCCGCCGATGTGCCCAATGCCGCCGGCTACGGCTTTGCCGCCCAGCGCTATATCCTCAATCCCCAGGGCCTGGACAATCCCCATGCCCACCACTTTATGCTGGGCTACCAGTATCAGATCAATGAAAATTTGCTTTTCTACTCGGACCTGATCTACAAGCGCAGCTATAATCAACTGCGCCTGGTAGATGTGAACGCCCCGGCGCCCTTTGACGTGGATGCCGTGGAAGGCCCTGCCGACGTGCGCAGCGCCGCCACCGCCGATGCCACCCGCGAGGTGCCCATCATAACCGATGCCTCCGGGACCTATGCCCAGCTCGATGGCCAGCGCATGGATAATGCGGCCCGCAAAGTGTACATGACCGATGCCGGCGGCGAAGCCCGCTACTACGCCCTCAACCTTAACCTGGTGAAAGACCGCGGCCCAGACAATTTCGCCTACCGCATTTACTACACCCTTTCCCGCCTGGAAAACAACACGGAAGACATCAACTTCCAGGCGGCCGATGCCAACCGCTTTGACCGCGAATGGGGCCCCGGGCTCAACGATCGCACCCACCTGCTCAGCGCCATGGGCTTTTTCTACCCCGCGGATGGTTGGTCCATCAATCTTTCCACCCTGGTGCAGAGTGGCCAGCCCGTAAACCGGGTAGCCAGCGCCGAGACCTTCGGCACCACCGATATCAATGGCGACGGCGGCAGCGTGGCCACCCAGTACACCGGTTCGCCCGACCGCTACCCCGGCGAATCGCGCAACAGCGACCGCCTTCCCTGGGCCGTAACCCTGGACGCCGGCCTGGGCTACACCTTCCACCTGGGGCCACAAGACCAGCATCGCCTCCAGCTGCGCGCCAGCGTTTTTAATGTGCTCAACGCCGTGAATTATACCGGCTATACGGTAAACTTTACCCAGAGCAATCAGTTCCAAACCGGCCCGGCCGCCAGTGGGCGCTACCAGTACCGCAATGCCGCCCGCCCGCGCCAGTTCCAGTTTTCGCTGCGCTATAGTTTTTAGTTTAGCCCTCCCGGGCAAAAGTGATATACCCCCATGTCAAGATTTTCGTTTTTTTCTACCGGTATCACATTTGGCCTCCTGGCCACCTTACTGCTCAGCGCCTGCCAAAGCCCCGGTTCAGGCCCACAAGGCGCTTCCTCCGGAGCGCCCGCCGATAGCCTAAGTTGGGCCCAAATCCAGCAGGCGGCCCGCGGCGCCACCGTGGAAATGATGATGTGGCAGGGCGACCCCCAGATCAATCGCTTCATGAAGCGCTATGTGAAGCCCGCCCTGCAGGAACGCTACGGCCTGGAGCTCAAGCTGCTGCCCGGCCAGGGCAGCCAGATCACCACCCTGCTGCTCAACGAAAAGCAAGCCGGCCGCCGGGAGAGCGAGATCGATATGATGTGGATCAACGGGGAAACCTTTTACCAGCTCCAGCGCATGGACGCCCTCTACGGCCCCTTTCTGGGGCGCCTGCCCCATGCGCGCTACCTGGACCTGGAAAATCCCTACATAGGCCAGGACTTTCAGCGGCCCATCGAGGGCATGGAGGCCCCCTGGGGCAATGTACAGCTTACCGTGATCTACGACAGCCTACGCACGCCCCAGCCACCGAAAGACCTGGCCGCCCTGAGTACCTATCTGAAAAAGCACCCCGGGCGCTTTACCATCCCCAATGAGTTTACCGGCATGACCCTCCTCAAGAGCTGGATGATAGGCATGGCGCCGGACAGCGCCCTCTACGGCGCCTTCGACGAAAAACTTTACCGGCGCTACCGGGACAGCCTCTTTACCTGGATTCAGGCCCACCGGCGCTATTTTTGGCAGGAGGGCGCCACCTTTCCGCAGCGGCTGGCGGGGCTGCACCGGCTTTTTGCCCAGGGGGAAGTGGACTTCACCTTCAGCAATAACGACGCGGAGGTGGAAAACAAGATTTACCAGAACACCTTTCCCGCCTCTGCCCGCGCTTATGTGTACCGGAGCGGTACCATCAAAAATTCGCATTACCTGGGCATAGTCCGCTGGGCCCGGGATCCGCTGGCCAGCATGGTGGTGATCAACTTTTTGCTTTCCCCCGAAGCCCAAATCGAAAAACGGAAGCCCCGCGTATGGGGCGATGGCAGCGTGCTCTCCTCCCGGAAACTGCCCGATAGCGCCCGAAAAGCCATGCAAAAGGCCGCCCAGCGGCGCTACGCGCCCGCCCGAGACAGCCTGACTCCCTACGCCCGGCAGGAACTGGCGCCGGCCTACATGACCCGGCTGTACGAAGATTTTCAAAAGATGATCGTAGAAGGAGATGCCTAAACGCGCCGCCGCCATCCTCTATCTGCTCCTCGCCGTGCTGCCACTCAGTGCCGGCTTGCTGTTGGCCCTTTTGGTTTCCCTGGGGCTGGCGGGCTTTCTGGGTACGGGCTTTACCCTGGATTACTGGAGCGCTCTGCTCGGCCGCTGGGCTTTCTGGCAGTCGCTGGGCTTCAGCTTTTACATCGCGGCGGTGGGTACGCTTCTGGCGCTGGTACTGGCGCTGTTCTTTACCATCGCCCAGCGGCAGCGCCTGCAGCGGCGGGCCTTTCATACATTTTTATACCTGCCGCTGGCCTTGCCCACCCTGGTAATGGCGCTGTACGCGTACTACTTACTGAGCCCTACCGGCTGGCTGAGCCGCCTGAGCATGGCCCTGGGCTGGACCAGCGGCGCAGCTGATTTTCCCCGCCTGGTGCAAGACGCTGGTGGCGTGGCCATTCTGGTGGTGCACACCCTAATGAGTACCTTCTTCTTCACGGTGTACCTGGGGCAGCTCTGGCCCAAGGAAAACCTGGACGCCCTCTTGCAGACCGGGCGCAACCTGGGGGCTTCTTTTGGGCAGCTGCTCCGGCGGGTGGTCTTGCCCACTTTACTGAAACGGGCGGCGCCGGTGATCTTGCTTTACTTCGTTTTTGCCCTGGGCAGCTATGAAATTCCGCTCTTGCTGGGGCGCAGCCATCCGCAGATGCTCTCCGTGTACGCCATGAACCTCCTGGACAGCTACCAGCTGGAAACCATCCCCCAGGCCTACGGGCTGGCGGCGCTGTACACCTTGTTCATGGCTTTACTCTTGTTTTTGCTCAGCGCCCGGACACGCCTAAAAAAGAAACCGGTATGAAAAGCCTGGGCGCATACCTGGCCCTCTGGCTCCAGGGCTTGCTTTACGCCCTGCCCTTTGTGGTAGTGCTGCTGCTGGCCGGCATGCCGTACTGGCCCTTTCCCCAGCTTTGGCCCGGGTGGTCCTTTCAGGCCTGGAGCTTGCTATGGGGCGGCAGCGATAATGTGGTGCCCGCCTTTCTGCATTCGCTGGTACTGGCGCTGTCCGTGGGCGCCCTGGCCACGCTGGGCGGCTTTTTGAGCAGCCGGGCCCTGCAGCAGGGCCAGCTGGGGGGCTGGGCCCGCCGCTGGGCCTATTTTCCTTTTCTGCTCACGCCGGTGATCTACGCCCTGCTCTTGCAGTATTTTTTCACCTGGTTAGGTTGGGGAGGCAGCCTGGGTGGAGTCTTGCTGGCCCAGCTCTTTATTACCTATCCCTTTGCCTTTCTCTTTTTTCAGGGCTTTTGGACCCGGCGGGTACAAGACCTGGAAAATGCCGCCATTACCCTGGGCGCTCACCAGGGACAGGTGTTTTGGCGGGTGTTGTGGCCTTATGCGCGGCCGGCCCTGGTCACTTGTTTCTTTCAGACCTTTCTGATTAGCTGGTTTGAATACGGGCTTACCAGTGTGATCGGTTTGGGCAAGGTACCCACCCTGGCCCTGGCGGTGTTCCAGTACCTTAGTGAAGCCAATCCCGCGCTGGCGGCCGCCGCCGGTTTGCTCCTGATTGCCCCGCCGCTTTTCTTACTTTGGCTCAACAAACGAATTCTCCTTACGGCTGCAGTTTATGAAGTTTGAAGTGCGCGATATCACCAAGCATTACGGCCAGCAACCCGTGCTGCGCGGTACTGGTCTTAGCCTTAAGGCCCGGCGCTGCCTCAGCATTCTGGGGCCCTCGGGCTGCGGCAAGTCTACCCTGCTCAAGGTACTGGCCGGCCTGGAAACCGCCGAAAGCGGACGCATCCTCTTTGATGGCCAAAGCCTGGAAAAAGTACCCGCGCGCCGCCGGGGCCTGGTATACTTAAGCCAGGAACCCCTCTTGTTTCCCTATCTCAATGTTTTTGAGAATATCTCCTTTGGCCTACGGCTCCAAAAACGCCCCGCTCAGGAAATACGCCAGCGCACGGGGGAACTGATCGAAGCGCTGGGCCTGGAAGGGATGAGCGAGAAAATGCCGGCCGCGCTCTCGGGCGGACAGCGCCAGCGGGTGGCCTTCGGGCGCGCCCTCATCATCCACCCCCGGGTGCTTTTGCTGGATGAGCCCTTCGGGGCGCTGGATGCGCAAACGCGCAGCGAAATGCAAAAACTCTTTATGCAAATCAGTAGCCGGGAGGGCATTACCTCCCTCTTTGTAACCCACGATGCCCGGGAAGCCCTGGTGGTAGGGCATCAATGGGCTTTTATGGAAAAGGGCCGCTTGCGGCAGTACGAAACTACCGCCGCCTTCATGGCCGATCCCGCCACCGGCTTGCCGCAGGAAATGCGCTTTTGGCAAGGTCTGCAAGAAGAACAAAAGCAAAACCAAGATCCGATTTGACACCCCCGTAAAGACGCCATGCTTTGCCTCTACCGCCATGCCTTGCGTCCATCGTAAAGCCCTGCGTCCATCGCCTACAAAAACAAAGAACCATGCCCCAAAACAGATCCTACCCCCCCGAAAGCTTTGAACATGCCGAGTCCGTGTACTGGGTCTTTACCCAGCTGTGCAACGACGAGTGCGACCACTGCTACAACAGCTCCGGCCCGCGGGGCGAGCGCATCAGCACCGAAGATTGCCTGCGGATCGTAGACCACCTGCCCGCCCGCATAGACCGCCTTATCCTTTCCGGCGGCGAGCCCCTGGCCGATCGCAAAAAGTTTTACGCCATCCTGGAAAAACTGGAAGCGCGCTACCAGGGCGAGGTAGAGATCATGGTGCAGACCAACGGCGACTTGCTCACCGAGCAGCGCCTCCGCGAGATGATCGACCTGGGGGTGACCCGCTTTGACATCGCCAGCATAGACCGCTACCACAAAAAAGCCGGTGCGCGCCTGGAAAAACTGCGCGATTTATTTGCCACCCAGGGCGTGTACACCGAAAAAGACCCCCTCATCAAAAAAGAAAACTACGTGCGCGGCAAGCGGCTCACCTGGGGCTACTGGGGCGCTACGGAAGATATGTGGCTGGGGGGCAACTGGGCCCGCGGGCGGGCCCTGGAGAAGGACAATTGGAAGCGCGACCCTAAGCATAATTTCTGTGCGGTGCTGAGCGGAGGTATCGGCTTCCTCAGCGGCGCGGAAGACATTCCCCAGGAAATATCCATCCAGCTATGGGCCATCAATCCCTGCTGCCCGGGCACCCGCGATGCCATGGGCGATGCCCGCCGCGAAAAGGTGGCGGAGGTCCTGGCCCGCATGGCCCAGTCGGAAGTGATGCAGGCCATCAATCGCGGGGATGCCTACGGGATGGGCGAGCCGGTAGGCGTGAGCCGGGCTTACGCCGAGGCCCGGGGGCAGCAATTGGAAAACGTATGCCTCTGGTGCGACGAGTTCTTTACCCATCATTACGACATGAAGGACCAAAAGCCCCTGCGCGGGGAGCGCCCCCGCGCGGAGTGGGACCAGCCCGAAAGACAGCCCCTGCGAGTGAGCATCCGGCGGGAATAGGACCTTCCTGGGGTCGGTTTTTCCGGCCTGCCGGCCAAAGGAGCCCCGCGCCAGGCATGTGTCTTACCCGAGAGAGATAGAGCGTTCCTTTGATTGGGCGCAGCGGCCTCCTAACGGGTTGTTATCAAAGGGATACGCTGCACTCGATTGGTTTAATTGTTGAACGGAGTAACTGGGTAACTGGGTAACTGGGTAACTGTGTAACTGGTGAGGGGGGGGAGAGAAGGGGGGAGCAGGCACAGAGCCTCGCTACGGGCGAGACAGGCACAGGGCACAGAGCACAGGGCCT
>JAVLBR010000093.1:0-8708 GCA_031581125.1 Schleiferiaceae bacterium | reverse complement strand
TCTCGCTTGTAGCGAGACTGCGCTTTCATCGTCCTCTCGCGCCTCGTTCTAGAACTTTCTAGAACAGACACCGGACAGAATGGACAGACACTAAGTCGGCCGGAGAAAACGGATCTCCTTAAAGGCATACGCCGCCTGCTTTCCATCTTCCCAGCAGCCATGAAGACGGCCATTGTCTGCTACGCCCGTGATGCGAAAATGCCCCCGGCGGGTTTTATCTTCGGCGGGCACCGCGTATTGGTAGGCATAGAGCTTAGCCAGGTACTCTTCCTTAAGGGCCGCCCACTGACCAGAAGCATGGAGGCTCCGATAGCGATGGTCCAGGCATTGATAGTAGCGGGCTTCCACCTCACCCAAGGGCAGCTCCTTTCCTAGCGCCTGGGCCATGGAGTAGGCATAAGGCGCCTCAAATTGGGCCTGATTTACGTTGAGCCCCAAGCCCACGATAGAGGACTCGATGCGAGCACCATGCACTTGGTTTTCAATGAGGATACCGGCAAATTTTCCTCCCTTTGGATCCCAGAGGTCATTGGGCCATTTGGGGCTCACCGCCAGGCCATAGGACGTCAGGCAGTCGTGCACTGCCAGACAAACTGACATATTCAAGAAAAAAGCCTGCTCGGGGGTGAGGAAGCGCGGCTTTAAAAAGACGCTCACCAGCAAGTTTTGGCCCACCGCCGCTTCCCAGCTCGTACCCGGCTGACCACGGCCCAGTCTTTGATAAGTGGATGTGATGGTATACCCCTCGGGTAAAACGCTTTCCCGTAAGAGGCTACGCAGCTGCTCATTGGTGCTGTCTACCTCCTTACAGCGTAAAACAGAGGAAGCGACGATTAACTTATTCATAGACCCTATCAATAAGAAGCGCCCTTAGGATAGGCACAATGCTTAATTTTGCGGGCCAATTTAAGAGCAATTAATGGCAAACCACCAGTTTTCCCCTTTGGTTGATACCATCATAGAAGGTATGGACGACCGTAAAGCCGAAAAAATAACGGTACTTGATTTAAGCGATATTGAAAACTCTGTGTGCGACTACTTCGTTATTTGCGAAGGAAACTCCAATACTCAGGTGGATGCCATAGCCGGCGCCGTAGAAGAGAATGTGCGCAAAAAAACCGGGGAGAAACCCTGGCACATAGAGGGTCAAGATTTAGCTGAGTGGGTGCTGGTAGATTATGTAGATACCGTAGCCCATGTATTTCAGCGAACCACCCGGGAATTTTACGACCTCGAAGGCCTGTGGGGCGATGCCAAAATAACCGAAATAGCACCGGGCTAAGAACCCAGAAAAATCAGAATGGAAAACAATAAGGATAAGAAGCAGCTCTCAAAGCTAAAGGAACAGTTCTCTAAGAACAACCAAGGCGGCAAGCAAGGCAACGACCCCGAGGGAGATGGTAATAACAAGAAGAAATTTAATTTCTATTGGATTTATGCCATTATCTTCCTGATTTTCATTGGTATCCAGCTGGTAGGTAGCTTTAGTGGTAATATCCAGCCCACCACCTTCAATGATTACACCCAGATGCTGGAAGACCAAGATGTGGCCGAGGTGAAAATCATCAATGAAAAACGGGTGCTGGTTTTCATCAAAAAAGAAGCGCTTAAAAACAAGGAGCGCTACGAGGAAGTGCGCAATAGTGGCTTAGGGGATGGGCTCAACCAAGGGCCGCATTACGCCTTTGAAATGCCCTACCAAGCCTACCAGAACAACCTGGACCGCTTTTACGAAGAGCATCCGGAACTGGCTGATCAGCGCATGATTGCCAGCCACGAAGAGCGCAAGGATTACTGGGGCGAAATTATAGCCTGGATCTTTCCCTTTTTACTCATTATTGGTATTTGGATCTTCATTATGCGCCGGATGAGCGGCGGCGGGGGCGGCCCGGGTGGCCAGCTTTTCAATATTGGCAAGTCTAAGGCCCAGCTCTTTGATAAGGATACCAACGTAAAGGTAAGCTTTAAAGACGTAGCCGGCCTGGAAGGTGCCAAAGAAGAAGTAGAGGAAGTAGTTTCTTTCCTTAAAGACCCCGATAAATACACCATCCTGGGCGGCAAAATTCCCAAGGGTGCCCTCCTGGTAGGCCCGCCCGGTACCGGTAAAACCCTCCTGGCCAAAGCCGTGGCCGGCGAAGCCAAGGTTCCTTTTTACTCCCTATCCGGATCTGATTTTGTGGAAATGTTCGTAGGCGTGGGTGCCTCCCGCGTACGCGACCTTTTCAAACAAGCCAAGGAAAAATCCCCCTCTATCATCTTCATTGATGAGATCGATGCTATCGGTCGTTCCCGGGGCAAGAACAACTTTACGGGGGGAAATGATGAACGAGAAAACACTCTTAATCAGCTCCTTACCGAAATGGACGGCTTTGCCACGCACGAACACGTGATCGTTATTGGCGCTACCAACCGGGCAGACGTGCTTGACAAAGCCCTCCTGCGGGCAGGGCGCTTTGACCGGCAAATAAGCGTAGACCTACCGGAGCTAAACGAGCGAAAAGAAATCTTTGACGTTCACCTGCGGCCCCTGAAATTGCACCCGGAAGTGGATTTTGACTTTCTGGCGCGACAGACCCCGGGCTTTAGCGGCGCTGATATCGCCAATGTATGCAACGAGGCAGCGCTTATAGCCGCCCGGCAAGACAAGAAAGCCGTGGAGCAGCAAGACTTCCTGGATGCCGTAGACCGGATCATCGCCGGCCTGGAGAAAAAAAGTAAAATTATTTCTGATAAAGAGAAGAAGGTCATCGCCCACCACGAAGCGGGCCACGCCACCATCAGCTGGATCTTGGAACATGCTTCTCCCCTGGTGAAAGTGACCATCGTACCCCGGGGACGTTCCCTGGGGGCAGCCTGGTACTTGCCGGAAGAGCGGCAACTTACCAATACCGAGCAATTTCTGGACGAAATGTGCGCTGCCCTCGGCGGCCGGGCGGCCGAAGAGTTGATCTTTGGTAAAATCTCTACGGGCGCCCTTAGCGACCTGGAGAAGGTAACCAAACAGGCGCGCGCCATGGTAACCATCTACGGGCTCAACAGCCGCATGGGCAATATCACCTACTACGATAGCCAGAATGGCAATGAATTTGGCTTTACCAAGCCCTACAGTGAGCATACGGCCCGCATTATCGATGAAGAAATTTCCAAGATCATCGAAGAACAATATGCCCGGGCCAAGGAGATATTAACAGCCAATCGCGCAAAACTAGAAGAGCTGGCCAGCCAACTTTTAGAGAAAGAAGTTATCTTTAAGCAAAATTTGGAAGAGATATTTGGCGTGCAGCCCTGGCATGAATCCTCCCAAGGGTCGACTGCCAACGGCCAAAGTGCGGCCAAAAAAGACAGCCCCCCGAACTCAGACGTGGACTCTGATGAAGAAAAGGCGCCCGAAAGCTCTTCCCAGGAATAAGTGGCTGCGCGCCCGCTAAACAGATGGAATGGCAGAAGCTTCCAAAAAACGCACGGTATTCCATAAGCTTGCCAACATCCTTACCGGTAAACCGGAGGAGGATGAAAAGGCCCCGTCTAAAGAGCGCCCCCCCCAGGAAGGCGGAGCGCATGCCCCTGTCGCCCATGACCCGATTGACCTGGCTTTTGTCAAAAACTTTGTGAACTCCGGCGGTAAGTTCCTCTACTGTGAAAACAAAAATGAGCTCTGGGACTACCTCGATAAAATCCGCAGTGAGACAGATGTATCCTCCGTATTTTGCCGCAATCCCGAACTAAGTGAGCAGCTCACCGTGGCGCGCTACGAGGTCCTTACCGAACAGGCCGCGCTAGCCGATGCCTTTGCCTGCCGCTCCGAGTACCTGGTGGCTTTCAACGGGGGGATTATGATCACCGAGCACCAGACCAGGGGCCACAAGCTGGAGCAGCTCCCGCATACTTTCCTCACTTTTGCCTACACCAGCCAGATTACCGAAAATCTTCGTTCCGCCCTTTCCGGAATAAGGCGGCGCTACCACGGCAATTTACCGGGTCAAATTACCACCATCAAAGGACCGCAAAAGGTGAAAGATATTCAGGACAGCCAGCCCGGGCAGGTATGCAATAAAGATATTTACCTGCTCCTGCTCGAAGACCAAGCGTAAAATGCTCAATTTATTCATTCGATCGCTCAGTGGTGCGGTGTACGTCTTTGTAGTGATGGCGGCCGTCTTTAACCCGCCTTATGGGCCCCTATTCCTGGCTTGCTTCCTGGGAGCCGCCGCCCTCATCGAGTGGATGCAGATAATTGATTATCGCCAAATGACCCAGCCTACGGGCCTTATGGTGGGTATCTTTTTCCTGGCCCTTTACCGCAACAGCCCCCTTCAGATACAAGAAGCTGATTCCTCGAGCATGAGCGAGTTGATGATCGCCGTATTGCTGATAAGCCTGGCCGCTACCCAGGTTTTTAGCAAGAAGAAAGCCGTGCCGCGCTATCTTTTTCACAGCATTTTTGGCCTGGTGTACATTGGGGGGCCCCTGTGCCTGATGCTACAAATGGGGCCCTCCGGCACTTGGTCGGGCTCCTGGCTTTTGGCCAGTGTTTTCATTCTTATTTGGATAGCAGATACCTTCGCTTTTTTGGTGGGTAAGTATTTGGGTAAAAACAAGTTGTTTCCCAGCGTATCGCCTCGTAAGACCTGGGAAGGCTTTTACGGGGCTATTGCCGCTACGCTACTCGGCGCCGGCGTGATGAGCTATTTCCTGCCTTTTATGCCCGTGTGGGCCTGGCTGGGCCTGGGGCTTATCGTGGTCCTCTTCGGGACCGTAGGCGATCTTTTTGAGTCCGCGCTAAAACGCGCTTACGATCTAAAAGATAGCGGTAAATTTATGCCCGGCCATGGAGGGGTTCTCGACCGGATCGACAGCCTTTTATTTGCCTTGCCCATGGCCTATTTTTACCTCAAAGCCATCGAAAACTATATTGCATGATCCGCATCCACCCCGAAGGCAAAACCATCCTTTTTAAGCTCTTACTTACGCTGGTTGCGCTGAACTTGCTTTTCCTTTGGGTGGTAGATTTGCGCTGGCTGGAAAATGGCTTTTTACTGCTGAGTATTGTCGTTTACCTCTTAGTGCTGCAGTTTTTCCGCAATCCCCGCCGGGAAGCCCCCGTAGACCATCAGCAGGTCATCGCCCCCGCCGATGGGAAAATTGTGGCCATTGAGGAAATAGAGGAACCAGAATATTTTAAGCAGCGTATGATGCAGATCAGCATCTTTATGTCTCCGCTTAATGTGCACGTAAACCGCTATCCCACTTCGGGCACCGTCACTTATGCGCAGTACCATCCCGGTGCTTATCTGGTGGCCTGGCACCCCAAATCCAGCACCCTTAACGAAAGAACTACCGTGGTGATCCGCAATCCCGATGAAAGAGAAGTGATGTACAAACAAATCGCCGGAGCGGTGGCCCGCCGGATCATTATGTACGCCCAAAAAGGCGCACAGGTGCAGCAAGGAAAAGACAGTGGCTTCATCCGCTTTGGCTCGCGGGTAGACGTCGTTTTACCGCTGGATGCCAAGATTCTGGTCAAGAAAGGGGAGAATGCCAGAGGAGGAGAACAAGTGCTGGCCACGCTAAAATAAAATCTCCATTTTCGTTCATAAGCCTTTCTTGGTAAATTGCGCTATTTATGGCCCAAAACCTAAGCTGAGTAGCCGGGAAGTACCAGAAAGACCGAAAGACGCATGTACAGAAAAATAAAAGGCAAGTGAATACGATGGCTGAAAAAGGTCAAGACAGGGAGCAATTGGAAGCTGATTTCTGGCAATACGTAGAAATAGGTAATGCCATGGCCCCGCAAACGGCAGACAATATGCTGGTGGCGTATGCCTATTACAAACAAGCTACCGAGGGCGACACGAACGCTGAGCGTCCTACCGCTTCTTCCAACGTAGTGCAAGCCTTTAAGTACGATGCCTGGAAAAGACTGGAAGGCATGCCTAAGGAAGAAGCCATGAAAAAGTACATTGCCACCATCAAAAAGCTCAAAGAAGAGGAGCAGTAAACGAAGCGCGGCTCCGCGCGCTAAGAGGAAGCCGGTGTAGCCGCATCAATCTTTTCCCGGGCCCAGCCGTAGGTAATATCCAATTGCTCCTGCGGCGTCAAGCGGGAGTTGTCCAATAAAATAGCATCCTGAGCCTGGCGTAAAGGGCTATCGGCCCGATGGCTGTCTACATGGTCGCGCTCCTGAAGATTGGCCTTTACCGCTTCCCATTCTTTTGGAACCCCCTTGGCGCGTAACTCCTCAAAACGGCGCTGCACCCGAATGTCCGGCTCCGCGGTCATAAAAATCTTGAGTTCGGCATGGGGCAGCACCACCGTGCCTATATCGCGGCCGTCCATCACCACCCCCCCGGCGTGGCTCATCTCCTGTTGTTGCTCTACTAAAAATTGGCGTACCCTGCTTACCGCGGCCACATGGCTCACCAGATCCAACACGTCGGAGCGCTGCCTGATCTCCTTTTCTACATTTTCCCCGTTGAGGTACATCGCGGCCCGGTCGCTGCCTGGTTCGAGCTGAAATTCCAGCTTTAAATCCCCCAGCAAATCAGTCCAATGGACCTGGTCTAAATGGGCCTGCTCTAAGCCCTCCCGCCTAAGGTAAAGCGCTACCGCCCGGTACATGGCGCCCGTATCAATATAGCGGTATTTCAATTTGGCCGCCAGCTCCCGGGCCAGGGTACTTTTACCGGTAGAAGAGTAACCGTCTATCGCTATATTGATCTTTTTCATAAAAGCCATCTAGGAACCACCAAACGACTGAAAATCAGTGGTTATAGAAATATGATTGGCCGCCCCTGCTACATGGTAGCTGTTGCGGCTATAATTGAGCCTAAATTTATAAAGACGAAAACCAAAGCCAAAGGAAATGCCCGCGCCCGTCCGGCGCGTCACCAGGTTCATTTCCTGCCGCCGCCGGAAATTATAGCCAAATTGGACATTGAATCCGTCACTGGGGGCAAATTCCAAACCCACTATGGCGTGGCGTAAAATATTGTTGGCCCAGGGGACCTCGTCCTCCTGCACCTGCCCGGTAAATTGGTTGAGCTGCCTTTCGGTGGGATTGTCATAGCGAAGATCCCACCGCTGTAGGTCCACCAAGGTAAGTTGCATACGGAGCGGTAAATGCTCAAAACGATGCGAAACCCCCAGTTGCAAATCCAGGGGTAGACTTTCGCGGGTATTGGCGTAGGGGGTAAACTGAAGCCCCAGGTTGCGGGCGGTGAGGGCCACCATAAAGCGCTTATCGGGCAGGTAGTAGTGGATGCCCAGATCCAGCGCCATCCCATTGCTTTGGTAGGTCTCGTAAGCAGAACTGATGTAGGTAAGCTTAGCGCCTACCCGCCAGTTTGAGTCCAGGGCGTAGCCATAGCCCACGGCAAAGGCATAATCTGCCACGTTAAAAGTACCCTGGCGGATACCGATCACATTGGCCCGCTCAAAAAGGCCGTAATCCATGAAGGTGGTCTGAAAAAGAAAGGTGCCCGCACTGTCAAAGTGATGCGCATAAGCCAGGTTACCATAAAGGATATCACTTACGTAATCCACCCCATTGATCGCCAGCTTGCCGTGCAGTTCCGGCCGGATCAAAGAAGGATTGGACAAAGCGAAATTGAGGTCTTCCTCCGGATTGGCGATGGGGTTGCTGCCCTGGGCCGCTACGCGTGCCGCGGCGGTATTGCTCAAAAAACGGTAGGTATCCCGTCCTCCGATCTGGCCGACCAGTAGGCCGGGCAGGAGTACCAAAAAGAGGTAGAAGGCGTGCTTGACCATAGTTGCGAAAATAGAACATTGAAACGAAGCCAGGCGCTAAATATTGGCGGCCGCTTCGATATTTTAAGGCTGACAAGCCCCTAACCCTATTGAGTGTCTGTAAATACAGTCGAGTGTCTGTCCTAGAAAGTTGCTTCCCGATATTTTCGGGGAGGCTTGCGCAGCTCTAATAAGCGAAGTCTCGCCACTGGCGGGATTAGACTCGTCCCCCTGGAGCGGCACACCCACAACATATCCGGTTGGTATAGCAAGGGTGCGCAGCACTAGGAAGGCATGATCTTATTGGCCAGCAGCTTGTAGCTTTCCGTATCCGTTATGGGCTGAAAGAAGCCAGGCGCGTTGTAGGGCCCCCAAACCCCCCAAGGGGGCTAAGCACCTGCTACCCCATCAAAAGCAACCAATCCCGAGCGGCAAGCTTCCAAGAAATAGAACTCCGGCGGTCCAGACGCGGCCTAAAGTCCCCCTTGGGGGGATTTAGGGGGCTAAAAAACTGGAAAAGAGACAAATGATTTAAGAGCACCCCCCGGAATTACTTTCTCCCCAGGGATTGCAATGGGGTCATTAGCACCTAAAAACACCTTATCGAAAAGGAATCAACTTGTAGTATGCTAAGGGATTATGTGTTTTGTTTTATAAAAGACAGACACTAACTGGTTTCTGTCCTAGAAAGTTGCTTCCCGATATTTTCGGGGAGGCTTGCGCAGCTCTAATAAGCGAAGTCTCGCCACTGGCGAGAACCGACTTTATAGACAGACACTAAATAACAAACCACAACCACCCCTTTCCCCTCCTTTACCTAAGGAGGGGAGAGCGGGGGTGCCATCCTCAAGGGCCTGGCAAGCAAGCTTCTGTAGGCAATCCTTCCGGCCGGGCGGCTAAATACTGCCTGTCCATACAGTCGAGTGTCTGTTCTAGAAAGTTCAAGAACGAGGCGCGAGAGG
>JAVLBR010000092.1:0-8758 GCA_031581125.1 Schleiferiaceae bacterium | reverse complement strand
TCCTGGCGTTTACCTGGTAACCACCAAAGCCCCCCAATACGAACGTACCGGTAGACTGGTCATTCAACGATAATCACCTAAGCTTATATTTAGTGTCTGTCCATAGAGTCCGGTGTCTCGTCTAGAAAGTTCAAGAAAAGCCTGCCCCGAAAGCATTCGGGGAGGCGCGAGAGGACGATAAAACCGCAGTCTCGCTACAAGCGAGATGAGCATTTTGAGGACGATCGTCTCGCCACTGGCGAGAGACTTTATAGACAGACACTATTTAGCCTCCTTTCAAAGCCCTCTCCGCAGCAGCCTGGAGAGGGCTTTTTTAATTTCGTGCCCTCACTCACTCACCTAAGTTTGACCGGAGGCTGGCGTAAGCAGCGCTGGTCTTCCCTAAAAACCCTTCTTTCATGCGTATAGCAATCAACGGCCTGGGCCGCATCGGCCGAAGCTTCCTTCGGGCCTCCGCCCAGTACCCGGAATTGGAAATAGTGGCCATAAACGACCCCGCTACCGCCCAAAATCTCGCCCATCTTCTCAAATACGACACCGTTCACGGCCCTTTGCCGGGGACTGTACAAGCCATTTCGGAGGAAGTCTTACGGATCAATGCGCAGGAAGTTCAGGTAAGCCACACCACTAATCCGGAGAAACTACCCTGGCAAGAGCTGGAGCTGGACCTTATTCTGGAATCATCGGGACGCTTTCTTACGGCAGATGCCACGCGTTCCCACCAGTCCATGGCGAGGTGGACTATTCTTTCGGCACCGCCCAAAGACGAGACCAAAACCATTGTTATGGGGGCCAATCAGTCTTTGATCCAAAAAGACGATAAGCTGCTAAGTTGCGCTTCCTGCACCACCAACTCGGTAGCCCCGCTCCTGGAGGTGGTGGATGCTATCTGTGGCATTGAGCACGCCTTTATTACCACCGTACACAGCTACACCACCGATCAGCAGCTTCAAGATGGGCCGCATAAAGATTTCCGGCGGGGACGGGCCGCGGCGGAGTCCATCGTACCTACTACTACCGGGGCGGCCAAAGCCATTACCAAAATATATCCCCGCTTGGAGGGACGCATCGGCGGGGCGGGCATTCGCGTACCCGTACCCGATGGTAGCCTCACCGATATCACCTTCACCGTGC
Organism: Schleiferiaceae bacterium; assembly: GCA_031581125.1. Taxonomy (GTDB): domain Bacteria; phylum Bacteroidota; class Bacteroidia; order Flavobacteriales; family Schleiferiaceae; genus CAJXMS01. Next base: position 7,624 of record JAVLBR010000092.1, on the reverse strand, counting down.
GGGAAGCCCCGCTGGAGACTGCCGTTAATGAAGCATTTTGGCAAGCAAGCCAAAAAGGACCCTGGAAGGACTACCTAGGCTATACGAACGATCCCATCGTATCCCGTGACGTGATAGGAAGCCCCTATTCCTGTCTATTTGACGAGGAATTGACCACGGTGCTGGGCCCCATGGTGAAGGTGGTAGGCTGGTACGATAATGAATGGGGCTACAGCCACCGGTTATGCGACCTTATGCGCCTGCTAGCCCAGGATTTCCTTTAGCTTTTCCCGCAGGGACGGGCCCCGGAGGTTGACGCCCAGGATGGTGCCATCCTTGTCTACCAGCACGGTATAGGGAATGCTCTGGAAGCCATAGGTTTCCACGGCTTTGCTGTCCCAACCCTTTAGGTCGCTAACGTGGTGCTCCCAGGGCAGGCCATCCTTTTCGATGGCATCCAGCCAGGCTTTGCGGGGATTAGGCTGTCTTCCCAGGCCATCCATGGACACACTGAAGATGGTAAAGTCCTGATCTTTATATATATTATATGTTTCCACCAGGAAGGGGTTTTCTGCCCGGCAGGGACGACACCAGGCGGCCCAAAAGTCTACCAGTACGATCTTTCCCCGAAGGTCGCTTAAACTCTGCGGATTGCCATTGGTATCCGGCAAGGTAATGTCCGGTGCCGGGTTGCCCACGGCGATCTTCTTATTGATCTCCTCCAGTTGGGCTTGCTGGTCCATTTGTTCCCGCAGCTTATCCATCTGTTTGAGGAAAGACTGGGCCTGGGCGTTGTTAGGGTGCTCTTTGCGCAGGGCCGTTTCTACTTTTTCGTAGTAGTCCATGTGCTCCTGAGGGGAAACGATCTGGGAGCGGCCTATTTGCTGGGGCCACACGAAGAGATTGGCCAGGCTGCCGGGAGCTTCATCAATGGTGGCCAGGAGTTCTTCCCGGGCTCCATCTACAATCTGTTGGAAAGCCATTTGGAGCTCTTGCTGCTTGGCTTGGGCATTAGCGCTGTCGCGGTATTGCTGAAAAACTTGCCCCAGGCTGTCTACTCGCTCCCGGGCGGCATCCACTATGGAAGTAATGGTATGAATTCTTTCGCTGGTTTCGTTGCCATCCACTTCGTAGCTCCAGTTGTTGTCCGCTTGTGTTAAAGTAATGCTTTGAGCACTGTTAGGGGTCACGTAGAGGGGGACCCGGATTTGTTGCGGGACGGAAACCATCAGGAAAGCGGAGCTGTCCATCTCTACCCCGAAATCAACCTGGTCGCCTTCTACCGTCAGCGTATCGAGCTGATCAATAGACTGGGGGAGAAGTTTGGAAAACACCACCTGGGTGCTATCGGGGGCGCTTACACTAACTTGAACGTTGCCGGAGGTCGAACCGGATTGGCAGGCAGTAAATACACCCGCCGCGAGGACCATGAATAGGCCTTTTTTAAACATAGATATTTCGATTTTACTTTTCTAATTCTTGTTGTACGAGCTTGCTGGCCACTTTGGGGTCGGCCTTGCCGCCGGAGAGTTTCATTACTTCCCCCATAAACAGGCCCTGCACGCCTTTTTTGCCATTGCGATAAGCTTCCACCTTATCCGGAAATTTGGCCAGCGCCTGCTGCACCAGTGCCATCAGTTCGCTTTCATTGCTTTCTTGGATCAGGTTATGCGCTTGGGCCAGTTCTGCGGGCGCGGCTTCTGGCGCCGCCAGCATGTGCTTAAATAAATCTCCACTGGCCACGGTATTGCTTACCTTGCCTGCATCTACCAGTTGTAAAAGCTCCGCGATAGCCGATGCCGGCAGCGGGAAGTCTTCTATAGAAAGGGCGTTTTCGTTGAGATAACTCTTGACCGGGCCCATGAGAAAATTGGCCGCTGCCTTGTACTGATCGGTGTGTTCCAGTACGGCTTCGAAGTAGAGGGCCATCGCTTTTTGCTCGGTGATGAGGCCGGCATCGTATTCACTAAGGCCCATTTTCCGGTACTTGGCAAAAAGCTCCCGGGGCAGGGGCGGCAACTGCTCGCGTACCGCTTCTACATAGTCTTCCTTTACCAAGACCGGCGGTAGGTCGGGCTCATTGAAATAGCGGTAATCATGCGCATCTTCCTTAGCCCGTAGCAACTGGGTTTTTCCCTGGGCTGCGTCAAAGGTGCGGGTTTGTTGTACCACCCTTTCTCCGTTTTCCACCAGGGCTATTTGGCGTTCTATTTCGAAATCAATGGCCTTTTGCACGTTCCGGAAAGAGTTCAGATTTTTTACCTCCACCTTAGTGCCAAAGGCTTCCTGCCCCTTGGGCCGCACCGAGATGTTCACATCACAGCGCAAGCTTCCTTCTTCCATGTTGCCATCGCTGATCTCCAGGTACCGCACCAGTTTGCGCATTTCGTTTAGGTAGCTGTAGGCCTCCGTTCCGTTGCGAAATTCGGGTTCGCTCACGATTTCCAGCAGGGGCACGCCGGCCCGGTTGAGGTCTATAAGGCTGTTAAAAGGGTCTATATCGTGGCTGCTTTTCCCGGAGTCTTCCTCCATGTGGATGCGGGTGAGCGCTATTTTCTTAGGCTGGCCGTCCGCATCTTTTATTTCCACGTAGCCGCCGTTGCAGATGGGGGTCTTGTCCTGGGTAATTTGGTAGCCCTTGGGTAGGTCCGCGTAGAAGTAGTTTTTGCGGGCATATTCGTTTCGCTCCCGTATATCACATTGGCAGGCCAAGCCCAGACGCACAGCGTATTCTACTACCTTTTCATTGACGCGGGGCAGCGTACCGGGGTGGCCCAGCGTAATGGGGCTCACCTGGGTATTGGGGCCGGCCCCGTAGGCGGTAGCGTCGCTGCTGTAGGCTTTGCTTTTTGTGCCGAGCTGCACGTGTATTTCCAGACCTATTACGGATTCGTATGCTGCGCGAATATTGGCGTCCATGGGCTTTTTTGCGAAAGGGGTACAAAGAAACAAAATCCGCTCCGCTCTGCCTATGCTTTTTAAGCGGAGGCCTGGCGGCCAAATGTAAGCCGTGGCCGGTGCCAGAGATATACTTAAAATAAGTACCTGCATGGCCTTTGAAGGGCGGCCGCTCCAGCCCCGCCTTACCAGGCTTTTCCTTTAAGTCCGGGGGCCAGCGCCCCACGGAAAAAGGTCCCTTCCCAGGGAAAAACTTACTTAGTGCCTGTCCACAGAGTCGAGTGTCTGTTCTAGAAAGTTCGAGAGTCTCGCCAGGGGCGAGACGTAGCTTTGAAAATCAAGGAGTTTACCTTAGTAAATGACTGTTTTCAAAGCAAGCATAACGCAGCTATCGGACTTTATAGACAGACACTACTTAGGGGCAAAAGGTATCTATCATAGCATATCACATTTGGCCGCCAGGCCTACTCAAAAAGGTGGGAATGCAGTAAGGCCAGGAGGGCGGCGTGGTCCGTGGAAGGAAAGGTATGCGCCACCTGGATAATGTACACCATGTGGTGCTGCTCTTCCGGTAAATGCGGAAGTAGCCGTACGTAGTCTTTCTGCGTGGTGACCAGAGGAATGCCCTGGTAAAGATGTTCCTGAAGGCGGGCTACATCCGCCGGGGTAAACCGGTGATGATCCGGATAGGCCAGGTGCTCCAGTACGGTGTAATGCTCCTCCAGATGCTCCAGGAAGGGCTCCGGATGGGCGATGCCGGTGAGGGCGGCCACCAAAAATTGCGTGGGCGCCTGGCCCTTGACATTGCGGGGCGGCTGGTAGCTCAGCTGGCTAAAAAAAACCGGCGCCTGGGTGTAGCGCTGGATGGCCGTTTGGTAATGTGCTCTTTGGCTGGCATCTAAGTGGGGCGGGCACTTGGTCACCACTACGGCATGCGCCCGGGCCGCGCCTTGCCTCCTTTCGCGGAGGCGCCCCATGGGCAGGGGCCAGTCGCTGTAGAAGGGGGCCTGCCAGGTGGTAAGCAGGAGCCGAAAATGGCCCCAAACGTAGCGATGCTGGAAGGCATCGTCCAGAATAGCAGCCTGTAAGTCAGGGGTTTTTTCGAGGGCCCGGGTGAGGCCTTCCCGGCGCCGCTCGGCCACCCATACCTGAGCTTGAGGAAAATTGCGTGCTATCTGGGTAGGTTCATCCCCGTAGGTAGCGGCCTCCCCGTCTCCCGGCACGGGCATGGTTCCCTTGCTGCGTCTCCCGTAGCCGCGGCTTATCACGGCCACGGGGTGGAGCTTTAGTTCCTGAAGAAGCCATTCCACCATGGGGGTCTTGCCGGTGCCGCCGGTGTTCAGATTGCCCACCACGATTACCGGCAGGGGAAAGTGGCGCTGGGGGAGCCAGCCGGCCTTAAAAGCCCAGTTGCGCAAGGCCATCACGCCCTGGTAGAGCAGGCCTAGCGGCCAAAGGAGAAAGCGGAAGATATCCATCATAGGGCCTTAATTAGTGTTTTTCCATAGAGTCGAGTGTCTGTGCTAGAAAGTTCGCTAACGAGGCTTGCGCAGCCTAAAAAGCGGAGTTTACTAGAGTAAATGAGTATTTTTTGGACAAGCGCAACGAAGTTATTGGACTTTATAGACAGACACTAATTAAATGCAGGGCTTCCGCGTGCTGCTTCGGCCCAAGCCAATGGGGATTTTCCTGATGACGAAACCAGGTAAGCTGCCGCTTGGCGTAGCGCCGGGTGTTTTTTTGCAAGGTTTCCACGGCTTGCGGGTAAGACAGCCCGCCCTCGAGATACTGGAAAAGCTCCCGGTAGCCCACCGTCTGGAGGGCCTGTGCATTTCGGTAGGGCCAGAGCTGCTTTACTTCTTCCAGCCAGCCCCGTTCCAGCATGGTGAGGGCTCTTTTATTGATGCGCTCGTAAAGCTGCGCCCGGGGCATATCCAATCCCAGCACCAAAGATCGAAAGGGCCGCTGTTCCCCTTGGCGCTTTCGGAGCTGGCTGTAGGTTTGACCAGTGGTTTCCATCACCTCCAGCGCCCGGATGAGGCGGCGGGGATTCTGAACATCCGCTTCGGCGTAGTACTGCGGATCTTTTCCTTTTAAGGCTGCCTGAAGGGAGGCCAGGCCTTTTTCCCTTAGCTGGGTTTCCCAGTAATTCCGGTGGTCTTCCTGGGCCGGTGGGAGGGGGTCTAAGCCCCGCCGAAGGGCCTGCATGTAGAGGCCACTGCCGCCTACTAGCACCACCTGATGATACTTGTCCAGCAGTTTTTGGAGCTTTTGGAGAGCGGCCTGCTCAAACTGGTGGGCGTTCCAGGGCTCCTTCACCGACCGGTGGCCGATGAAGTGATGGGGCACCTCGCGCAGCTCTTCAGCGCTAGGGGGGGCTGCACCGATGGCCAGCTCCCGGTAAAATTGCCGGGCATCAAAGGAAATGATCTCGGTTTGCAGGGCTTTGGCCAGATTTATGGCAAAGGCCGTTTTCCCCACGGCCGTGGGGCCGCATACAAATATAGCCAGCGGGAGGGAGGACATGTTAAAGAATAAAAGCTAAAGGTCTCTTCTCAGAACCAGTTGATAGGCCGCTATAAAAAAGGCGGCCAGGTAGGCCCAACTCAGGCCAAAAGCTTTCCAGGGAAAACCCTCTTGGTGCGCCAGGCCTATGATTTTATCTACCTTGGTAAGACGGGTGAAGGGTTCTTCGATAAGGTTATGCCCCGGTTGCATGGGTAAGTACTGGCCCACTGTTTCGCCCAGGGCGAAGTAGAGGATGTTTTCCAGGATGAAATAGTAAAGGAGAAACAATAGGATGGCCGCAGCGCCTCGCTTGAGGCTCCAGGCGAGTAAAAAGGCAAGGGAAAAACACAGGAGGTACTCGGTAAACAAGGCGGCCAAAACCGGCAGGCCTTCCGTATAACTGGCGCCTTCTGGCTGCTCGTAAAAAAGTGCCATTACCAGCGTGGCTATGCCACTGAGAAGCGTAAGCCCCAGGGCCATGAGGAGCATGGTGATAAGCTTGCTGCCAAAAAATTCCTTTCGGCTTAGGCCGTCTATGATGTTTTGCCGGGCGGTGCGAAAGGTAAACTCATTGGTCACCGAGAGGATAACGAGAATAGCGGCAAAGAATTTAAAATAGCCTGCCAAATAGGCTAGGTTGGCATAAGCACGGGGCATTTGGTACAAGCCTAGCGCGGCGAAATCTTCCTCCAGGGGGGTAAGTTGTTGGCCTTCCCCATTCTCGGCAGGTTGCTGGCCAAAGGCATTGATATCGCCAAAAAACACCAGGAGCAGGATAAGGAGGAGGACCATTAGCAATGTGCTAATGGCAAAGAAGCGGTAGCGCCGCAGTTTTAGCCATTCTAGCCGGAGAAGTTTCATCACTGATCAACGAGTTTTAAAAATTCAGCTTCCAGGTTGCTGCGCCTTTCCTGGAGGTGCTTTAGGTAATAGCCTTTTTCGGCTAAATAACGGTTGAGTCCCGCGGCATCATAACCGGGGTGAAGCTTTACCAGCCACAGCGGACCTTCGGGCTGGGCTTCCGCCACGGCCGGGGCTTCCTGAAGGACAGGGCCCAGCTTTTGGGCCGCATCGAAGCCCAGTTCCAAAAGGCTATCCCCGGGAACCATACCCGCTACCGTGCCCTGGTAGAGCAATTTACCCTGCCGCAGTACCGCTACGTGATCGCAAATTTTCTCCACTTCCGCCAGGATGTGGCTGGCCATGATAACCGTGATGCCCCGGCGGGCAATATCGAGTATAATTTGCCGGACTTCGGCTATTCCCTGCGGATCCAGGCCATTGGTGGGTTCATCCAGCACCAATACCTCCGGATCGGTAAGCAAGGCGGCTGCTATGGCCAGCCGCTGCCGCATGCCCAGGCTGTAATGTTTGAAGGGGCTATTACGCCTATCGTAAAGGTTTACCGTTTTGAGGACTTCCTGATAGGGAGGGGCGGAGAGGGATTTTATTTCGGCCACCAGGCGCAGGTTTTCCAGGGCATTGAGGTAAGGGTAGAAGTTGGGGGTTTCCAACAGGGCCCCCATTCGTTGCTTAAGGGGCGGGCTGGCTTGTCCTGGAAACCATTGGAAAGAGCCTCCGCTGGGGTGGGTAATCCCTAAAACCATTCCCAGGGTGGTGGTTTTGCCGCTGCCATTGGGCCCCAGCAGCCCAAAGACGCTCCCTTTTTGGATCTGTAGCGAAAGATCTTCTACGGCCGTAAAAGCACCGTATTGTTTTCGCAGGTGGGCTGTGTTTAAGACGATTTCCGTTTTGGTCTCGCCAACCGGTTGACTTGACAAAATAAAAAGATGTTGCTAAATTAGGAGGCTAATTTAAGGGAACTGATCACTATGAAAAACCAGAATACCACGGAAGTTATTCCCAAGGAAAAAGTAAGCCATTTGCAATTTCCCCCGCAGGAAGTTTTGACCGATGCCTTAAAGCGAGAGAAGCGGGCAAGTGCGCTGCACAAGGCCACCGGACTGGGCAATCTGGAAAGGCGTAAGGTCCGCATCACTTTTGAAGACCGCGAGGGGCTCAAGGAGGTATATACCACCATTTGGGCGGTAAACCAGGGGCGGGTGGTACTTAAAGAGGGTCGTATGATACCTACCCACCGGGTGCATTCGGTGCGGATCGAGTAAGGGGAGCAGCACTACCTTGGTCTTAAGCTAGTGCCTTTGCATTCGCTCGAGTGTCTTGTCTAGAAAGTTCAAGAACGAGGCGCGAGAGGACGATAAAAGCGCAGTCTCGCTAG
>JAVLBR010000091.1:0-8764 GCA_031581125.1 Schleiferiaceae bacterium | reverse complement strand
GAAGCGACCGAAGGAAGTCTCGCCCTTGGCGAGACGACGGAGGAGCTCGCCCGCTGAACTTAGCTTGTACGAAGATGAAGAGTGGACGCGCAAACAGCCGGCGGGCTTTTTTGCTCACTCATTTTTTGATTTAAATGGAGTTCGCGAGCTCCCTCCGGTCGGTTGCAATACTTTTTTGGGCTGCAGCAAAAAAGTATGAAAATGCTTAGGTCGACTATCTAGCTAGGGATTACAAAGTGCTTATTAGCACCGCAGAAAGAACTCTGTTGTTAACTTGCCAGGTAGCTCAATTACAAGTAGTTATTAATTTTGGTATACCATAGACTTTATGTTCTGTTTTACAGCAGCTTGGAACGCTTTTTCCCATATGGATACGGTAAGCTAAGCTTACGTGCCGCTCCCGCCGGGTAAAACACATTTGGCCGCCAGGCCCCTAAAAACCAAAAGGCGCTTAAGCGCCGCTGCGAGCTGGCTGGGGATAATACTTGCGCCGCAGCCAGAAGGCCACCCGCACCAGCAATATGAGGGCGGGCACCTCTACCAGGGGGCCGATAACGCCCGTAAAAGCCTGCCCGGAGCTGAGCCCGAAAACGGCGATGGCCACGGCGATGGCGAGCTCAAAGTTATTGCCGGCGGCGGTAAAGGCAATGGCGGCGTTCTGGGTGTAGGAGGCGCCCAGGGCCTTGCTCACGAAAAAGCCGATGAGAAACATAATGGCAAAATAGAGCAGCAAGGGGACGGCTATGAGCAGCACATCGCCCGGAATATCCACGATCATATCGCCCTTAAGGCTAAACATGAGCAAGATGGTAAACAGCAGCGCCACCAGCGTAAGGGGACTGATGGCGGGGATAAAGCGCTGGGTATACCACTGCTCCCCTTTGAGGCGCACCAGCAGCCAGCGGCTCAGCAATCCGGCCAGAAAAGGAATGCCCAGGTAGATGGCTACGCTCTCGGCAATGGTAGCAATGGAAATGTCTACCATAGCACCCGCAAAGCCGAAATAAGGCGGCAGCACGGTGATAAAAAGCCAGGCGTAAAAGCTGTACCCAAAGACCTGAAAGATGCTGTTGAGCGCCACCAGGCCGGCGCCGTACTCGCTGCTGCCCTGGGCCAGGTCGTTCCACACCAGGACCATGGCAATGCAACGCGCCAGCCCGATGAGGATAAGGCCTACCATATACTGGGGGTGGTCCGGCAAAAAGATAATGGCCAGGGCAAACATGAGGATGGGACCTACCACCCAATTGAGAAAAAGAGAAATGCCGAGGATGCGGAGGTTTTGGAAAACGCGGGGCAGCTTTTTAAAGTCCACCTTGGCCAGGGGCGGGTACATCATCAGGATGAGGCCCACGGCAATGGGAATATTGGTGCTGCCGCTGCTGTAGCCGCTGAGGCCATCGGCCAGGGCAGGAAAGAAATGCCCCAGGCCTACCCCTACCAGCATGGCCAAGAAAATCCAGAGGGTAAGGTAGCGGTCCAGGAAGGAAAGTTTATGGGCGGGCTTAGGCATGCGGGAAAAGGCTTTGGCGAAAAACAAAGGAAAGCTCGGTAGCTATTTGCCGGCAGCGGGCATCGTAGGTGGCTTCTTGCTGCGGGGTACCGTCGGCCCTCTTGGGGTCTTCATAAGAGAGCGCTATGCGCCGCTCCGTGCCGGGAATGAAGGGGCAGTTCTGGGCCGCTTCCGCACAGGTCATCACGGCGGCAAAGGGCGCCCGGGGATTTTCGGGGGCATCAAAAAGTTTGGAATAAGCACTCATGGGCGCGGCCTCCGGGGCAAAATGCACGGCGTAGGGCGGGTTTTCTCCCGGCGGAGGCTCGGGAATGTGAAAGCCCGCCCGGCGAAGGGCGGCCACCGCCTGGGGATTAAAAGCGGTGACCTCTACTCCACCGGAAAAAGGTTGAAGCGGCACTTGAAAATGCTGGGCCAGGGTGTGCGCCCATACCTGGGCCAACAGGCTGCGGCGGGAATTATGGGTGCATATAAAGTGCAAGCGCAGGGGTTTTTCCTGCGCCTGGCACTGCTGGATATAGTCTATGAGGGCCTGGAGCCGGGCCCGGCGCTCTTGCGGTATGGCGCCGGGTTCCAGCTTATTCAAATATTCCTGGAGGGCCGGATAGAGTTGGGGTTTCATGGGCGTGGATTTAGCAGCAGCCGGAGTTGGGGGCACAACCCTGATTGTCGGAGCGGTCGGCGATGTTTACCCGCGGTTTTTCGCCTTTATGGCCGGGCTTTTGGGCAAAGACGGTAACGCTAAAAATACCGGTATGCCCTTGCTTAAAGCGGGTCAGCTCGGTTTCCTCCAGATAGCGGGAGAGAATATCGTCCGGGATTTCGATGGGCTTTTCTTTTTGGAGGGTGATGTTTTCGAAGCCCGCTTCCTGGATGTAGCCCAGGTAATCCGCCTTTTGAATGGCCCCGGCTACGCAGCCGGCGTACATTTCGGCGTCATTGCGCAGGGCAGCGGGCAGCTCCCCCACCAGCACAATGTCCGAGATACTGAAGTGGCCACCCGGCTTAAGGCTGCGATATATTTCCCGAATAACGGCCTTTTTGTTGGGCACCAGGTTGAGCACACAATTGCTCACGATCACATCGGCCGTGGCGTCGTTTACCGGCATATGCTCGATATCGCCAGCGCGGAATTCTACGTTGTGGTGGCCCAGCTTTTCGGCGTTGCTGCGGGCTTTTTGGATCATGGCTTCGCTAAAATCGATGCCGATGACCTTGCCCGTGGGGCCGGTTTCGTGACGGGCTACAAAGGCATCATTACCGGCACCGGAGCCCAGATCTACCACCACGTCGCCCGTCTGGATGTGGGCAAACTGGGTAGGCAGACCGCAACCCAGGCCCAGATCGGCCGTTTCGGTATAACCCTCCAGCGCGGAATAGTCATCGGTCATGATATTGTACACTTTGGTAGAGGCTTCGCCGGCGCCGCAGCAGGAAGCTTGGTTTACGTACTTGTCTTGCTGAGCTATTTCGGAGTATTTGTCCTTTACGATTTGCTTGCGTTCGGCTTCGGTTTTCATGGGTATTTAGATTATTGCGATTTTACGATGAAAGGGGAAAATTTTTTTAGCAGCAGGTATTATCGGCTTTATATTCATCAAAAAGCTGGCCCAGGAGGCTCTTCACTTCGTTCCAGCGCTGGGGGTTGATGCAGTAGCTTACGGAGACCCCTTCGATGGTTCCCTGGATGAGGCCTACCTGCTTGAGCTCGCGCAGGTGCTGGCTGATGGTGGCCTGGGCCAGGCCCAGTTCTTGCACCAGGTCACTGTTGATACAGGCATTAAGGCGGGCCAGGTACTGGAGGATGGCGATCCGGGCGGGATGGGCCAGCACCCGGGCTACTTGGGCCAGCTCGTTTTGCTGGTCGGTAAAAAGTTCGGTGCGGGTAAGGCCCATGGGCTATGGTTTAATGACATTGCAATATTACGATAAACGGATTTCTCTACCAAGGAACCGGGGCAGAATTAAAGCATAAGGATGCCTTTACATGCTGCCCCACACAAAAACTCCCCAAAGTATCCAGGGCCCTTTTTAGATCCGGGAAAAATCCCTATCCTCCATGAGAGTTCTAGCCTTCCTTGGTAAAAGGATTTACAGGTGAGCAAAGCATTAAAATGGGGAAGCCTGAATTTTATAGTGATATGAGGCCATCCATGAGCTGCTAAGCACGGCGGGGGCGCTCTTCAGTTCATGTAGTGGGCGATGAGGCGCTGCATCTCGGGGTGCAGGGCGCGGGAGGCGGCGGCGATCTCACCGCTAAAGAGGTAATCCGGGCCGCCGGAGAAGTCGGTGACCTGGCCACCGGCTTCGTGAACCAGCAGGGCACCCGCGGCGACGTCCCAGGGGGCGAGGCCGTATTCGAAAAAGCCGCTGAAACGGCCACAGGCTACGTAGGCAAGGTCGGTAGCGGCGGAACCGAGGCGCCGCAAACCCCGGCTGTGCTGAAAGAAGTGGTCCATAAGGCCATTAAAGGCGGCCATACGGGAGAAGTCTTGGTAGGGAAAGCCGGTGGCAAAAAGCGCTTCGCTGAGCTGGGCTGTGGGCGCTACGCGGAGGGGCTGCTGGTCTAAAAAGGCGCCCTGCCCTCGCTGGGCGTGAAAGAGCTCGCGCTGGCCCAGTTCGTAGACCACCCCCAACTCTGGATGCGTGGGCCCCTGAAGGGCCACACTAACGGCAAAAACGGGCAGGCCGTGGAGGTAATTGGTAGTGCCATCGAGGGGGTCGATGATCCACTGGTAGGGGGCCTGGCGCTGATCGGTGGTGTCTTCTTCGGTAATGAAGCCGGCCTCCGGCAGGAGGCGGGACAGGGCGGATACGAGCTGCTCCTCGGCTTGCTGGTCGACGTAGCTGACGAGACTGTTAAAAGATTTGTCTTCAACATCGGCCCGGGAAACGCGGGCCTGCTCACGAAGGATGAAATCACCAGTGGCCCGCACGGCTTTTTGCAGACCGGGCATGAGGCGGCCCAGGGCTTCCTTAGTCATGGGCATCTATGTCCTGGAGCAGATGAAGCTGGTAGGGAATGGTCACGGAGTTGCAACATTCCTCGATCTTGTCCCACCAGACCTTCATTTGGCCGGCAGGCCGATACATAAAATCCTCGAAATCCTGGCGCTGATGCCAACGGGCGTAGGCAATGTAGGAGATACGGGTTTCGCGATGGAGGAGGTAGGTGGAGACCAGGCCCTCCTGCTGGAGCCAGTCGCGCTGCTGCTTCCAGGCCCGGAGGAAGTCGGGCTCGAAGATGGGGTTGAGGCGGTATTGGATGATGGAGGCAAACATCTACGCGGGTTGGGGCTGGACGATGGTGGCGCGGACCAAGCCATCGTCGTCTATTTCGGTCAAATTTACAAGCTGTTTTTGATTTACGAGGGCGGGTTCCCAGAGGGCTTTTACCTTGACGTAATTTTCGGTGTAACCGGTGATATAACCGGCCTTGAAATTGTCTTCCCAGAGGACTTCGTGAGAGGTGTGGAGCTGGGCTTCGTAGAAGGCGCGGCGCTTTTTGACAGAGAGGCCGCGGAGCATTTTGCTGCGCTTTTTGCGGAGGGCGTAGGGCACTTGGTCGGGCATGGCATCGGCTTCGGTACCGGGGCGCTGGCTGTAGGTGAACACGTGCAGATAGCTGATGTCCAGCTCGTTGAGAAAGCGGTAGGTTTCGAGGAAGTCTTCTTCTGACTCGCCGGGGAAGCCGCAGATCACGTCGACCCCAATGGCCGCCTGGGGCAGATGCCGGCGGATTTCGGCTACGCGATCGGCATACAGTTCGCGCTGGTAGCGGCGCTTCATGCGGCGGAGGAGTTTATTGCTGCCGCTCTGCAGGGGAATGTGGAAGTGGGGCACGAAGTGCTGGGAATGGGCTACGAAACGAATGGTTTCGTCTTTGAGGAGATTGGGCTCAATGGAACTAATCCGCAGGCGCTCGAGGCCGGGCACCTCGTCGAGGGCCTGAACAAGGTCGAGGAAGGTGTGGTCATGGCGTTTATTGCCGTGCTCGCCTTTGCCATAGTCGCCAATATTGACCCCGGTAAGCACGATCTCGCGGATGCCCTGTAGGGCAATTTCCCGGGCATTGGCCAGGACATTGTCGAGGCTATCGCTGCGGGAAATACCGCGAGCTTGGGGAATGGTGCAGTAGGTGCATTTGTAGTCGCAGCCGTCTTGCACTTTAAGGAAAGCGCGGGTGCGATCGCCCAAGGAGTAGGCGCTGACGTAAAAGTCGGCCTCGTTAATTTCGCAGGAGTGTACCTCGCCGATCTCATTTTTGGTGAGGTCGTGCAGGTACTGGTGAAGCTTAAATTTTTCGGTGGCGCCGAGGACGAGATCTACCCCCTGGATTTGCGCGATCTCTTCGGGCTGGAGCTGGGCGTAACAACCGATGATGGCGACGTAGGCCTCGGGGTTGCTCTCCAGGGCTTTGCGCACCCAGTAGCGGCACTCTTTGTCCGCGTTTTGGGTAACGGAGCAGGTGTTGATCACGTAGACATCGGCCCATTGCTGAAAATCTACCTGCTCAAATCCGCGCTGGCTGATGTCGCGCGCGATGCCGGCCGTTTCTGAAAAGTTCAGCTTACACCCGAGGGTGTGGAAAGCTACTTTTTTTCCGTTCACCTTCATGGGGGCAAAGGTAAGGGGGAAATTTAGACCAAAAAGCCGGCAGCGAGCGCCTCGGCGGCCCTTATTTTTAAGGGGTTGACCACTGAATCAAAGTCCCCCATAACTAACAATTGAAGCTCTGTGCGCATGCCTGCCGGAAGAAACTTCAGGATCTATTTAAATCAAATTACTATCCTATGGCAGCAAGCCCTCTAGCAGAGCCCGTGAGAGTAATGAATTGAAAATGCACGATATAAGATAACCAGCTACTTGATGGAGCACTACGGTAGTACCAAAATAGGATAGTATCCTGAAGATAGCAAGAGGATTTAACTCTTTGACCGTCCATAGGTTTGAAGGCTGTGAATTCTAGAGCCTGAAAAGAACCAAAGCCCTCCTTGAAATGGTGGCCACAAAAGGGGACGACTATTTTTTTGGTAAACGTGTGGGGAGCATCGTATCTATTACTGACCGAAAAACTGCGGTCTTCATCCCTATTGTAAACTTGCCTACTTCCCACTACTAGAAGGACGTCCTAAATTATACAAGCCAATAGGCCGGCTTAAGTTTCCTGGGTAGCATCAGTCATTAAACAAAGCGAGATATTACCTTAAAGTGACGTTCAGACAATGAGTAGGGGTATACTTATATAATAAGAGCCTTGCGGGATTTTTGGCTAAGGGGAGAAAAAGAACCGTCACTCCTTTTTGCAATTTCAAGGACTATTACTGTACCCTGATTTCGACAAAACGCTGTAAACCCGATTCAATCGAATAAACGGAAGATTGGCGTTCCGATAGCTCAGGCTCCAAGCCTTTTTCGCTCTCTCCCCGTACTTCCCTTTTTATCTCGAGCAAATTGAGGCTCTCGCCACTGAAACTAGAAAGTTGTGCAAGGAGCGCGCGTTCAATGCTCCGCGTTCGCCGCCCTGCCAGTGCACGGTTGTAAGCAGTTACACCTCTTTTGCTGGCATACCCAGTAAGCGTAACCTTAACATTATTTCCCTTTTGCAGTGCCCTTCGGGTGAAATCAATAATTTGCTGGAAGCGAGTATTACCCTGACGTACCTGCAATTTAAAATCTGAAAGGGACTGATCGGCGTTCAATCGAACAACTTTCCCCAGGGAATCTTGCAAAACTGCATAGGCATCATCATAAGATGCGGATGTATTAGGGATACGGTTGCTAGGTCCAGGAGAATCGTTCCAAAAGAAAAGTTTAACTGGCAGCGGGGGGAGCTTTTCTTGAGCGATATTGGGAAGAAGTATACTATCTGGTTGCTGAGCAAAATCGACTTTTTTAGAGTCGTCTAATTGAATTTTCTCTACCGAGTCTTGACGGGTAAAAAGCCAAATATCATCATTAAAATAGTCATTATCACGATTGCTGGCTAAATAGAGACTGTCGTCGTTTTTGAAGAAAAGACCAAAATCATCATCTGGACTATTAAGAGGCTTGTCAAAGAAAAACAATCGGTTCTGGCGATAGGTGACCAAATCAAGCCCACCTTGAGTACCGAGACGGTTTGAAGAGAATCCTAGCCTTCCTTCCTGGTCAAAGAAGGGGAAAACTTCATCATAGACACTATTGATCACCGGACCAAGATTTTGCGCTTTGCTCCATCCGGAGTCTGTAAAAGTAGTACTGTAGAGATCAAAGCCACCCGTGCCGCCAGGCTTATTGGTTGAAAAAATAAGAATTTTCGACTCTGGCCAAAAAACAGGGTGCTGAACGCTATATGATTTATGGCAAAAGGGTAACATTCCTTTTTTAACCCACCTATTTTTTTTCCGACGATAATAATCTATGTAAAGATTTTTTTTATCTTTTTTATTGGTGTAAAAATAATTATGGGTAACAAAAAGCCAATTTTGATCGGGACTAACGTATAGAGGTCCATCATGCATTTTAGTCTCAACACCCGCAGGTAATGCAATCAGACTATCTTCTTTAGAGGCGCCATTTTTTACTTCATAAACATCCAAAAAAGGCTGCTTATTGAAATAGTATTTAAGTTTTTTACCAAGCCCTTTTCGAGGTTTGGAAGAAACGTAATACTCTCTTCCCGGGATAGAGAAGTAACCAAAATCAGACTGCTTCGAATTTAAACGGGCGACAGGATTAATGCTACCTTTAAGAGTGATTACATTCTTGCTTGCGCGCCTGGATAAATTCTCAGGTTTTTCACCACTCCTGTGGACAGCATCCTGGTAATTTCTCAATAGTAGGGTATCTTTGACCGGCGCCAGAGAATCAACGCGACGATAAGCTTTAACAGCCTTTTCAAATTCGCCTTTGTAAAAGTGACGGTGCCCTTTACTTATGAAATAGTTACGACTGCCCTTCTGATACTTATCCTTGTCCGCCAATTCCGACCACTCGACAAAATAAAAGCTTTGGTTGGCATTATCAGGGGATTGTTGAGCTACTGTATGTACATATGCAATAGACAACAGCAGGGAAAGAGAGACTATTTGTTTCATTTTCAAAATTTAATACATGATCACAAAAAGAAGCGAGGTGATCTAATTCTATGCTTATCCTTACGAGGCCACCTATAGGTAAGTGATATCTCGTGTGACTGCCAAGTGAGGGTATTTACCTCGTTTATCGGGTACTCGTACACGTACCCAAAAGTCCAGTGCTCCCCGGGGG
>JAVLBR010000090.1:0-8809 GCA_031581125.1 Schleiferiaceae bacterium | reverse complement strand
CACCGCTCTATTTTTAAATTTTCAGGCAAAATTTTAAAAACAAAGGGGCTCTTTTTAAGAAAACGGCTTTAAATTTAAAAACGCGCTACCCTAGGCCTCTCTCCGCCAGAAGGGGTCGGGCCAGTGAGCCAGGGGGTCTCCCTTCTCCCGTGGGTGCAGTTGATCCTGTACCGCTTCGAGTTCTGCGGGAGCTGTCTTTTCCTGGATGGCCTGAAAGAGTTCCCGCTCCTCAAAGCGGATATGCGCTACCAGCTCCCGCTCGATGGCACTTAATGCCTCGGGCCAAGATGCCTCCTCATCCGTAGAAAAGAGTCCTTCCAGCCGGCGGTGTTCCGCCAGCGCGCGTTGCACCAGGGGATGTTCCGCACCCAGCAAAGGAAAAAGGAGCCGCTCCTCCTCTTCAAAATGTGCGGCCAAAGCCTCCTCGTAAAAGGCCCGAACGTAGCGCATCATACGTCCGGGAGCCACCTTTGCTGCTTGTCCCTGGCGGATTTTCCAGCTCAGGAGCAAAGCATGGTGATGATCGCGGCTCAGTGGCCGGAGAGCGGGATCTCTTTTCAAGGGTTGAGGGCTTTCGGAAAGCGGCATACCGGGGGAGAATTTAGGTTTCCGCGTGGCGCACTTTCCACACTCGGCCTTCGCGAGAGTCTACAATAAAAAGATGTCCCGCCTCATCCACTGCCAAGCCACAAGGCCGGTACTCCGCCTCGCCAGGGGAACTGGGAGAATTGCTTTCCCCGGCAAACTCCGTGGCAAAATCATCAAATCCGCCCAAGGGTTTTTCGCCCGAAAAAGGCACAAAAACCACCTTATACCCCTGCTGAGGAAAGGGGGCCCGGTTCCAGCTTCCGTGGAAGGCCACAAAAGCGCCGCCTTTATAGCGCACGGGAAATTGATCCCCGTGATAAAAAGTAAGTCCGTTGGGCGCCCAGTGTCCGGGAAAGCCCACCAGGGGATGCTCCCTTTGGGCGCAGCGCCCTATGCTGTCGCCATCGCCCCCGTACTCGGGGTTGAGCAGCTTTTTATTCTTACGCCAGTCGTAGTAGCAGTAGGGCCAGCCAAAGTCATCGGCCGAATCCACCTTTAAGAATTCTTCCGCCGGCAGTTCAGCACTTTCCCGCTCGGAGAAATGCTCCGGCCAGTGGGCGTGCAATTGATCCCGGCCGTGCTGCATGGCATACAACTGCCTATGTACCGTATCGTAATGCAAGCCTACGCTGTGGCGTATCCCCGTGGCGTAGCGCTGTCCATCGGCAAAGGTTTGGCCTGGCGTCTCCGCATCAAACCGCCAAATACCGCCGTGCCGCTTCAGCAGCGGGCAAGGGTCCTGTCCCGGTACCCCTTTTTGCCGGTCCGGATCCTGGCAGGAATTAGACGGCGCCCCGATGGTCATGTACATATGGCCCTGCTGGTCAAAGGCCAGCGGTTTAGCCGCATGCTGATCCTGTGGGTCCACGGTAAGCATCAGTTCGGGCGCTCCGCGGGGAACCAGTTCCGCCCCTTCAAACCGCTGCCGGTACACCTTGCTATTGGTACTGTAGTAGAGGTAGTCCTTATAAATGCGCACCCCGGTCCCCCCCTCATCGGGGCCAAAATATTGCTTTTGATCCGCCTTTCCATCGCCATCCGTATCGCGCAGGGCCACCAGCCCTTTGCCGTTTTCCGCTTCTCCCAGGCGCACGTACACATCTCCATTGCCTTTCACCGCCAGGTGCCGGCCCATTCCCAATTCATCGGCAAAAACCGTAGCCTCAAACCCATCGGGCAAGGCTATGCTGCCATACGTTTCCGCTTTAACACCCTCTTCGGCATCATTGGCATTTTGACAACTCAGCAAGGCACCCAGGCCCAGGAGGACCATCCCTATCCGTATACGCATATCCACATTCCATTTATTGGTTACCCAAAAGTACGGCATTTCTCCGGTATGGTTTAGGCGGCCTGCCGGCCAAATGTGGCCTATCGCTTCATAGCCCTTCGCTTTTAATTGAACATGGGGAAACCTACGAAAGGCCAAGTGCCCAACAAAATAAACTCGGGGACAACAAAGCCATCTCCAAAGAATTTACCATTTATTTTTGGATGGTTACGTTTTCAAAATAGCGAAAATTTAGTGATCTCGAGGGGGGAATAGTGCCAAGCTTGGTTAGTGTCTATTGCCACCTTACCCACTCGGTAGACCTTATAAGCCGTTCCTGTTCGTTGGCAGCAGCTTTTGCTTTAGGTTTCTTTCAG
The DNA here is from genome assembly GCA_031581125.1 of Schleiferiaceae bacterium. Lineage (GTDB taxonomy): Bacteria > Bacteroidota > Bacteroidia > Flavobacteriales > Schleiferiaceae > CAJXMS01. The sequence continues at coordinate 6,574 of JAVLBR010000090.1, read as the reverse complement.
ATCCACGGCTGCCCGCGGCACCTTTACCCTCAGCTAACGGTTCCCGCCAAATGGGCCCGTTCGGGACTTTAACCCAATAGATCATGCGTATGCATGGCAAATAGCGATAGCAACGCCTACTGCGCTGCCACCGCTTAGGATATTCTCCGTGGAACGCCACTATCCTTTATTAAGTTGTTCTTCAGCAAAGCCCACTCCGTTTAAAGGCGAGCGCCTTAAAACTAAACCCAATTCTGAATATTTACAATCTTTCCGAAAGATGCGGTGGGCACAAGTTGACATCCCCACGCCCAACCCTCCGGACAAACATTTAACATAATTTTTGGCCTTCTTTAACAAATCCGCTTTTAAACATTGCTGATTTAGGCCGTGTTAGAAGTAAGAATTTAAAATCAAATTTTTATGAAACGATTACTTACCCTCTTACTCCTGACAGGCTTTACTGCCTTGCAGGCGCAAACAGCTCGTGTGCAGATCATTCACAACAGCCCCGATCCCGCGGCCGATACCGTGAATGTGTACGTAGGAAATACCCCCCTACTTACAGATTTCGCCTACCAAGAAGCTACGCCCTTCATCGATGTGACAGCGGGAACGCCTCTGGATATTTATGTGCTCCCTCAAGGCGTTACGGATACGGCTCAAGCGGTGTATTCGGTGACCACTAGCTTCATGGCCAATCAAACCTACGTGGTGGTGGCCGACGGCGTTGTAAATGCTTCCAACTTTGCTACCCCGAACACCTTCGGATTGGAAGTGCATGCCAATGCCCGGGAGCAAGCCTCCACCAGTGGTAATACCGACGTACTCGTACACCACGGCAGCCCTGATGCGCCTGGCGTAGACGTCGTAGAGACTGGCGCGGGTGCCGGAACCGTAGTAAATAACTTGGCTTATCCCAACTTTGCTGGATATCTAAATTTAGCTACGGGCGACTATATCCTCCAAGTTCAGGACAGTACCCAAGCTGTTTCCGTAGGAGAATACTTAGCGCCGCTCCAAACCCTCAATCTGGCCGATAGCGCCGTAGTAGTGGTAGCCAGTGGCCTGCTTAACACCAATGCCAATCCAGGTGAGCCTTTTGAGCTGCTGGCCGTGCTGGCAGATGGTACCACGCTGCCCTTACCCCAAACTACTACCCAAGCTCAGGTTATCCACAATGTAGCTGATCCAGCCGCAGCTACGGTAGACGTATGGCTAAACGATCAGCGTATTCTGGATGACTTTGCCTTCCGCACCGCTACCCCCTACGTTGATTTGCCGGCCAACACGGATATTACCGTAAGCATAACCGGTCCTTCTGCTATGGATACCAGCGGTGCACTGCTCAAAAAGAATTTTAATCTTCCCCGGGATAGTGCCTTTACCGTCATAGCTGGTGGCGTATCAAACGATCCCATTTTTGACAGCGTAAAGCCCCTGGATCTTTTTGCCGCTCCCGCCGTAACGCAGGCGCGTACATCTGGGGAAACAGATGTACAGGTATTCCACGGAGCTACCGATGCTGGCGCTGTGATCGTTAATGAAACCACCGTGCCGGTAGCCGGTCTGGTTCCACAGATTGCCTTTGGTCAATTTTCCGGCCTGGTTTCCCTGGCCCCCGCCGATTATGCCTTAGCAGTAGAAAGTGCCGCTTCGGGCAATGTCATCGCGAAGTATGGTGCCCCCTTGCAGACGCTTAACCTCGCCGATTCCTCCCTCGTGGTATTGGCTTCTGGTTTTGCCGACACTCTCAAGGGAGGCACTACCCTCCCCGGTTTTGGCCTTTACGTAGCCCTTCCTATCGGTGGGCCTCTGGTAGCGCTACCGGAACTTCCCGTAGGCCTGGAAGAAGATAATCCCGTCCAAAACCTGCAATACTACCCCGTTCCCGCTACAGATGTGCTTCACCTCAACTGGGAAAATGACCCCATAAGTGAGGTACGGCTTATGAATCTCAGCGGACAAGAAGTGCGCTTCCTGGACGTAAGTGGCCAGCAAAAAGCGCAAGTAAACACCAGCGAGCTGCCCGCAGGTACCTACCTGCTCCAGCTGCGCACCGATAATGGAGAGCGCCTTACCCATCGCATATCAGTAGTGAGGTAAGACTACCATAACTCCCATTACCACCTTTACTAAGCTCCGGCCCCGTGCCGGAGCTTTTTCATTTAGGCCTCCCGGCCAAATGAGATAGCTCCCCGTGGCCCGCCTTTTCCCCCGTAAGCCACCCTTCCCCGGGCCGGCACCCTCATCAAGGGCGGCAGGGATTCATGCCATTTTTCCTTTTGAAAGAGCCCCTCGCCGGAAACAGCGGCTCAAAAATGGTCCTCCCGCCCAATTGGCCGGTACATCACATTTGGCCGATGAGGCCCGAAAATGGGGTGGACACACATTGGCGAGACAGCGGTTTTATAGCCCTCTCGGGCATCCCCGAATAATTAGAGACAGGCCCCGAAATGCTTCGCGGCAAGCTTTCCTTGAACTTTCTAGGCGAAACACCGGATAGTATAGACAGACACTAACCACCAATTGCGTCAGGCCCTTATTCTTTCGAGAGTGCTCAAAAAAAAAACCCGGCAAAGCAAGGCTGCTTTCCGGGTTTTTCATTTGGTCTGCTATCTGATGGTTGCCCCACGAGGATTCGAACCTCGACTGACTGGACCAAAACCAGCTGTCCTGCCATTAGACCATGGGGCATTCTTTTATAAAGGAGGGCAAAAATAAAGCAGCTCCCTTAAATGACCAAACTTTACCCCCCACCCAAGCGGTATTCACAAAGGATGCTTTCTTTAACGGGACATTAGCAAGCAGGGATAGCATATTTTTCTATTTTCGCCCCTACTTCATAAAAAAGGGCTTTAGCGTTATGAGCAGTCAATTTAAAAAGATCAACAACCTCCTGGGCTGGGGCATATTCCTCATCGCCGCCATCACCTACATCAGTACGGCCGCCCCCACTACCAGTTTCTGGGATACAGGAGAGTACATTTCTACCGCCACTAAGCTCCAGGTAGGGCACCCCCCCGGGGCCCCCTTATTTCAGCTCATGGGCAACTTCTTTTCCACCTTCGCCATGGGGGACGTGACGGAAGAAGCCCGCATGGTAAACTACCTTTCGGCCCTCAGTAGTGCTTTTACTATTTTGTTCCTTTTCTGGACCATCACCATGCTAGGGCGAAAGTTCCTGAGCAAATACGGCGAAATGGACAAAGGCCGCCAGGTGATCCTCTTCGGCGGTGCCGTAGTAGGCGCCCTGGCCTACACCTGGAGCGATAGCTTTTGGTTTTCCGCGGTAGAAGGGGAAGTTTATGCCATGTCTTCCCTTTTCACGGCCATGGCCTTTTGGGCCATTTTAAAATGGGAGCAAGAGGTAGACCGCAGCCACCATGCCCACCGCTGGCTTGTTTTCATTGCCTTTTTGATAGGCCTCTCCATCGGGGTGCACATACTGGTATTCCTCACCATTCCGGCCATCGTAATGGTCTATTTCTATAAGGTAGACCCGGAGATCAACCGCGGTAAATTTTTACTTTATAACGGCATCGGCATCGTGATCCTGGGGGCCATTTTTGCGGTGATCATCCCCTTCGTGCTCAACATGTTTGGTAAGGTGGAGATCTTTATGGTCAATACCCTGGGCATGCCCTTTAACAGCGGCACCATTCTTACCGTGTTAATCCTGGGGGGAGCGGCTACTTTCGGACTTATTTATACCCGGCGCAAAGCCAACTCCATCTGGAACACCCTTATCCTCTCCACCATCTTTATTCTGCTGGGCTACTCCACTTTTATCACCCTGGTGGTACGCTCCAATGCAAACACGCCCATAGACGAGAACAATCCCGAAGATGCGCTCTCCCTGCTGGCTTACTACAACCGGGAGCAATACGGGGATTTCCCCGTTTTTTACGGCGCTAGCTTCAATGCGCCCCTGGACCGTCAGGATCCCTTTAAAGACGGCGATCCCGTATACCGCCGCGATGACGACGCTGGCAAATACGTGGTGGTAGACGATAAAAAAGCCTCGGTGCGTAATTTTGACGATCGCTACATTGGTTTTTTCCCCCGGATGTGGAATGACCAGCCCAGCAGCGTCCGCAATTACAAGCGCTACGCCCCCATCGATGATCCCGATAAGCCTATCTCCTTTAGCGAAAATCTGCAGTGGTTTTTCGATTATCAGGTGGGCCACATGTGGTGGCGTTACTTCATGTGGAATTTTGCCGGCCGGCAAAACGACGAGCAACATCGCTACGAATACACCAAGGGCAACTGGCTTACGGGCATCGACTTCCTGGATGAGATGCGCCTGGGCCCTCAGGATAATTTACCCTTCCACGAGCGCAATAATCCCGCCCGTAACACCTACTTCCTGCTGCCCTTTATTCTGGGGGTAGTCGGCATTTACTTTCACTTTAAGCAAGACCAAAAAAGCGCCTGGGTGGTATCCCTGCTTTTCTTACTTACCGGCCTGGCCATTGCCGTGTACCTCAACCATAAACCCTTTGAGCCGCGGGAGCGGGATTATGCCTACGTAGGGTCTTTCTATGCTTTCTGTATTTGGATAGCCCTGGGAACCATGGGGCTCTACGAGGCCCTGCGCAGCAAATTAAAAACCCCGGCCGTGGCAGCCGCTGTGTCCGTGGTGTGCTTGCTGGCCGTCCCTATTAATATGGTGGCCCAAACCTGGAACGACCACGACCGGAGCGACCGCTACACCGCCCGTGATATTGCCAAGGCTTATCTGGACTCCTGTGAGCCCAATGCCATTCTCTTCACCAACGGAGACAACGACACCTTCCCCCTCTGGTATATTCAGGAAGTGGAAGGCTACCGCACCGATGTAAGGGTGGTGAATCTAAGCCTGCTCAATACGAGCTGGTACATCGACCAGCAAAAAAGGCAAGTATACGACGGTAAGCCCGTGCCCTTTACCTTCACCCACGACCAGTACATGCAGGGCACCCGGGACGTGGTTTACTATCAGCAGCGCAAAAAAGCGGGGCGTTGGAAAGCCACCGATTTTATCAAATGGATCAAGAGCGAAAGCGATCAAACCCGCTTTACCGCGTTTGGCGGCGCTAAAAAACTGATCTACTACCCCACCAAAAAGCTCCGGTTAAACATAGACAAGGAAGAGGTACTGGAAAACGACGTAGTCCCTGCTAAAGACAGCGCCGACATAGTAGACTACATCGACTGGAACCTTACGGGCAATGTGCTCTCTAAGCGCGACCTCATGGTGATCGATCTCATCGCGCACAACGATTGGGACCGCCCCATCTACTTTAGCGTTACGGTAGGAAATAGCTCCAAAAGCTACTTCTGGCTGGACGACTACTTCCGCCTGGAAGGCCTGGCTTACCGCTACGTGCCCATCCGCCACCCCCGCAAGAAAAAAGACCCGGATTTTGGCAAGGTGGCTACGGATATCATGTACGAAAACCTCATGGAAGACTTCCAATTTGAAAACATGGGCCAACTCGATAATTACATGGACGAGACCAACCGGCGGGTGACTTACAACCTGCGCAACATTTACGGCCGGCTGGGCAAAGAGCTCGCTAAGGAGGGCCGCAACGAGAAGGCCATCAAAGTATTGGACCGCGCCATGGAATACATGCCAGAAGAGAAATTTGCTTTTGACTACTTCGCCATGAACCTGCTCGAAGGCTATTATATGGCAGGCGATAAGGAGAAAGCCGATGCCCTGGTGGAAAAATTCGCTTCCCGCCTGGAAGAAGAGCTGGCTTACTATGCCCAGTTTACCGGCAAGGAAAGTAAAATGGTGGCTAGCGAGGCCAACGCCGCCGGCAGCTACTTTGGCATGCTAGTGCGCTTAAAAGGCCGCTTTGACGATAAAAAAGGCGGCGCTCAGCAAACCGACCTCTTCCAGCGTTATATGCAGTCGGTCCAGTCCACCCAGTAATTCCTGCTAAGCTGCCCTAAATGCTTCCGGCCCCTTTCCCCTTTGGAAAGGGGCTTTTTTATAGAGTTCTTCCGGTGGCCCTATCTTCGTTCCTTCTATGCGTTGGCTTTTCCCGCTTTTATACCCACAGCGCTGGTGGCGTATGCCGCCTTCCGGCCCGCCGCGGCTTTACCTGACCTTTGATGACGGCCCCCACCCCAGCATCACCCCTTGGGTAGAAGAACAGCTGGCCGCCTACCAGGCGCAGGCCACGTTTTTTTGCATCGGGGCCAATGTAGACCGCCATCCCACCGTCCTCCCGTCACTGGAAGCAGCAGGCCACCGGCTGGGCCATCACACCCAGCACCACGTGAAAGGCTGGGGCTGCCCTACCTCAGTTTACAAAGAAGAAGTGCTCCAGGGCGCGCGCCGCAGCCCCTCGCCCCTCTTCCGGCCGCCTTACGGCAAAATGACCTCTCGGCAGGCCCATATGGTGCGCGAGCTCGGCTACCAAATTGTGATGTGGGACGTCCTTACCCGGGATTATCAACCCCATAGCAGCGCAGAAAGCTGTTGGGCGCATACCCGCCCCCTCCTGCGCAATGGGTCCATCGTAGTGCTGCACGACAGCGAAAAAGCCTGGCCGCGCCTAAAAAAGCTATTGCCCTGGCTCCTGGAATGGGCCGC
>JAVLBR010000089.1:0-8960 GCA_031581125.1 Schleiferiaceae bacterium | reverse complement strand
CGGTGGGCGGTATAGTGGCGCCAGCGCTCTACCAGGGCTTCCATATCGGCGGGCAGCGGGCTGTCAAAGTGGAGCTGCTCCCCGGTGTGCGGGTGTTCAAAGCCCAGGGTTTTGGCGTGCAGCGCCTGCCGCGGGCAGGTTTTAAAGCCGTTTTCTACAAATTGGCGGTACTTGGTAAAGGTGGTTCCTTTCAATATTTTATCTCCGCCGTATTCTTTATCCATAAAGAGCGTATGGCCCAGGTGCTTCATGTGCACCCGGATCTGGTGGGTGCGGCCGGTTTCCAGGCGGCATTCCACCAGGGTCACGTAGCCCAGACGCTCCAGGACCCGATAATGGGTGATAGCCGGCTTGCCTTCTTCGCCTTCCGGATACACCTGAAATATTTTCCGGTTGCGCTTGCTCCGGCCTATGTGGCCCTCGATGGTGCCTTCGTCTTCTTTTACATCACCCCACACCAGGGCCCAGTAGCGGCGCTGGGTAGTGCGGTCAAAAAACTGCCGGGCCAGGTGAGCCAGGGTTTTTTCCTGGCGGGCTACTACCATCAGTCCACTGGTATCGCGGTCCAGCCGGTGCACCAGTCCGGGCCGCTCATCATTGGCGCCGGGCAGTTGCTCAAAGTGATGCAGCAGGCCGTTCACCAGCGTACCGGAATAATTCCCCACGCCGGGGTGCACCACCATGCCGGGGGTTTTATTGAGCACCACCAGCGCCTCATCCTCGTACACGATGTCCAGCGGAAGGTCCTCCGGAAGCAGCTCTATTTGGCGGGGCGGGTAAGACAATACCACCTGTACCACGTCGCCCCCTTTTATTTTGTGGTTGCTCTTTACGGGCTGGCCGTTCACCCGGATATTGCCCGCCTCGGCACTTTGTTGGATCTTATTGCGCGAGGTATTGGGCAGGAGGTTGTTCAGGAATTTATCCACCCGGAGGGGCTTTTGACCGGGATCGGCTTCCAGGCGATGATGCTCGTACAGCTCCTCGCTGTCTCCCGGGGCATCTATGGGTTCGGCGCTCATGGGCTCACCCTTACTTTAAGTACTTGATGCGGCCTACTTTGCGGCCTCAATTCCAGCAGGTATAGGCCCTCCGGCAGGCCGTTCAGCTGCAGTTCGGGCTTGAGTGGGCCACGCTTTACCACCCGCCCATTTAAGCTGCGGAGTTGGTAGGAACCGCGGGGTTTGGGGCCTTTCGGCCAAAGGAGCTTGATCCGGCCTGGCGTAGGATTGGGAAAAAAAGTGGCCTCTTGGGCAGCCGGTGCCTTTTCCGGCAGAGACACATCGGCCGGTAAGTTGCGGAAAAAGGGCCGCATCATAATGGTCCCACCGAGGAAAGACTGGTAAAAATTGCTCACTATGCCGTAGAAGGCGGTGGTTTTATTGCGCCGGTTCTGGTCGTAGCCCAGGGTGAGGGGTACGGCACTCTGCTGGCGAATGCCGATGAAAACGGTCTGTCCCAGCGTGGGCAGGGCCTGCGCCGTATCCAGCAGGTAGTAGCGGTAGTCGTTGTGCCCGGAGTACTGCGGGCTGTAAAGGGAATCGCTTTCGTAGAGCACCTGCCCGGGCAGGCCCCCATCATTTTCCAGCACTACGATGGAGAAAGTTTGCTCCGTACTGGGGTAAAATGCCGGTAGGAAGTAAAGGGAGAGGCCTCTCAGGGTATCGGTGGATAGCAAGCGATAACGCTGCACGATGTATCCCCCGTCGTTATTGAGGATTTCAAAACCCCGCTCGGCGCTGCCATCGTCGTAGGCGTAGTAGTTTTCAAAGACTTGTTCCTTCCGCAGGGTATCGTTGCGTCCGTAGGTTTGGCTGCCACCGCTGTAGTACACGCGGCTGCTTAGGCTGAAGGGGCCCGCGTAGGGCGGATTCAGGAAGGAAAGACCGGGCCGGCCGGGGTCGTTGGTATCGGGTACGGTAAAGCGGGTATGGGCCAGCGGCGGGTGCGGATCGTCCAGGTTGGCATCGGGGGCTCCGTTTTGGTCTACCACGGTTCCATTGAATTGAATATCGTACTCGCCCAGCAGTAAGTTGGGGCGGCTGGCGTCCAGGTCTACGTTGCGCCGGTAGTACACGCCCAGGCGGGCTTTGCTGATGGCACTGGGGTCCAGCACTTCGTTGAGGTGAAACCAGGGGATGGCTTCGTAATCCTGGAGCAGGCTGGGGTGCGGGGCGGTAAAGGCGATGTCCTGCACCAGGGTATCGTCAAAGGAACGCCCATCGTCCAGTTTCAGGTAGTCGAGATGCCACACATCGAAGGCACCGGCGGGGCTGCCAAAGCTCAAGAAGCGCAGCCGGAAGTCGCTTCGGTGGTAGCGATCGGCCACGGGGAGCATTACGGGGTGGAAGCTGTCTACGGGAAGCTGACCGCCGGAGGCGCTCCAGGCCCGCTCCCAGGTGGTATCGGCGCCATTCCAGAATTCCAGGCGCAGCGAGTCCATGCTTACGGGGGGCTCCGCCCAGCCGCCTTCCTGGTAGTAAAAGCTGAGGTATACGGAATCCTGGGGATTGCTGAGGTCTATGGGGCGGCTGGTGAGGCGGTCGGTGGTATCGGTGGTATTGCGGCGGTTGAGTGCGTAGGCGCGGCCGTAGCGATTGAGCCCGTCAAAACTCGCCACCCCCATGGTGATGGGGGCCTTGGGCTGGGTGTGATTTACCCACACGTGCTGGTCGGTCCAGCGGCTGCTGGCCGGGAAGGGGCTGTCCTGGTCAAAGTTATCGACAAAGGGTAGCGCTACGGCTTTTTTCGCTTGGGCGGGGGCTGGTTTTAAGGCGGGGGCGGGCCGGCTGGTAAGGCCGGTAAGCCGTTCTTGAGGGCGCTGCGCCCTACTCACCGAAGCCGCCAGGAGCCCTATGAGTATAAAAGCAAGGAGGGCCAGGCGGGGGTCGGAAGTACATTTGGCCGGCAGGCCCCGGGCAGCGGTGGCAAAAAGCGGCTTATTCATAGCGAAGGCTGTCAGCGTAGAGGGAATCCCGTACCCGCCCGCGCTGGAATTGGAGCGAGTCGGCTTTTATTTTGTTGTAATCGTTGGTAAGCCAGAGATCTACTTCCAGGCCCGGGCGGATGGCGGGCTTGAGGGTAGGAGCGGGGCTCTGGCGGTACACCAGGGCGGTGGCGGTATCCTGGAGGCCTTCGTCGTAAAGAATGCTGCCGGGGTTAAGGGATTTTTCCTGCAGTTTGGTTTTGGCCTCGGCCAGGCTCAGCCAGCGTAGGTAGGGGACGGGTATCTTCACATCGCCCAGGCCTTGCCCCAGGACCAGGTCTACCGTGGTGCCTTTGGGGAATTTTTGCCCGCTTTCTATGGAGGCGCCGTCCACTTTTACGTCCACCACCACATCTTTGCCCAAATAGGGCACGTACTGCAGCTCGCCTACCTGGAAACCTTTGGATTTCAGGTCGTAGAGGGCCCGTCGCTTGGTCTTATCGCGGAGATTGGCCAGGGCTATTTGGCGGGGCTTAAAGGGGTTGATGGTGAGGTCCAGTTCCCGGCCGTTTTTGACCAGGGCGCCGGGGTCCGGATATTGATTGATGACGCTGCCGCGGGGATGGGTAGGGGCGTACTCGCTGGAGTCTATCACCTGGTAGGTGAGCCCGAGGTCGCCCAGGCGCTCTTCTGTTTCGGGCAGGGCCAGGCCGGTAAGGTCGGGGATTTTGATGGTTTCTCCGTGCCGGGTGTATTCGTGAAGGGTATAATTGAGCCCCCAGAGGACGCCGCCCACGAGCAAAAGGGCCAGCACTACATTGGCCCAGAAGGTTTTGCTTAGTAAAAAACGAATCAATTTCATCTGCTCAAAGATAAGGGCTTCCGGCGGGCGCCGGGCTTACAGCGCACACATAAATTGGAGGGTATCTTCATCATCGGCATAATCCATCAGGCCGGGTTGCTGGGTTTGGCCCGGTTTTACGGTAGGCAGCGATAGCGCTTCCCGGCTCACCAGGCACTGCCATTCCGCGCGTTTTTGGGCCAGTTCCTGCAGCACCGCTTCGCGCGCTTGATAGTGCTCTACGTGGAGCACGCCTACCGGCGCGTGCAGGGGGCTGTGCTCCCGAAGGATAAAAAAGCCATTTTCCTTAAAGGGAATATCTTCCATGAGGTAAATAGCCCGATTGTAATCGTAATTATTGCCGTATTTATTGTGGTCTTTTACCGCCTGGAAGTGGTAAAAGGCGCCAAAGAGGCGGTCCCAGTCAAAGCCTTCCGGCAGGTAAACCTTGGACACATTGCGGCAGCCCAGGCCAAAGTAGCGAAACACGTCTTCCCCCAGGGCTTTGAGCTCTTCCGGGCTTTCCTGGCCGTCCAGGAGCGCTACGGAGCTGCGGTTGCGCCGGATAATGTGGGGGTACTTACCGAAGTAATAATGAAAGTAGCGGGCGGAATTGTTGCTGCCGGTGGCCAGTACGGCGTCGAATTTCCTTATTTGGCCTTCGGCCAAACGTATTTCCGGCGCAAATTGGGGCTCCAGGGCCACCAGTACCTGCAGCAAAACCGGCCACAGCCGTTCGTCGTCGCTGGAGGGTTTGATCAAAGCATGGTGGGGGCTGATAAGCGTGGCCAATAGGTCGTGCATACCTACCAGGGGTACATTGCCCGCCATGATGATGGCCACCTTTTGGGGCGTTTGCTGGGATTTTTGCAGTTCGGGGTATTGGGCCACCCAGGCTTCTAGCTGAGGCCGGGTAAGGGTGGCTCCCCAGGTTTCCAGGGCGTGGCGCAGGTTTTCCTGGGTAAACCAGGGATTGTAAAGCTCCGCTTCGCGCAAAGCACGCTGCCAGGGCTGGTCAAAATGTTCGTGGATTTTGGCCAGCTCGGGGTCTGGCGTTCCCGTGTATGACTGGGCCATGAAGCGCCCCCATTTTTCCAGCGCTTCAATCCGCGCTTCCATTTTGAACATACCCTCGCTTTATTCGTAAATTTGAGGCAACAAAAGTAAGCAGCAAATTATGGCGATAAAGATAACCGACGAATGTATCAACTGTGGGGCCTGTGAACCCGAATGCCCCAATAATGCGATATACGAAGGCGCTGAAGAATGGCGCTTCTCCGAGGGTACCGAACTAAGCGGTACTGTGAAAGCGGAAGTAACCGGCGAGGTGGATGCCGACGAGCCCCAAGAACCGGTAGATTACGATGTGTTTTATATCGTTACCGATAAGTGCACCGAATGCATCGGTTTCCACGATGAACCCCAGTGTGCGGAGGTGTGTCCCGTAGACTGCTGCGTGCCGGATGAAGAGCACGAGGAAACCGAGGAGCAACTGATGGATAAGAAAAAATTCCTGCACAACGAATAAACCACCGGGCCGGCGGCCAGGCCAGCTCGGGTCTCTGGGCCCGCGCCTGGTGAGCTTAATTGGTGTCTGTCTATAAAGTCGGTCAGCTTCGTTACGCTTGCTTCAAAAATGCTCATTTACCCTAGTAAACTCCGCTTTTTGAAGCTGCGCAAGCCTTCCCGAATAAGTCGGGACCTCCCCCGAAATACTTTGGGGCAGGTCCCGAAATGCTTCGGGAAAGGTTGTTAGCGAACCTTATAGTCAGGCACTAGGTAGGCTATTTACCCGTTAGCCGGAAGGCAAACGAAAAGGGCGATCGAAAAAACATGCTAAAAAGAGCACTTATCCTGCTGGGCCTTTTCCTTCATTTGGCCCCCCGGGCCCAAAACCTGCCGGCCGTGGAGGAGCGCCTGGCGCGGCTGGGGCGGCGTATGTTGCAAGCGCCCGCCTATGCCGATCGTAAGGCCGCGCTGCAGGGTTTCGAAACCACCCTGGACAGCCTTATGCGGCATCCGGCGGGCTACGCGGCCCCGCTGGAATCGGTTAAAAACATGCTTAAATTGAAAGGGCCGCAGGGGGATTTCCGGCTTTTTACCTGGCAGATGCCGGACAGTGCTTATACCCTTAAACGCCACGGGATGGTAGTGGTGTCCTGGGATGATACGGTACGGATCACCCATCTGAAAGACGCCCTGGCGAGGCTGCGCAGCCCCATTACCCGCGCTTACGGTCCGGAACAATGGCCGGGCGCCCTCTACTATAAATTACTGCCCGAGGGCCCCCAGGAGGGCCGTTACACCCTGCTGGGTTTTGCCCCCGGGAGGCCGGAAAACCGTAAGATCGTGGAGGTGCTCAAGCTGGATGAGCAGGGCGGCGTCACCTTTGGCGCGCCTATATTCCGGGTGGAGAAGCTGCAAAACCGGGTGCTGCAAAAGCCCCCGCAGCGCCTCATATTCCGGTACAGCGGTAAGCGTTCCGCTACGCTGCACTGGAACGAAGAAGAGGGGAAAGTGATCATGGATCACCTCGCCCCTCCTTCGCCCAAACTGAAAGGCATGTACCGGCGCTATGGCCCCAACTTTACCTACGACGCCCTGGAATGGCGCAAGGGCTGGTGGCATCTGGAAGAAGATGTGGAGGTAGCGCATCCCAAGCGATGAGGTTTTTGATTTAACCCCGCCTTAATAGGCAGGCCCTCGCATTATACGTACTTTTGGCGCTTGTTTTGATAACTTTCTCAAACACTGTTATTTCATGAAGAAACACAACTTTTCTGCCGGTCCCTGTATCCTCCCGCCGGAGGTGCTCCAGCAAGCTTCCGAGGCGGTGATCAATTTTGATGACCTGGACCTTTCTCTCCTGGAGATCAGCCACCGCAGTAAAAATTTCGTGGCCGTAATGGAACGGGCCCAGGCCCTGGTGCGGGAACTGCTGGATGTGCCCGAGGGCTATTCCGTGCTATTCCTTCAGGGAGGCGCTTCGCTGCAATTCGTTATGGCGGCTTTTAACCTCATGAAAGTAGAAAAGGGCAAGGCCGCCTATCTCAATACCGGTACCTGGGCCACCAAAGCCCTAAAAGAAGCCCAGCGCCTGGGCGAAGTGGTGGAAGTAGCCAGCGCTAAGGACCAGAATTTTAACTACATCCCCAAAGGCTACGAAGTGCCCCAGGACGCGGATTATTTCCACGTCACGAGCAACAATACCATCTTTGGGGTGCAGATCAAAGATTTTCCACAAACCGAGGCGCCGCTGGTCTGCGATATGTCTTCGGACATTTTTAGCCGGCCCATCAATGTAGGGGATTTCGGTCTGATCTACGCCGGCGCGCAAAAGAATATGGGGCCGGCCGGCGCTACCGTAGTGATCGTAAAAGACGAGCTGCTGGGCCACACGGGCCGGGATATTCCCGCTTACCTGGATTATCAAACCCACATAGGCAAAGACAGCATGTTTAACACCCCGCCGGTGTTTGCGGTCTACGTGAGCATGCTTACCCTGGAATGGATTAAGGCCCAAGGCGGCGTTAAGGCCATGCAGGAGCGCAATGAGGCCAAGGCCCGCGCAATGTACGCCGAGATAGACCGCAATAGCTGCTTCGAGGGCACCGCCGCCCGGGAAGACCGCAGTACTATGAACGCTTGCTTCCTGCCCAAAGCGGGCCTGGCCACGGAGCGTTTCGACGAAATGTGGCAAGCAGCCGGCATCAATGGCATCAACGGCCACCGCAGCGTAGGCGGCTACCGGGCCAGCATGTACAATGCCCTGCCCCAGGAAAGCGTGGAGGCCCTTATCGAGGTGATGCAGGCCTTCGAAAAAGAACAAGCTTAGAACGAACGGTTTGAAACGCGTCCCTCCATCATTTGTGTAGGCAAAAATTCAAAAGCTTCAAGGAAGGGTACTGGAGAACGAAGTACCCCATCTGCTAAAGTGTAAAACCCAAAAAGACAGGAAATGAAAGTATTGGCCAACGACGGCATCTCGCCCGCCGGAAAGGAAAAACTAGAAGCCCACGGCTTTACGGTCCACACCGATAAGGTGGCTCAGGATCAGTTAGCCCAGCATATCAAAGACCAGCAGATAGCCGTGCTGCTGGTGCGCAGCGCTACCAAGGTGCGCCAGGAGCTGATCGACGCCGTGGAAGGCACCTTAAAATTCATAGGCCGTGGCGGCGTAGGGATGGACAATATCGACGTGGATTACGCCCGGGAGAAGGGCATCGTCGTGCAAAACACCCCTGCTGCCAGCACCCGCTCGGTAGCCGAGCTGGTGATGGCCCACCTGGCCGGCATGGTGCGCTACCTCTACGCGGCCAATCAACAAATGCCCCTGGAGGGAGAGCAAAAGTTTAAGGAGCTCAAAAAGAGCTACTCGGCCGGTACCGAACTGCGGGGTAAGACCCTGGGCGTTATCGGTTTTGGCCGCATCGGCCAGGAAGTAGCCAAGATAGCCCTGGGCTACGGCATGAAGGTAGTGGCGGCCGATCCCCAAATCGATAAGGCCACGGTAAGCCTCGAATTTTTCGACGGCCGTAGCCTGGATTTTGAGATCGCCACCCAGCCGATGGACAGCTTGCTGGCGGAAAGTGATTTCATCACCCTCCATGTGGGCGGTGCCGGGAAAGCCCTGGTGGGCAAAGGAGAGATCGAAAAAATGAAAGACGGCGCGGCCATCATCAACACCTCCCGCGGGGGCATGGTAGAAGAAGAGGCCCTCCTGGAAGCGCTGGAGAGCGGTAAGCTGAGCCACGCGGCGCTGGATGTCTTCGAAAACGAACCCACCCCGGCCATGAAAGTGCTCATGAGCCCCCATACTTCCTTAAGCCCCCACATCGGGGCCGCTACCCTGGAAGCGCAGGATCGCATCGGCGTGGAACTGGCCGATCACATCATCGAGAAGCTAAGCTGATCCGGTCCCGTTTGCCCTCTTAGGAAACACACCTTCCTGCGGCTTGGCTCGCGGGGAGGTGTTTTTGGTTTATAACCATCCTATAAAAAATTCATAATCTCCAAACTTTCTGTAAGTGACTCCTTTTCTGATAGAGGGCCTTTAGGGGGGCTAATGAGTCTATTGTGATCCCTGACCAGAAAGTCAGGTACGGGGAGTGCTTCTTCGTCAATTATCTATTTTCCAGTATTTTAGCCCCCTAAATCCCCCCAAGGGGGACTTTAGGCCGCGTCTGAGCCGCT
>JAVLBR010000088.1:0-8985 GCA_031581125.1 Schleiferiaceae bacterium | reverse complement strand
CTTACGTAAAAGGGCGGGTAATAGATGAGAGACCCTCTGGAGCGGCTTCGCCGCCCCGTATCCTGTTGGTATAACATATCCAAGCTGCAGAAGGGCTTCGACCCCACTCAGCCCAGTCAACCGTTTTTTTTTCAGCACAATGGTTTAGGAAGGCCCCTCCCGTTTGGCGCCCTGAGCGGAGTCGAAGGGCTTTATGATCAACGATTTAATATTTCAAATATGACCAAATTTTAGTTCCGTCCGGAAGGTTGCTCAAGATTTAAGTGGTTAACGACCAAAAGGAGGGAAGGGCTCTACCCTGACTCATCTTTAATGGCAAAGGCCCCCAAACCCCCCAAGGGGGCTTAACACCTGCCACCCCATCAAAAGATTGCAATTACGAGTGGCAAGTTTCCAAGAAACAGAAGGCCAGCGAGCCAGACGCGGCCTAAATCCCTCCCAGGGGAATCACCTCCCGGCCTCCTCACATTCTTGGTATTCCTTGGTTGTCTAATTTCCTGATCGGGTAATGCGCCACCCCGCTGTGCTTCGTCTCCGCCAGAGCTGATACCAAGGGCTTAGCCCTCTCCGAAAGTCAGCGCCATGCCCAATGACCACTAAGGCCTCTCTTTAGGCCGCCAGGCAGCAAGTTTCTATAAACCTACGTGAGCTCCTATGCCAAACTCGTCTTGGGCGAGATTTAAGGCCGCAATTTCACCTTAAGGTTTACCGCCAGGCCCACTGAGTAGGGCACCATATCAAAGGGGTACTGATCGGAGTAAATGGTGTTGGTAAAATACTGCAAGCTGGGTTCCAGGCCTATATTCACCTGCTCATTTACATAATATTGGAAGCCCAGGCGGAGGTTTACGCTGGCCATATGCAGGCGGTAGCTGCGGCTGCTGAGGGTAACTTCCTCCAGGGTACGGTGATCAAGCGTAATGCCCTCCGCGCCCATAAAGCGCAGGTAACTGAAACCCGCCTCCATATTGAACCGCACCTGATCATTGATCCAGGGCTCGTAGCTGATGCTCAGGGGCACCTGGAGGTAATGAAATTGATTGGCATTGGTAAAAGCCACCCGCACCGGCCGATCTTTCAGGGTATAGCGCACTATTTCCCCCGTGGGCTTGTCCAGCTGCGCATCGCGGAAGTGGGTAAAGTCAAAATCGGTCCGGAAATTATTGGTGATGTAGTTTAGGCCGGTGTGCAGATAAGTGATGCGGCCAACCCGGCGGCTCACTTCCAGGCCTAAGTTAAGGCTAAAACCGGTTTTTTCGCTATGGCGCACGGCGTCTACAAACTCCTGATGCATACGATTTTCCATGCCCGGCTCGATGGTAAATTTGCGGAAAGTAAAGTTGGGATTAATGCTGATCTCGTAGCTCCAGCGCCGTTTGTGCTGATAGGGGCTCACGTAGGCCAGGTGCTCGTTTTCCGGAAGGGGTGGCTCCGCGGCGGGCGCGAAGAAAGGAAGGGCTTCAACCCAGGGGCTCTCCATGGCCGGCCACAGGCGCTGCCAGGGGGCAGCCGTCAAGGCGGAGATCTTTTCCGGAGCGCTGCTTTGCAGCGATGGTCCCGAGGACATCAGGGCCGGAGGCGTTTGGCGCCGGGCCGGGAAGGCCTGCCACGAGCGGAGTGTGGGCGCTTCCACCTTCACCACGGGGGCCGTGCGGAGCGCCTCTACCGCTTCGGGCGCGGCGGGACTGTAGCCCGCACTGCTGCTCAAAAGGACCAGTACACAGCTCAAGCCGCCCGCCATCCAGCCCTGATACCAGCGCTGAGCCTTTACCAGCTTTTGCTCCAAGAGGTCCCAATCGTCGGGCGCCGGCGCCGCATAGTCCTGCAGGCGGCGTTTCACCAGTCTTTCTATGGCTTCACTCCAGCCTTTCACCGTGCTTTATCCTTTAATTTGTGAAACAAGATTTTCTTGCTTTTAGAGAGCTGGCTTTTGCTGGTGCCCTCGCTTATGCCCAGTTGTTGGGCTATTTCGCGGTGGCTGTAGCCATCCAGTACGTACAGGCTAAAAACCGTTCGGTAGCCCAGCGGCAGCTCGGTGAGGGCTTCCAGCACATCCCGGGCACTCAGCGGCTGCTCTTCCAGCAGCTCCACCTCCCGCTCATCGGGATCTGGCACCTGTACTTTTTCCAGCTCCACTTTTAGGCCCCGCCGCACCTCCTTTCGAATGTCGCTCAGGCAGTTGTTTACCATCACCCGGCTTATCCAGGTCTGCAGCGAAGCTTCTCCCCGAAACTTGCCAATGTTCATAAACACCTTAATGAAACCATCGTGGAGCAGGTCCTTGGCGTGATCAGGATCGCGGGCATAGCGGCGGCACAGATACAGCATCTTACCGGCATAAAGCTCGTACACCCTTTTTTGGGCTTTGCGCTCGCCGGCTTTGCAGGCCGTTATGAGTTCTTGTTCGGTGTTGGTCAGCACAACTTCTTTGGGAAGCAGCAGCTCTTCCCATCCTTGTAGTTTTAATATTTGTTCTGGCGTGCCGTTCACCGTTTATGCTCCTTGATTATCCTATAGACGCCCCCCTCCTAAATAGTTGCCTCCCTTCTATTCGAAAGTAAGCATTTTCTATAAGGAAGAGGCCTGCCGGCCAAAGGAGATAAAGCCCCACCGCGCCCCCTTTCTCCCTTTGTTGCATTCTCCAATCCCTACCGGCGCCGTGCTGGTGGGGCGCTGGAGCCTACGCTGCTGCCCAGGTTCAGCTGGCAGCGCTTATCTTAGTGTCTGTCTATAAAGTCCGATAGCTGCGTTATGCTTGCTTTGAAAACAGTCATTTACTAAGGTAAACTCCTTGATTTTCAAAGCTACGTCTCGCCACTGGCGAGACTCTCGAACTTTCTAGAACAGACACTCGACTCTGCGGACAGGCACTATCTTAGAGCCCCTTTTAAAAAGCTTTACTTGCCACGCGATAACGAACACATCCCCTTTGAAACCTCCTTTTTAGACGCCGTAGCCAGCCGTCTTATCTCCCAGGAGGCGCCCCTGCACCGCTGCACCGTGCTGCTGCCCAGCCGGCGGGCCGCCCTTTTCTTGCGGCAGGCCCTGGCACGCCAGCTCCGCAAGCCCACCCTGGCCCCCGCCATCTACACCAGTGAAGAATGGGTGCTGGCAGGCACGGGCCTCACCTTACTGCCGGGGGCCGCGCTCCTTTTTGAGCTTTACGAAAGTTACCAGCACACCCAGTCCCAGCCCGAAAGCTTCGACCAGTTTATCCGCTGGGGCAGCACCCTCCTGGAAGACCTCAACGAAATAGACCGCCACCTGGTAGATGCGCCCCAGCTTTTTGCCTACCTGGCCGATGTGAAACACATCGAAAACTGGGACCCCCAGCAAAATACCCCGGAAGAAGCCCAGCTTTTGCAGCAATTCCTCCGGCAGTGGACCGAGTTGCCCGCGCTCTACCGGCATTTCCGGGAAAAATTACGGGCGCAAGGCTACGCTTACCAGGGCCTGGCTTACCGGGAACTGTACCGCCAGCGGGAAGCCCACCTGGCCGCCTGGCGCCCCAGCACGGAGCAGCTCTTCGTGGTGGGCTTTAACGCCTTAAACAAAGCGGAAGAAGAACTATTCGATTACTGGCGCCAGGAAGGCTGGGCCACCTTTTACTGGGATGTAGACCGCTACTACCGCGACGATAAGCAGCACGAAGCAGGCCTTTTTATGCGCCGCAGCCGCCTGGTGCGCAAGCTGGTAGAAGAAGACCGTTTTTACGGTCTGCACCAGGCCCTGGAACATACCCCCCGGGAAATTCACCTGCGGCCCGCCCAGGGCGCGCATCAGGAAGCCCAATGGGCCCAGCAGCTCCTGGGCGAAGGACAACCGGACGACATCCCCTGGGAACGCACCGCCCTGGTCCTGGCCGAGGAAGGGCTGCTCTCGCCCCTCCTCTACCAGCTTCATGAAAACATTCCGGCGGTGAATATTACCATGGGCCTGCCCTTGGCCCATACCGAGCTGGCCGGCTACTTTGAATTGCTTCTGGAAATGCAGGCCCAGCACCAGCAGGACGGGCGGAAGGATGAGCAGGGCCGGCCCCGTTACCCCCGGCGGCTGTGGGAAGCCTTGCTAGCGCACCCGGCCAGCGGACGGGCCAAAAATCAGCCAAGCCTTCAAAAATCACTCCCGCAGGGAAAAGCCCACCTCAGCCTGGCCGAGCTGGAGGCCCTGGGGCTAACGCTTGCGGAACTGAAACCGCTGCTGGAAAATACGCATGCCCCAACGGCGCTTTTAGCACATTTGGCCCAGCGGGCCCAGGATATGCGCCCCGCCTTCCAAAAGCAATGGCTGGCCGCCCTACATAAATTCTTCCAGCTCTTTCAGGAATTGGAAAAGCTGCTGGTAAGCTACCCCTACCTGAAGGAAGTAGCCAGCCTGCGCCAGTTTTACCGGGAATACCTGCGTAAGGAACAACTGGACCTCCTGGGCGAGCCCCTGGAGGGTCTGCAAGTAATGGGCATGCTGGAAACCCGTACGCTGGATTTTGAGCGGGTGGTGCTCACCTCGGTAAACGAAGGCGTGCTGCCCCGGGGACGACCGGTGCAATCGCTCATTCCCTACGAAGTGAAGCGGCAATTCGAATTGCCCACTTATCTGGACAAAGATGCCGTGTACGCCTATCACTTTTACCGGCTGCTCCAGCGGGCACGCCAGGTAGAGCTCCTCTACCACCACGATCCGGCGGGGGGCAAAGAGGAAAGCCGCCTGATCCGCCAGCTGGAGATGGAAATGGCCCAGCGCCTGGATAACACGCGGGTGATCCGCCATGCCCTCCCAGCCATGAAAGCCCACCCGGAAACGGAGCTGCACCAGGTCCAAAAAACCCCGGCTATGCTGGCAAGACTGCAAGAACGCCTGGAAAAGGGCCTTTCCCCCACTGCCCTCCGCCAGTACCTGGAACGACCAGAAGATTTTTACACCCGCTACCTGCTGGGCCTGAGCGATGAAGACCCTCCTACCGATGAGCTGGATGCGCGCCTCCAGGGCCAGCTGCTGCACGATGCCCTGGAAGCCCGTCTTCAACCCTTTCTGGGGGCGGTACTGCCCCCCGCGGATCATCCGGTTTACCGCTTTAAACGGGACCAGTGCGCCGCAGAGCTGCAAACTCAGCTCCAGCGCCATGCCCCCTATCTGGAAACCCAACGCGGTAAAAACCTACTCTACTGGGAAGACCTATTGCGGCTCTACACCAACAGCCTGCGCCAGGAAGCAGCGCGCCGCCGGGAAGAGCACCAGGCCCCCGTACTCAAAGCGCTGGAAAAGGAAATTGCCGGCGCCCTGGCTTGGCAAGCAGGCGGAACGGCCCGGCTCAAAGGCACGGCAGACCGCATTCAGGCTACGGAGGAAGCGCTCTACGTAATCGACTACAAAACCGGCAAAGCGGAACCCAATAATTACCACCTGAGCGACCTCAGCCTGGAAGCGCTGCGCCAAAACGGCAAAGCCCCCGCGCTCCAACTCCTGGTGTACGGCCTGCTGGCCTGGCATGATGAGGACTTGCCCGCCCTGCCGGTGCGCAGCCAGATCTACACCTTCCGGGGGCAGGGCACGGTATTGGAGCTGAAAGTAGGTAAAACACCCTTTGAGGTAAATGCCCAAACAGCCCCCGAAGTAGAAGCACTCCTGGCGGCCCTGATCGCGGAGATCATGGACCCGGAACAAGCGCTGGTACTGGAAGCAAGCCCCGAGGAAAATGAATGAGCCCATCCAAAGCATCCGGCCTTTGCAAAAGGCGCGGGCCACCCTCCGCCCGCTCTTGCCGGCTACTCCGGTCTTGCAAAGCGAGGGCCTCAATGCCCTACTGGGCTGCGAGGTCTTTTTTAAGTGCGAAAACTTTCAAAAAACGGGTTCCTTTAAGGCCCGGGGGGCCCGCTTTTTTATGGCTCAGCTGCCCTCATCAGTAAGCACGGTGACCACCCACAGCAGCGGCAATCACGGGCAAGCGGTAGCCTGGGCCGCCCGGGAAACCGGGCGCCGGGCGCTTATCGTTATGCCCAAAAATGCCCCCGCGGTGAAAGTAGCCGCCGTAAAGCATTACGACGGGGAAGTACACTTCTGTGCCCCCACCCAGGCGGCGCGGGAAGCGCTCATGGCCAGGCTACGAGACCAGACCGGGGCCACTTTCATACCGCCCTACGATCACTGGGATACCATCGCCGGGCAGAGTACTTGTGCACAAGAGCTGCTCGAGGAAGTGCCCGGTCTGGATTGTCTCTGGGCCCCAGTGGGCGGCGGTGGATTGCTGGCCGGTACGCTGCTGGCCGCGAAATATTTTTCCGGCGGCATGCCCGTCTACGCGGGCGAACCGGAAGGGGCGGATGATGCTTACCGCTCTATTCGGAGCGGTGTACGGGTAAGCGAACAAACGCCCGATACCTTGGCAGATGGGCTCCGTACCACCCTGGGGGAACGCAATTTTGAGGTGATCCGGCAGCGGGTGGCCGACATTATACCCGTATCCGATGCCGATACGGTGGCCGCCATGCGCCTGGTGTACGAGCGCCTTAAAATCGTAATTGAACCTTCCTGCGCCGTACCCCTGGCTGCCCTCCGGCTAGCCCGCGAACGCTGGACGGGCAAGCGGGTAGGCATCCTCCTCACAGGCGGCAATGTGGACCTAAGCCAACTGCCCTTCTAAGGGGCCCTTAGCTCACCGCTTGCGGCGCCACCCTCGCCGCTATAGGAGCAAAAAAAGGGGTATTTTTGCCCCCACGCAGAACCAAAATGAAGCTTATGAAAATAGGGGTGGTCATCTTTCCGGGCAGCAATTGCGATCACGACATGATCTATGCCCTGGGCGATATCCTGGGCCATGAGGTAGTAGAACTCTGGCACAAGGACCACGATCTGCAGCAGGTAGACTGGGTGGTACTGCCCGGGGGCTTTTCCTACGGCGACTACCTCCGCAGTGGCGCCATCGCGCGTTTTTCGCCCATCATGGCCGAAGTGGTCCAGCACGCCCGCCGCGGCGGATACGTCCTGGGCGTGTGCAATGGCTTCCAGGTGCTCTGCGAAACCGGTCTGCTGCCCGGCACTTTACAGCATAACCTGAGCCACCGTTTTGTGTGTCAAAACACCTATCTGCGGTCTGCCAGCCCGGATCATCCCTTTACCGCCGGGCTGGAAGCTGCCCGTCCTTACAAGATCCCGGTAGCCCACGGCGAAGGACGTTACTACGCGGATGAAGCCACGGTAAAGGAACTGGAAGACCAGGGCCAGATTCTCTTTCAATACTGCGATGCCGAAGGCTTGGTAAGCGAAGAAGCCAATTTCAACGGCTCGGTGGCCAATATCGCGGGGGTAAGCAATGCGGGCCAAAACGTGATAGGCATGATGCCCCACCCCGAGCGGGCAGCCGACCCCAACCTGGGCAATACCGATGGGCGTGCCTTGCTGGAAAGCTTCCTCCTGGCGGCCGGCCAAACCGCTTAAACTCCCATTCTCCGTTTTGGGGGCTCCCTATTCCACTTCCAAAATAACTTAAGTCTGCTGAACCGCTTCTACCGGCGGCCGTAGGGGAAGCGCTAGCTGAAAGGTAGTGCCCTTACCCGGCTGGGAATGCAACTGCATGCGCCCGCCCATGGTATCCACGATGCGCTTGACCAGAGGCAGTCCCAGCCCCATGCCACGGGTTTTGGTGGTAAAGCGCGGCTCAAAGATCTTTTCCTGCTGCTCAGCCGGGATCCCCACGCCATTGTCCTGCACCGAAAGAAAGATCTCTCCTTTTTCCTGGTAGGCCCGCAGCTTGATTTGCGGGGTAGTTCCTTCCGGAATGGCTTGCACAGCATTATTGATCAGGTTGTTGAGTACCCGGAGGATGGCGCCCGGATCGGCCCAGAGCTGCAGCCCCTCCTCGGCATTTAGCTGAATATCTTCTTCGGGGTAAAGGTGGCGTACCCGCTGCAGTAGGGCGGTAAGGTCTACTTTTTGTTTTTCGCCTTCCGGCAGGCTGGCAAAGCGGGAAAAAGCTTCCGCAATGCTGCTGAGGGAATCGATCTGCGCTACCATGCTGCGGCAAAATTCCCGCAGGCGCTCCGGCTGCTCGGTGGCCAGGCTGCGCTCCAGGTGCTGTACACTCAGGCGCATGGGGGTAAGGGGGTTTTTGATCTCGTGGGCCACCTGGCGGGCCATTTCTTTCCAGGCGCTTTCGCGTTCGGTTTCGGCCAGCTTTACGGCACTTTTTTCCAGCTCCTCCACCATCCGGTTGTACTCGTCTACCAGGGTACCGATCTCGTCGTGAAAGCGCCATTCCAGGGGTGGGTTTTTTTCACTGATGCGGGTGGTTTTGATCTTTTCGGTAATGGCCTGCAGGGAGCCCGTGATGTAGTCGGAAAGCAGATAGGCCAAAACCCCTGCCGCCAAGAAGAGCAAGAGGTAAATTTCCCCCAGGCGCATGAGAAACTCGCGCAGGTCTTGTGCACGGGGGTTGCCATCGCTGAAATAGGGCAGTTCCAAAATGGCGATGGGCTCTTCCTGTTTATTGCGAATAAAGTTGTAAGAGCTGAGAAAAGGCAGGCTATCGTTTTGCGTACGATGCAGCACCCGTTCGGCGGTTTGGTGGAGCTGCTCCATGATGTAAAACGGGATACGGGGCGGCAGGATGCTATCTTCGAAAAGCCCCGGACGGCTGCTGATAAGCAACTGACCGTTAAGCGCATAGATATTTACGTCCAGGCTATTGATGCTGGATAGCTGGCATATTTTCCGGTCAAAAAGAGACACGATACTATCGGCATCGGCCGCCACGGGCCGGTTGCGCAGGTAAAAGTCGATGGCCTGCTGCACGGCGTACTCCTTCTGGCGGAGCTGCTCCCGCCGGCCCAGTTCGTTCTCTTGCTTAAAGTGGTAGAAGGAGATGGTCCCGGTAAGGAAGAAGGAGACGATGATCATCAGGAGCATCGAGAAGAAGATGCGGCCCCGTAAGGTGATTTTGATGCGCTTCACGCTCACAAATTTCGCACAATGCCGCAAAAGACGGGCCAGGGT
>JAVLBR010000087.1:0-9014 GCA_031581125.1 Schleiferiaceae bacterium | reverse complement strand
TTAAAAGTCATCTCCTGTTTTCCAGATGGTAGAGCGGCTTTACCGTCCCCGTCCCACCGCTTTATCCACCCCTACCGCCTGCGGATCAAGCCGCGGCGGTGCTTTGTCCTCCTCTCGGAAGAGGTGGTCTCGCTTCCAGCGAGGGCGGAGGAGGATTTGGGGCTAAAATTTCGCCGAGATAAATTAGGGGCCTATCGGGATGAGGTCGCTTGCGCTCTCTGGAGGCGGTCGCTGACGTTCCTTTTTTTTATTTCACCGAGGTCCACAGAGAATGCACAGAGCCCCGAAATGCTTAGGGGCAGGCACAGCGTCTCGCTGGGAACGAGACTGGCACAGGGTCTCGCTGGGAGCGAGACAGGCGCCGGAGGTCGGGTCGGTTTACAGAAGTTTGGGGCGGTGGTATTTAGAAAGGGACAGCGTCCCGAACGCACCGCCTTATCCACCTCTAACCTTAGCGAATCAAGGCGCGGCGGTGCTTGTCCCCCTCGTCTTGCCCAGGGCAAGACGAGGGGGTGCCGAGGAACGAGGCGGGGGAGACCTGGAAAAATTTATTAATAAAGAAAAAGCCAATAGTTTACCCTGGTGTCACCCTGAGTGATCTCGCTGGCAAGCGAGATTGTATCGAAGGGCGGTCCTTAAAAAAGAACAACAGCATACTTCTTCTTCTTCTTAAGATACGCATCGATACACCTTGCCCCGCTTCCCACGGGTCAAACCACTTAGCATAACATTTGCGCAAATTAGGAAATGAAGGTTTCCCAAAATTTTAGCGTTTCCCGTCACCCCCGGTCTCGCCCTTGGCGAGACCACCCCCTCATCTCGCCAAGGGCGCGAGCGAGATGAGGGGGACACGGGCCGCGTTATCTCTCAAGCTGTCTGAGGGATAGAAAGCGGGGGAGCGGCTAAGCGCTGCGAAGCAATGGTCTTACCGCCATATCCACCTCTACCGCTTTTGAATCAAGGTGCGGCGATTGCTTGTCCTCCTCCTGGAGGAGGTGGTCTCGCTGGAAGCGAGAGCGGAGGAGGGTTTTCCACCATAAACCCCTGCTTATTAGTTAAAAGCCAATAGTTTACCGTGGTGTCACCCTGAGTGATCTCGCTGGTAAGCGAGATTGTATCGAAGGGTGGTCCAAAGAAGGAAAAAGGAAAAACATGATACTTCTTCCCCTTAAGGCCTGCTTTGATACAGCCCGCCGCGCTTACCGCGCGTGGTGCCACTCAGCTTGACAGTGGCACCAGCGAGTAAGAGAAACCTGCTAATCAGGTCCCGGCCCGCCATCCGCCACCGAGGGCTCGGTACAGACGGGTGCGGCCCTCGAGGTAGCGCAAACGCAGCGCAGTGACCTGAAGCCGGGCGTTGAGGAAATTTTCCCGGGCGCTTAAAACTTCCAGATAATTGGCTTCCCCCCGCTGCAACAGTTGCTCAGTTTGCTGGACGGCCTGGCGGTAGGCCTTTACTTGCGCGCGGCGGTAGGCCAGCAGGCTATCGGCGGTGGCCATTTCCGTAAGGGCATCCGCTACTTCGCCACTGGCGGTCACCAGGCTTTTTTGGAAGTTGAGCAAGGCTACTTGCTGATCGGCCCGGGCGGCCGTGAGCTGAGCTTGGAGTTGTCCGCGCTGAAAGAGCGGCTGCGCCAGCCCGCTTACCAAGTTCAGAAAGATCGACTGAGGGGAGATTAAGGTACTAAAATCTAAGCTTTGGAAGCCTGCATTGGCCGTGATGGTAAGGCGGGGATAAAAGGCACTGCGGGCTACGTTGACCAGCTGGAACCGCTGGCGGAGGGTCTGCTCCGCGGCACGGACGTCCGGGCGGTTTTGAAGGAGGTTTAGCGGCACCCCGGTGCTGAGGCCGTGTGACACGGCCAGGGTGCTAAGTTTCCGCGTAGCTACGGATTGTGGGGCCTGGCCCAAAAGTAGTTGGAAGGCAGTCTCCGTTTGCCGATACCGGGCCCCGGTATTGGCCACCAGGGCTTTTGCTTCCAGCCATTGCGCCCGGGCCTGGGCCACCGCAGGGGCGCTCAGGCGGCCGGCCTGCTGGAGGGCACGGCTGGTGCGAAGCGCCTTCTTCCGGAGGCGCACGCTTTGCCGGGCTATGGTCTCTTGTTCGGCCAGGGCCGCCAGTTGATAATAGGTACGCGCCACCTGGGCGATGATTTGCGTCTGCAGGGCCCGCTGTGCTTCCTGGCTCGCCAGGTATCCAGCCCGGGCAGCTCTCTTTTGGCTGGTAAGCCGGCCCCAGATATCGGCTTCCCAGGAGATATTACCGGAGAGTTCGTACTGATCTATCCGGTCAAAAAAGCCGCCAAACTGGCTGTTGCTGGAGAGTTCCTGGTGATTTTGTTGGGCATTGAGGCCCATTTGGGGCCAGAAGGCCTGGCGACTTTGCTGCCAGTAAGCCCGGTTTTTGGCCAGGGTGGCCAGGGCTATTTGCTGCTCGAAATTGCGCCGCAGGGCGGTGTCCAGATAAGCCCGCAGAAGGGAGTCCTGAAACACGCTATCCCAGGGCAGTTGCGCCGCCGAAAGGGTGTCGGCCGCGGGAGATGGCGCCGGGCGGCGGTATTTTGCGGGTGTTTTCTCGGCATCGGGCGCTTCAAAGGGCTGGGCTACAAAGCAACTGCTCACCGTGGGAAGCAGCCCGAGGAGGAGTAGGCGGGCGGGGGAGGAGAGGATGCGCTTCATGAGGGTTCGTTTTGAGCGGTGGCCGCGGGCCGTCCCGCTACTTTTTCGTGCAAGTACTGGAAAACGATGTACAAGACGGGCGTAATAAGCAGCCCCAGCAGGGTGCCGATGAGCAAGCCGCCCGCGGCGCCGGTGCCGATGGATCGATTCCCGGCCGCGCCTACCCCGTTGGCCAGTACCAGCGGCAGCAGACCAATGATAAAGGCAAAGGAGGTCATCAGGATGGGGCGCAGGCGCACCCGGGCCCCCTCGATGGCTGCGTCTCGAAGCGAGGCCCCGTCGCGTCGTCGCTGGCGGGCAAATTCCACGATCAGGATGGCATTTTTAGCCAGGAGGCCCAGCAGCATGATCAGGGCTATTTGGAAAAAGATGTTGTTTTGCAAGCCGGCCGCCAGGGTGGTGAAATAGGCGCCGAAGACCCCCAGCGGCAGGGAAAACACCACCGCCAGCGGCAAAAGGTAACTCTCGTACTGGGCGGCTAGGAAAAAGTATACGAAGACCAGGCTCAGCAGGAAGATCAGGAGGGTTTGGCCCTCAGACTGGAGCTGTTCCCGGGTAATGCCGGAAAAGGCAATGTCGTAGCCCTGGGGCAGTTTTTCGGCGGCCAGTTGCTGGACGGTTTCAATGGTTTGCCCGGTAGCGTAGCCGGGGGCGGTGCCACCGTTGAGGGTTACGTTGTTGAATAGGTTAAAGCGCCCGATGGTTTGCGGACCGTACACTCGTTCCAACTGAACAAACTCGGTAAGGGGAGCCATGGCCCCCCCGCCGGTACGGACGCTCATTTGGTGCAGGTCTTCCAGGCGCTGGCGGTCTTCCGGCAGCGACTGGACGTACACGCGAAACTGTTTGCCAAAGCGACTGAAATCGGCACTGTACACACCGCCCACGTAGCCCTGCAGAGCAGAAAGCACCCGGTCTACCGGCACGCCGGCTCGCTTGGCCCGGGCCACATTCACCTCCAGTTCGTACTGGGGAAAGTTGGTGCTGAAGGAGTTATTGGCATAAGCGATGGAGGGGGCAGCGCTAAGCTGCTGGGCAAACTGGCTCGCCACCTGATCGAGCTC
This sequence comes from Schleiferiaceae bacterium, assembly GCA_031581125.1. Taxonomy (GTDB): domain Bacteria; phylum Bacteroidota; class Bacteroidia; order Flavobacteriales; family Schleiferiaceae; genus CAJXMS01. The sequence continues at coordinate 5,271 of JAVLBR010000087.1, read as the reverse complement.
TTTCAGCGAACCGGCGGAGCGGTCCAGTAGCCGTACTTCAAACCCATCGGAAGCGCTGTACCCGGGCACACTAGGAGGCGTGAAGAAAATGATTTCGGCATCGGCTATGTCGCCCGTCTTGGCGAAGAGTTTCTTCACCAGGGCGGAGGCCGCCAGGCTGTCGGCCTCCCGCTGGTCAAAACGATCCAGCAGCACGAAGCCCAAGCCGTAGGAGCTGCCATTGCCGGAAAAGAAATTGCGCCCGGATACGAAAGTGGCACTGCGCACCCCGGGCGTGGTTTCTACCCTTTGGTAAATTTTCTGCATGGCCTGGTAAGTCCGGCCCAGGGAGGCGGCGTTGGGGAGTTTGTAGTTGACAAAGATCACCCCGCGGTCTTCCCGGGGTACGAAGCCGCCGGGCAGGCTCTTTTGCAGGGCTATGATGCCGCCTACGGCCAAAAGGAGAACCAGGCCGGAAACCCAGCGGTGGCGTACCAGGAAGCGTAGCCCGCTCACGTAGCGCTCCCGCAAGTTTTCAAAACCGGCATTGAAAACCCGGAAAAAACGTTTAAAAATGTTCCGCCGGGTGGCTGTTTGCGGCTGCGGGGGCTTAAGAAAGAGGGCGCTCAGGGCGGGGCTCAGGGTAAGGGCATTCACGGCCGAAAGCAGGATAGCGATGATGAGCGTAACCCCAAACTGCTCGTAAAAGACGCCCACCGGGCCTTTCACAAAGGTGATGGGCACAAAGACGGCTGCCATTACCAGCGTGATGGAAATGATGGCCCCGGTGATCTCTTGCATGGCTTCCTTGGTGGCGGCCCGCGCTGAATCGAAGCGGCCCGTTTCCAGTTTGGCGTACACGGCTTCCACTACCACAATGGCATCATCCACCACGATGCCGATGGCCAGTACCAGGGCAAAAAGGGTGAGCAGGTTGATGCTGTAGCCCAGGATTTGCAGGAAAAAGAAGGTGCCTATGATGGACACCGGCACCGCCAGTCCAGGAATGGTGGTGCTGCGGAAGTCCTGCAGGAATAAGATTACCACCAGAAATACCAGGAGAAAGGCTTCGATGAGGGTTTCCTGCACCTTGCTGATGCTGGCGGTAAGGAAGCGGTTGATGTCGTAGTTGATGATGTATTTCACCCCAGGCGGGAAGTCTTTTTCCAGCTGGTCCAGGGTTTCATATAGCTCTTCTGCTATTTCCTGGGCGTTGGAGCCGGGCGTTTGGAAGATGCCAAAGCTTACACTGGGATGGCCGCGGGTGCGCCCCACGGTGCTGTAGGAGGTGGCGTCCAGTTCCACCTGGGCCACGTCTTCCAGCCGCAGGAGCTCCCCGTTCTCCTGGGCCCGCAGGATAATGTTGCGGTAGGCTTCCGCTGTTTTTAAGCGGCCCTGGTAGCGGATTACGTACTGGAAGGGCTGGCCAGAGTTTTCTCCTATGGCGCCCGCGGCTGCTTCCCGGCTCTGCTCATTGAGGGCCGCGGTGACATCGGCGGGCTCCAGCCCGTATTGCGCCAGGGCCTCGGGTTGGAGCCAGATCCGCATGGCGTAATCTTTCCCCCCGAAAACATTGACTTGCCCCACGCCATCGATGCGCTGCAGGGCGGGCTTTACGTTGATGTTGAGGTAATTCTGTACGTAGGTGTCGTCGTAGTCCGCATTGGTAGAGTACAGGGCGCAGTACATCAGGGCGGAGTTTTGCTTTTTCTCGGTGGTCACCCCGGCGCGGACCACCGCGGCGGGCAGGAGGGAGGTGGCGCGGGAAACGCGATTTTGCACGTTGACCGCAGCGATGTCTGGGTTTACTCCCTTTTTGAAAAATACCTGAATGGTAGCGGCGCCGTTATTGCTGGCATTGGAGGTAATGTAGGTCATCCCCTCTACGCCGTTGATGGCCTCCTCCAGGGGGATCACCACGTTTTCTATCATGGTTTGCGCATTGGCGCCGGGATAGCTGGCAGTTACTTCTACCGTGGGGGGAGCTATGTCTGGGTATTGGGTTACGGGCAGGTTGGTTACCCCCAAAATTCCCAGGAGGAGTATCAAAATGGAGATGACCGTCGAAAAAACGGGCCTATCTATGAAAAAGTCCATCTTCATGGGGCGGGCGGTGGTTTACGGGGTTATCCAGGCGTGCGGGTTGATTTACATTTGGCCGCCAGGCCCAGGCTAGCGAAACTGTACCGGATAAGTGGCTACGCTGTCAAAAGGGATATACTGGGCCCGGATGGCGTCGCCGCTGCGGAGTTTGCCCAGGCCGCGGGCTACAAAGGTGTCGCCGGGGGCCAGTCCGTTTTCCAGGATGTAATAGCGTTCTGACTGGTCTTTTAGTTTAATTTGCTGAGCACGAAGGCTATCTCCCCTTAGGCGATAGGCAAAGGTTTGCCCCTGCCGCTCGAAGGTGCTCATGGCGGGGATTACGGTGGCTTGGGGGTAAAGACGGGGGAGGAGGAGGCTTCCGCTATTGCCGTTGGTGAGTAGGCCATCCGGATTGGGGAATCGGGCGCGCAGCCGCACGGCCCCCGTTTGGGTACTTACCTGGCCGCTGGCCATTTCCAGCTTACCGGGGTACTTGTAGGTTTCGCCTGTCGGCAAAAGGAGTTTTACCCCGGGAAATTGCGCGATTTTTTCTTTGCGGCTTTGGCCCGGCTGGCGGCGAAGCCAGTTCAGGAAGGTCTTCTCATTAAGGCTAAAGTAGGCGTAAACGGAGGAAATATCGGAAATGGTGGTCAAGGGCGCTTGGCCGGGACGGCCTACCAGGTCGCCCTGCCGGAAGGGAAAGGTCCCCACTACGCCTGCCGTAGGGCTCCGCAAAAGCGCGTAGCCCTGATTGGCCTCGATGCTTTCCAGGTTGCTCTGGGCCTGCTCGAGCTGCGCCCGGGCGGTGGCCAGGCGCGCAGGACTTACGATGCTATCGGCCACCAGAGGGCGCAGGTTTTCTACTTCTACCCGGGCCGCTTTTACCGCCGCCCGGGCGGCGGCGGCATTACCGTCTATGGCGCGCGTTTCCAACTTAAAAAGAGGGTTGCCCTTTTTTACGCGGCTGCCTTCCTCGGCGTATACCTCGGTGATATAGCCGCTTATTTTGGGGCGTATGGCCGCGTTGGTGAGGCCCCGGATCACGGCCGGAAAGGCGGTATAAGTCTGCATATCGCGCTGGGCCACCACGCTTACGGGCATGCGGGGCTTGCGTTTGGTTTTTTCGGGAGTGGCCGTTTGGCAGGCCAGCCCCGTCATATAAAGGACCATCAGGGGGCTGGCCCATCGCAGCAAGCGTAAGAAAGGGGCTCTTTTCATAGGATATATCTAACGGGTGGCAAAGGTAGGGCCTTACTTTGTCAATGGCTAAACATTAAAAAAGGCAAAACCCCTTGCTCGTGGCGGGCTGCGGTTTGAAACCCTGTTTAAAAACGTACTTTTGCCGCCTATGTTTGACAGCGCCTGTGTGCCCCTTAAGGATACGGGAAAATTCAGTTCCCTCCTGGTAGATTACCTACAGCAAAAACCAGAATTAAAAGCTTTTTATCATCGCTTTCCTTCTTTGGAGGCCGCTGCTGCCCAGATGGAGGAAAAGGCCGCGCATTATCCGGCGCAGCGGCGCGTGCTGCTAAGCCAGGCGCTTGAGCAGCAATACGCCGCGCTGGACCTCCCCGCAGCCCATCCCGTTCGGCAAAATCTGGAGCACTTGGCGCAGTCGCATAGCTTTACGGTAGTAACGGGCCATCAGCTCAATATCCTCACGGGCCCTCTTTATTTTGTCTACAAAATAGCCAGTACCCTGCACCTGGCCCGGCAGCTCGGGGAGCGCTATCCGGAGAAGAATTTTGTGCCCGTATTCTGGATGGCTTCGGAAGACCACGACTTCGCGGAAATAAGCTTCGTAAACCTTTACGGGGGTCACCTACAGTGGCAGCACAACCCAGGCGGGGCGGTAGGCCGCCTGGCGCCCCATGGCCTCGGGAAAGTCCTGGATGAACTGGAACAGCATTTGGGCGAGGCGCCCTTTGCGGCGGAATTGATGGCCATATTCCGCCGCGCCTACCACGAACAAGATACCCTCGCGGGAGCCACCCGTGCGCTGGCCCATGCCCTTTTTGGGGAGGAAGGGCTGGTGATCATCGGGGGTGATGATCCGGCGCTCAAGCGGGAAATGATCCCTTACTTCCAGCAAGAACTCCTGGAGCAAGCCACTAAGCAGCGGGTAGAAGAGACGAGCCAAAGCCTGGAAAAGACTTACCACCGCCAGGTGCACCCCCGCGAAATCAACCTTTTTCACCTGCGGCCGGGGCATCGGGTCCGCATTCTGCGGGAAGGAGACCGGTGGCAAACCGCAGATGGCGCCCAGGAATGGGATCAGGAGGCCCTGCTGAAAGAACTCGAGGAAGCCCCCGAGCATTTTAGTCCCAATGCCTTATTGCGGCCGCTTTATCAGGAGGTGCTCTTGCCCAATTTGGCCTATATCGGGGGCGGTGGAGAAATCGCTTACTGGCTCCAATTGCGCGGGGCTTTTGATCATTTTCAGGTACCTTTCCCCATGCTCACCCTGCGCAGCAGCGCTATGCTGCTTTCCCAAAAATGGGGGAACCGCGTGCGGGACCTGGCCCTTAGCCCTGGCGACCTTTTTTTACCGCTGGAAAAACTCCAAAAGGAATACGTAAGGCGCCACGCGGAACTGGATACGGACCTGGTGGAATACGAGGACCAGCTGGCCCATATGTTTGCCGAACTAGAGCAGCTGGCCCAGCATACCGAAAAAAGCATGCTGGGGGCGGTGGCGGCCCAGCGGGCCAAACAGCTTCGGGGCCTGGAAAAGCTTAAAAAACGCCTCCTTCGCGCGGAAAAACGGCGCCAACAGACCGTGATGGATAAGCTGGAACGCATTCATGAAGCCTTGCATCCGGGCGGTCATCTCCAGGAAAGGCACGATACCCTGGCCCCTTATTATGCCCAGTATGGCCCGGCCTTTCTCTCCTACCTTGTAGCGCATCTGGACCCCCTGCAGGCCTGTTTTTACCTCTTGGAAGAGCGGGCCGAAGGCCGCTAGACTTCTCGCTTCTCTAGTGTCTGTCCGTAGAGTCGAGTGTCTGTTCTAGAAAGTTCGCTAACGCCTGTCCCGATTTTTTCGGGGAGGCTTGCGCAGCCCAAAAAAGCGGAGTCTCTCCACTGGCGAGACGTAGCTTTGAAAATCAAGGAGTCCCGAATGCTTTCGGGATGACTGTTTTCAAAGCAAGCATAACGCAGCTATCGGACTTTAAAGACAGACACTAAGTAGACCGGATGGTTTCCTCT
>JAVLBR010000086.1:0-9066 GCA_031581125.1 Schleiferiaceae bacterium | reverse complement strand
ACAGACGCTATTTAGGGCGCGGTTTCCTCGTAGCCGATGTGAAATAAAGCATCCCCCTTATGGATAAGCGGGAAGTTGTTATGCCCTATGATATGCCCTGTCACGGGACTTTTCATTTTCACGCTGTACTCGTTGGTAGGGGAGCTGATGTAGCCCAGGGTAAGGCCTTCCTTCACCGCTTGGCCTGATTCTTTGCGGTGACGGAATAGCCCCGAGACATCGGCTCTCAGCCAGGTGCTGCGGCGAAAAAAGCGCTGTTTTTGTCTCTGCTTAGGGGCTTTGTTTATCATACCATAGTACTGCAGTACACGTTTGATGCCATCCAAGCCTTCCTCTACCGTTTTGCGGTCCAAGCGGAGGGTTTCGCCCCCTTCGAATACCATTACAGATTTGCCCAGGGAACGGGCCGTTTCCCGAAAAGAGCCCTCTATTACATTGCTGTGAAGGGTAAAAGGCGCGGCAAAGGCCCGCGATACTTCCTCCGCTAGCTCATCGTCTTCTTCGTAGCGGATCTGAGGGTAGTTGGTCCGGCTGGCACCTCCGGTATGAAAGTCGATGCCAAAATCGATCTCGGGCAGGATACAGGTAGACATGGTATGCGCCACCATGCTGGCCAGAGAGCCGTCTGGGTTCCCGGGAAAGCTCCGGTTTACATCCTTGCCATCAGGTACATCCCGGGAAAAATTGATAAAGCCATAAACGTTAATGATGGGCATGGCTATGATGGAACCCCTGCGAATTTGGGAAGCAATGCCGCTTTTGAGAAACTTGCGGATTATTTCGATGCCGTTTACTTCATCGCCGTGCATCCCGCCACTAAGAAGGATAGCAGGGCCTTCATTCCGGGAGCGAAAGACGTGCACCGGCATATGAATGGGCGTGCCAGAAGGCAAGCGGGATACCTGCAGCTCTAAGGAACATTGTTCGCCCGGCCGGATCAGGGTACCGCCGATGGATAGATCGTCTCTCACAAGCCCAGGTAATTATGGGGGGTTATACGGCGAAGCTCTTCTTTTACTTCCTCAGCTACTTCCAGCTTTTCAATAAAAGCCGCCAGGCTTTGCTGGTCGATCTGCTGGTGCGTGCGCGTGAGGGACTTCAATGCTTCGTAGGGTTTGGGGTAGCCCTCCCGGCGGAGAATATTCTGGATGGCCTCGGCCACGACCGCCCAGTTTTGGTCCAGGTCCCGCTGAAGTGCTTCTTTATGCAGTACTAGTTTGCCCAGGCCTTTCAGGGTGGACTGGAAGGCCACCGCCGTATGGGCCAGGGGCACGCCCACGTTTCTTAGGACGGTGCTATCGGTAAGATCTCGTTGTAATCTCGATACGGGGAGTTTTTGCGCCAGGTGTGCCAATAGGGCATTAGCCATCCCCAGGTTGCCCTCGCTGTTTTCAAAATCGATCGGGTTCACTTTATGTGGCATGGCGGAGGAGCCCACTTCCCCTTTTTTAATCTCTTGCTTAAAGTAGTTCATGCTGATGTAGCTCCAGATATCCCGGTCCAGGTCTATGAGGATGGTGTTAATCCGCTGCAGGCCGTGAAAAAGCGCCGCCATATTATCATAATGTTCAATTTGGGTGGTGGGCCAGGACTGCTGCAAGCCCAGAATTTCTTCTACGAAATGCCGCCCAAAGGCCTTCCAATCTAGGGCGGGGTAGGCGGCGTGGTGGGCGTTAAAATTGCCCGTAGCCCCACCAAACTTGGCGGAAGGAGGAATGTGGCGCAATTGGCGCAATTGCTGGTCAAGCCGTTCCACAAACACCATTATCTCCTTGCCCAGCCGGGTGGGGGAGGCAGGCTGGCCGTGGGTACGCGCCAGCATGGGGACATTCTGCCACTCATCGGCCCGCTCGGTAAGCATCACCACCACTTCGCCCAGGGAGGGGAGGTATTCCTGGTCGAGGTACTCCTTTAGGGAGAGGGGCACTGCGGTGTTGTTAATGTCCTGAGAGGTAAGCCCAAAGTGAATGAACTCCGCATAGCCCGCCAGCCCTAGTCGTTGGAAGTTTTCTTTAAGGTAGTATTCTACCGCTTTTACATCGTGGTTAGTGGTCTTTTCAATTTCTTTGATTTGCTCTGCTGCTGCCAGGTTAAAATCGAGGTAGAGGTCGCGCAGGGGAATAAAGTGCCGGGCGTCAAAATCTTGAAGCTGCGGGAGCGGAAGCTCACAGAGGGCAATGAAATATTCCACCTCCACGCGCAGGCGGTAGCGGATCAGGGCGTACTCGGAAAAATAGTGGCTTAGGGCTTGGGTATGACGCGTATAGCGTCCGTCAATGGGAGAAATGGCCTGCAAAGCATGGCTCATAAAGAAAAACTTTAAGGATTAAGAACTGCATAATAGCTTAGCCGGCAAAAATAAGCCTTCCTGAGCGCTTAGCTTTGCCTAAATTTGAAGTACACGGCGGCAAAGCCTTTTTGAGTCCCCCCTCATCTTTAAATTTCCCATTTATGTTCAAGCACTTTGGCACGGCGGTAAGCAGCTACGGTTCTGCGCTCCGCTACCTCTTTCGTAAGGGGCTCAGGCGTTATTTACTCTTACCGGTGCTGCTTAATATTTTCCTGCTGGCGGTCTTGGTCTATGTGATGATGGCTTACAGCCAGCCTACCATTACATACCTGGGCGAGCTATTGGGCCTGGGCGAGGAACTGTCACAAAGTTACTGGCTTACGGCGCTCCAGGTAGTCCTTTTTGTGGTGGTGATCTTATTTTTCCTTCAGGTTTATAAGTATTTGGTATTGATATTATTGGCCCCATTCTTAGCCTTTTTGTCCGAACGTATAGAATACCTGGAAACGGGGCAGGACTTTCCCTTTAGCTGGGGCGCCCTGTTCCGGGATCTCTGGCGGGCCTTTTTGATCAATGGCTGGAACCTTCTGCGGGAGATGTTTATCACCCTGTTCCTAAGTATTTTGGCCCTTATTCCGGTGGTGGGCTGGATAGCGCCCGTTCTTATTTTGGCCGTACAGAGCTATTTTTACGGTTATGGCTTGCTGGATTACAATGCGGAGCGCTGGCGATTTACATTTCGGGCTACCGAACGCTGGATGTGGCTACACAGCAGTGCCACGCTGGGCACGGGTTTACTCTTTTACCTTCTGTTTTTGATTCCTGTGGTGGGGTGGATCATGGCGCCGGCCTGGGGTACTGCTGCAGCTACGCTTACCGCTCTTCGGCTTCGGCAGGAGGCCGCGGGCCAGGTTTCGGTTAGTTAGGGTCTGTCTATAAAGTCCTTCTCGCTTCTAGCGAGACTTATCTCGACCGTGGCGAGACTGCGCTTTTATCTTCCTTTCGTGTCTCATCGAATAAGTCGGTATAAGTCCCGAAAAAGTTGGGGCAGGCGCTGACCAACTTTCTAGAACGGCCACTCGACTCTATGGACAGAAACTAATTACTAGACGGTGCTCAGCTCCTTAATGAGAAAGGCCTCCCGGCCAAATGAATCTCATTTGGCCGGGAGGCCTCCTTCATAAATACCAAAATGGGCTGCCTTAAAAGGCCTCCCAGAGGGCTTGCCACTTGACCTCGCTGGGGGTAATGCTCATAACGGGGATTTCGCTGTGGTACATTACGGCCTGCACGTCGGTGCCCAGGAAGTAATCGGTGATGTCTCTTTCGCGGTCGTCTTCCGTGATGATGAGCAAGTCGCCATCATTTTCGTAAGCATATTCCAGGGTGTTGCGGACTACGCCTTTATGCTGTGGATTTTCTATGAGTTCGGTAGTACAAGCGATGCCCTTATCCGAGATAAACTTGTCTACCTGATGGAGGTGAGCCCGCACGATTTTGGCCTGATCTTCCACTTGCAGCACGGAAACGATCTTTATCTGGGCATTGAAGAGTTTGGCGTAGTGGATGGCGGGGCCTACTTTTTCCTTGGAACGGCGGTCTAGCACCAGTGGGAAAATGATGGTTTCTACTTTCTGGGGCTTGCGAATACCTTTTACCGCCACTACCGGAGGCTGTACCAGGGAAGCGGTGCGGTAGGCGTTGCTCCCGATAAAGCGGCGGCGCAGGTTCTGGGGTTTTCCATTGGTTCCCATTACCACCAGGTTGCACTCCATCATTTCTACCACCCGGGCTATTTCTTCGTATACCAGTCCCTTGGCCACAATGGTTTCAATCTTGAAATTGCATTTGGCCCGGTATTCATCGGCTAGTTCTTTGATGCGGCTATCTACCTTTTGGCGAAGCTCTTCCGTATTTTTCTTGGCACCGAATACGCGTTTGAAAAAACCGTCTTCTTCTATAACCGTAAGGAGGGTAAGGTGGGCGTCTGGGGCGGCTTGGGCAAATACCAGCGCTTGATCTAGCGCCATTATGGATTGGTCGGAGAAGCCGATGGGAACTAAAATGTTGAGTTTGTTTGCCATTTTTTAGGGTTCTTTGCCAGCAAATTTAGTGGAATAAGCGCAATTCATGGCCATACCTGCTTCGGAACTCATCCTTAATCCCGACTATTCTGTATACCACCTTCATCTGCGCAACGGGGAGGTAGCGCCCTGGGTTATTACCGTGGGGGATCCCGGTAGGGTGGACCTTATTCGCTCCTACCTTGACACGGTGGAATTGGAAAGGCGTCACCGAGAATTTTATACCGTTACGGGCCGGCTGGGAAGCCAGCGCATTACGGTCTTAGCCACGGGCATCGGGACGGATAATATCGATGTAGTGCTCAATGAGCTCCAGCTGGTTCAGGCCTATGACCTGGAGAAACGCCTACCCCTGAAAAGAACGGCGCCGCTGCGCATATTGCGGCTGGGCACCAGTGGGGCGCTACGGGAGGAGGTACCGGTGGGGAGTATTTGGATGAGTGAAGAAGCGCTCGGGCTCGATGGTTTGCTGCCCTTTTATGCCCATGATTATCCCGTGGTGGAGCTGGGGCTGCCGGGTATTCCGCCGGCCGTACGGGTAAAACCCAGCGACGAGCTAAAACAACATTTTACCAGCCAGGTGGATGGCGGCGGTCTTACGCTTACGGCAGCCGGCTTTTATGCGCCCCAGGGCAGACACTTGCTGGCCGCGCCCCGGTATAAAGATTGGCTCCAAAAAGTGGTGCAGCAGGAAATAGGAGGGCGGAGGCCCGGCAATCTGGAGATGGAAACGGCCGGTATTTATGGATTGGGGGGCCTCTTGGGTATGCACACCTTGTCCCTTTCGGTGATTTTGGCCAATCGTTTTACCGGAGCCTTCGCCGGCCGCCCGGAGGAGGGCATCAAGCGCCTGATAGAGGCCGGGCTGGAAGGGATTACTTCGCTACGTTAATGGCCCTGCTTTCGCGAATGACGGTCACCTTTACCTGGCCGGGGTAAGTCATCTCGCTTTGGATTTTTTGGCTTATATCGAAGCTTATTTTAGCGGCTTCCGCATCGCTCACTTTGTCGCAATCTACCATTACGCGTAGTTCCCGTCCCGCCTGAATGGCATAGGCTTTTAGTACGCCTTCTTGCGCCAGGGCCAGATTTTCCAGGTCTTTAAGGCGCTGCATGTAGCTTTCGGCTACCTGGCGGCGTGCGCCGGGCCGTGCGCCTGATATACCATCACATACCTGGACCATCGGGGAGAGCAGGTATTTCATTTCTATTTCGTCGTGGTGGGCCCCTATGGCATTGCACACCTCTGGTTTTTCGCCGTATTTCTCGGCCATTTTCATGCCTAAGATGGCGTGGGGCAGCTCCGTTTCTTCCGAGGGCACTTTCCCTATATCGTGCAGGAGACCCGCCCGCTTGGCCAGCTTGGGGTTTAAGCCCAGCTCGGAGGCCATGATGCCACATAGATTAGCTACTTCCCGGGAGTGCTGCAGCAGGTTTTGCCCGTAGGAAGAACGGTACTTCATGCGCCCCACCATTCGTATAAGCTCTGGGTGGAGGCCGTGAATGCCCAGGTCTATGCTGGTACGCTTGCCCAATTCGATAATTTCTTCTTCCAGATTTTTACGGGTCTTGGCACACACCTCTTCGATGCGCGCCGGATGAATGCGGCCGTCGGTAACCAGGCGGTGCAGGGAGAGACGGGCTATTTCGCGGCGCACGGGGTCAAAGCAGCTCAGCAGAATGGCCTCCGGGGTATCATCTACCACCACTTCCACACCGGTAGCGGCTTCCAGCGCGCGAATATTTCGTCCTTCCCGGCCTATGATGCGGCCCTTCACATCATCGTTCTCAATGTTAAACACCGTTACGCTATTTTCCACGGCCTGCTCAGTAGCTACCCGCTGAATACTTTGAATCACCACTTTACGGGCTTCATGATTGGCGGTAAGCTGGGCTTCCTCTACCGTGTTTTGAATGTAGGTAGCCGCATCAGCTTTGGCCTCCTCTTTTAAGGTTTCCAGGAGCTGCTCTTTGGCTTCTTCCGGGGAGAGGCTGGAGATCACCTCCAGTTGTTCTACCTGCTTGCGGTGCATTTTTTCCAGCTCCTTGGTTTTCACGTCATTGATCTCCGTTTTGCGCTCCAGTTCCTGGCGCATTTGCTTGTTTTCGTGAAAGTGCTTCTTGTTGTTATCCGCATGTTCTTTCACCTTGGCTTCCCTTTCTTTAAGCTTATTTTGGCGCTCTTGCATCTTTTGCTCGCGCTTTTTGATCACCTCTTCGTGTTCCGCTTTCAGTTCGAGAAACTTTTCCTTGGCCTGCAGGATTTTATCCTTCTTAATGGCTTCGGCTTCCTTTTTGGCTTCGGTCAAGATTTGAGCGGCTTTGGCATTTTCGCGGCGGTAGAGGACTATGTAACTGATGGCGCCCCCCAGCAGCAGGCCGCCTAGCGGTAGAACAATAAGATATAGTGTAGACATAAGTACAAGCGTGCTTTTTGAGTAGGTTGCTAAAAGAAAAAAACCCGCATCCTTTTTCAAGTTTTGTCTAAACTCCGTTTAGACAGGTTCGGAGTTTACCAGACAATTTCGACCTTCCACTCCAGGGAGGCATGGTCTAGAAAGCCCGAGCTAAACTCCTATTATGATTAGTGTTGAGTTTAGCAAATGCAATTGAACAAAGGATGCGGGAAAAAATGGTAAGAACGTTCGCTTTATTGCAGCGCTTGCTGAATTTTGGCTTCGATAGCTTCTAGTGATTGGCCCACGCGCCGGCCGTCTACCCATTCGGCCGATTGCTGCTTTTCCAGCCGCGCCGCCATCTGCAAAGCAGCCATGGCCAGGGAGTCTTGTTTATCGCGGACAGCAAAATTAGCCTCGTACTCCTTTACAGCGGCCTGAATGGCCTGCGCTGCCCGGCGTACGTTTTCTTCCTCTTGCCGTCTTATGGTAAGCGGGTAAACGCGGTCGGCCAGGTTAATTTTTATTTTCTGAACGTCGTCCGGCACTATAGGGCTATATCGAATTACTCAATCATTCAGCAAAGCTACACAGCGGTCTATTTCCCGCATGAGCGAACTTATTTTGGCTTTGGCCAGGCGGGCATCTTCCGGAGTAGGCGCCAGCCCCTGAGCCATGCGTGCCGTTTGTAAGTTCTGCTTTGCGTTTTGGAGTTCTTGCTCAAGGCCGTCCACTTTTTGGCTTAGCTCTTGACGTTCCCGGCGGAGCTGCTCATTTTCCTTTTTCAGCAGTTGCTGTTCGGCTACGAGCGCATTCACCGCACTCTCCAATCTTTTGAGCTGATTATCAATGGCGGCCATAGCATTCCTTCCAAAGGAGCCAAAGGTACTAAGCTTTCACATGAATTCAAGGACTCTGCCGCGATTTTTTGCTCTGCCGCCCGCGGGGCGCTTACATTTGGCCTCCGGCCAAAGGTGCCCTGCCCGGCCGGCCACGCTTATTCCCTTAAGGAGCTGGTAGATAAATAAGAATGCCTTATCTTTGCGCTCCTTTTAGCGAAAACCGCTAAATGATTATCAATTAAATGTTTAACCGATGAATCAGTACGAAACCGTTTTCATCATGCATCCCGTCTTATCTGAAGAGCAGGTAAGGGAAACGGTAGAAAAGTTCAAAGGATTCCTCAAAGCCAAGGAGGCCAAAGTACTCCACGAGGAAAACTGGGGGCTCAAAAAGCTCGCCTACGCCATCCAATCCAAGCGAAGTGGATTTTATCACCTGATGGAATTTCAGGCCGATCCACAACTCATTGAAGAAATGGAAGTAGAAATGAAGCGTGATGAGCGCATTATCCGCTTTCAAACGATCAGAATGGATAAACACCACATCGAGTTTGCCAAAGATCGTCGTAAGAAATTACAAAAAACCTAAAAAAGAAGCATCATGAGTGATTTGGATACTGGCTCAAACCAGAGTGAGATACGCTATCTCCAGCCCCTGAAAATCGATACCGGTAAGCGCCAAAAGTTTGACCGCTTTAAGCGCTACAGCATCAAGTACGTAGATTATAAAGATCCCGAATGGCTGGCGCAGTTCCTTAATGAGCAAGGCAAAATCCTGCCCCGCCGCATTACCGGTACTTCTCTTAAGTACCAGCGCAAAGTAGCCAAAGCCGTTAAGCGCGCCCGCACCATTGCCCTGCTGCCATTCGTAACGGATAACCTTAAATAAAGCATTGCCATGGAAATTATACTCAAATCTGACGTAGAAAACCTGGGCTACAAGGATGACGTGGTGAACGTGAAAAATGGTTTTGCGCGCAACTATCTTATCCCCAAAGGTATAGCTGAAATGGCTACGCCGGGCGCCAAGAAAATGCTCGAGGAAAACCTCAAGCAGCGGGCCCATAAAGAAGCCAAGCTTATCGAAGAAGCCAAGAAAACCGCCGAACAGCTCAATGACCTGGAGCTCAAGCTCACCGCCAAAGTGGGCAAAGGCAATAAACTCTTTGGTTCCATCAATAATGCCAACCTCGCCGAGGCCCTGGCCAGCCGAGGTCACCAAATAGACCGCAAGTACATTCAGATCCAGGGTGGCACCGTGAAGGCCACCGGCCCCTACAAGGCGCACATTCGCCTCCACCGGGAAGTGAACGTGGAGCTGGACTTTGAAGTAGTAGGCGAGAAAACCGCTTAAGGTTTTTGCGGCCTTAGCAAAAAGGTTCCCTCCATTCCAAAAGGATGCTGATCCTCTTTTAAAGCCCCGTGCTCTGGCATGGGGCTTTTTATTCCGGGCC
>JAVLBR010000002.1:34178-48612 GCA_031581125.1 Schleiferiaceae bacterium | reverse complement strand
ACACCGGACACAGTAGGGACAAACGCTACTTGAACCTTAGGGGGCTTCTATGCCCAGTTCTTCTAGTACCATGGGCATGAGGTTGTCGCCCTTACCGGCGTAAATAACGGTTCCCTTGCTGGGAGAGCTATCGAGTACGTAGCTGTAGCCATTTTCTTTAGCCACCTTGTTTACCGCGGTGGTGGCCTTTTCTATCACCGGGTTGAGCAGTTCTTCCTGTTTTTGCTGCAGGTCTTGCTGGGCGGTTTGGCTGTACTGCTGGATGCGGCGCTGCAGGTCCTGGAGTTCCTGTTGCTTAGACTGGCGGGTGAGGGAGGTCATCATTTTTTCGTTGCTCTGAAATTCAGAAACCTTCGCGTTGAGTTCCTCTTCCATCCCCTTAAGGTCTTGCTGCAATTGCTGGCTGTATTCCTGCAGTTGCTTTTGGGCCTTCGCGGTTTCCGGCATGAGCTGCAGAAGGGAATCCGCATTGATGTGGCCAATTTTCTGATTGCTTTGCGCTTGCGCGCCCAGGCCTACAAAAAGGGCCATGAGGAGGGTAAGGAGTAGATTGGATCGTTTCATTGTTGGGGTCTTGGATTTGGGTAATTATTTCTTTTTTAGTTTTTGGATCACTTGATCGCTTATTTCCACCCTTTCACTTACGTAAAGGGCTATCAAGTCACTTCCTTTGTCAAATACCGCGTCGAGGTTTCGTTTTTGGGCCACTTCCCGAATGGCATTAAACACCTTATCCTGGATGGGCTTGATCAGCTCCAGGCGCTTGGTGTAAAGCTTGCCTTTGGGGCCAAAGTAGGTTTGCTGTTTATTCTGCGCTTCTTCTTCTTTGGCTTTAATGGCGGCCAATCGCTTTTCGCGCATTTTTTCGGTGAGCAATACTTTTTCGGCCTCGTAGCTTTTTCGGAGCGCTTCTGCTTCTTGCATCAAGGATTGTACTTCGCCTTCCCAGGTCCGGCTCAGCTGGTCCAGTTGCTGCTTGGCTGAACTATAATCCGGCATTTGCTTCAGAATAAATTCGCTATCTACGATCCCGAAGCGCTGGCCAGAGAGAGTTAGACCAAAGATCAGACCAAAAACAGTAAGCAAGCATTTTTTCCACATGGTCATCATCTTAGGGACGGGACTTACCGGGGAAGCGATATCACATTTGGCCTACGGCCAAAAGTACCTGCGCCTCAGTAAGCCGCGAAATTAGTTTAATTAGAACTGTTGACCAATCATAAAGTGGGTTTGCCAGCCGCTGGGGGTACCTGGGTTATTGGGTAAGGGGTCGAAACCGTAACCGAAATCTACCCCCAGTAGCCCAAACATGGGCATAAAAATACGCACGCCGGCGCCGGCGGAGCGTTTGAGGGAAAAGGGGCGGTAGTTCTCGAAGCGATCAAAATTGTTACCGGCTTCCATGAAGGTAAGGGCAAATATTTGGGCGCTCGGGTTTTCGGTGATGAGATAACGCAGTTCCATGGTGTATTTATTGTACACCGTTCCGCCCCTTCCGGTGGGGGTTACGGGTACGAGGGAGTTATTGGGGTAGCCACGCAGGCGGATGATTTCCCGGCCATCGAGTACGAAGTTTTGCAGGCCGTCACCTCCCAGATAAAAACGCTCAAACGGCGGCAGGCCTACCTCGGTATTATAGGTGCCCAGGGAACCAAACTCGGCCGCTACTTTGAAGACCGTCTTGTCGAAGATTTCGGTGTACCACTTGGTGTCGAATTTGAGTTTGTAGTACTCCAGGCTTTGGTAGCGCTCGGAAGGGGGCAGGCCATCGTAGTTTTTATCGTTGAAGAGGCTGTAGGGCGGCGTCATCTCCATGCTCAGGTTGAAGAGACTCCCTTTGCGGGGAAAGATGGGGTAGTCCACACTGTTACGCCCCAGGGCGATGGTGTAGCTGAGGTTGTTTACGAAGCCATCCTGGAAATTAATGCTGGCCAGGCTGTAATCTACCAATCGGTAGCGCTGGAGGTCCAGGGAGTGGCGCAGGGTAAAGTAATCGTCCGGCCACTTGAGGCGCTGCCCCAGCGATACGGTAGCTCCGGTAATGGTGAGGCCCTGATAATCGTCATCGTCGCGGGGCAGTCCGCTAAGGTTTTGAATATTATGATAAACAGATACGGTGAAGGAGTTGGGCTTTTTGCCGCCCAGCCAGGGTTCGGTAAAGGAAGCATTATAGGACTGGAAGAAGCGTCCGTTGCTTTGGGCCCGCAGGCTTATGGTTTGCCCATCGCCCGCCGGCAGGGGTTTCCAGGCGCCTTTTTTGAAGAAGTTACGGGCGGAAAAGTTGTTAAAATTCAAGCCCAGGGTACCCACGATCCGGCCGGCGCCCCAGCCGCCCTGAAGTTGTAGCTGGCTGGTAGACTGCTCCGTCACTTCGTATTCGATATCTACCGTTCCTGTTTCCGCGTCGGGTACAGGGTTTACATTGAGCTGGCGCGGGTCAAAGAAGCCGAGCTGCTGCAATTCCCGCAGGGAACGCTGTACATTGCTCCGGCGGAAGAGCTCGCCGGGACGGGTTCTTAGTTCGCGGAGTATGACGTGATCGTTGGTGCGATCGTTACCGCTCACGGTTACCTCATCGATGGTGGCCTGCTGTCCTTCTTGGATGCGCATTTCCAGGTCTATGGTATCGTTGCGGACCTGCACTTCTACGGGGTTAAGGTTAAAGAAGAGGTAGCCGTTGTTAAGGTAGAGGGAGCTCACGTCATTCCCTTGTTTGTCCATGAATAGCCGCTCCTGAAGGTAAGCGGCATCGTACACATCGCCCTTATCAATGTTCAGCACATTGCGCAGGGTCTGGTCACTATACTTGGTATTGCCGAGCCAATTGATGTCCCCAAAATAAAACTTCTGGCCCTCTTCCACCCAGATGGCGATGGCCACGCGGTCGTCCTTGACTTGATAAATGCTGTCTTTAATGATACGTGCGTTGCGGAAGCCTTTGCTATTGTAGGCATCAATGAGCTTTTGCTTATCTTCTTCGTATTTCTTGCGAATGAATTTGGAACTTTTGAAGATATTCCAAATGCGGGCCCGCTTGGTTTCTTCCAGCGATTTGCGGAGGTCGCGGTCGCTTAGCTTTTTATTACCGTAGAAGAAGATATCGGCGATTTTCACCTTCTCGCCCTTATCCACTTTAATATTGAGGATCACGGCGTTTTTCTTGGCCGTATCGGGCTGCTGGCTCACCTCCACGTCCGCATTGAGGTATCCATTTATACGGAAGTATTTTTCCGCTTTGTTCTCCGTGGTGACTATCAGGTTTTGGGTCACCACTTTACCACTACTTAGGTCTAGTTCTTCTCTTAAATCGTTGCGATCGGATTTTTTGAGCCCCTGAATGCCGTACTTGCTCAGTTTGGGGAGCGCTTTGAGGCGGATTTCCAGGAACACCACGTTGCCGGTTATTTCCGTAACGAAGATGCCAATGTCGTCAAAGAGCTTTTGCCGCCACAGGTTTTCGATGGCCTTGGTGGTAGCTTCTCCGGGTAAGTTGATTTTTTTGCCTACCTCCAGGCCGGAAATAAGGGTTACCACCCGCTTATCGAGGTCATTCCCACCGGTGACGCGGACGCCGCCTATTTCGTACTTTTTATTGGGGTTAATATCTATGCCGGACTTATTGGTGACTTGCCCCAGAAGGCTACCAGTAGCCATCACCAGAAGTAAAGCATAGAGATGTAGTACACGCATAAAGAGTTATTGAGATTTGAGTTGCTCGCTTATTTTGCCGTAGCGGCGTTCCCGGTTTTGATAGTCCAGCACCGCTTGGTGCAGGTCTTCTTCCCCGAAATCCGGCCAAAGTTTCGGGGTAAAATAGAGCTCGGCATAGGCAATCTGCCAGAGCAAATAATTACTTACCCTGCGTTCATTGCTGGTTCGAATGAGCAGGTCTGGATCCGGCATCTGGGCCGTATAAAGCGCTTGGGCCAGGTGTTCTTGCGTTATCTCTGCTGCCTTGAGCTGGCCCTTTTCTACTTGCGCGGCCAAATGACGAACGCCTTCGGTAATCTCTTCTTTACTGCCGTAGCTTAAAGCCAGGGTTAGGTCCATGCGCCGGCAGTCCCGGGTGCGCTCTATCACCTCTTGCAGCTCTCGCTGCGCCCGGGCCGGTAGGTTTTCTACCTTCCCGATGGTCCGCAACTTGATGTCGTTTTCCAGCAGGGTTTTGAGCTCTTTGGACAAGCTGGACACCAGCAAGCCCATGAGTGTATTGACCTCTGATTTGGGGCGGTTCCAGTTCTCACTGCTGAAAGCGTACACCGTGAGGTAGCGAATACCCAGTCGCGCGCTGGCAGTGGCCACCTTTCGAAGCGCATCTACCCCATTCTCGTGCCCGATGGCCCTGAGGTATCCTTTGTTCTTAGCCCACCGCCCATTGCCGTCCATAATAATGGCTACGTGCTGGGGGAGGCGGTGCGGATCTATTTGCGCTTGCAGCGTTCCCATATCAAATCAGCGTACAAAGGTGGCGCATTTCTCATAGAAGCGCTCAAAACGAATCTGTAAAGTGACCGCCGAAAAAATATACCAATCGTCATTGGCCGGATTTCCGCGATAAGTCAAGGACTTATCGCCCGGCGAGCGGCTCCGGTCGGAGAGGGCCGCAGCCACCAATCCTCTTTCCTCAGCCAATACGGCCGGGGCTACATACTGCCCACTTACGTCGTCCAGATAATCGGTTTGCACATTGCGAAAGGTCATCTCCAGCCCCAGGGTTACGTGGCGGCTTAAGGCAAACTTGTACCCCATTCCAAACATAACAAAGCCGCTGGCCAGGGCATAAGGCGCTTTTTCGGAGGCCGGGGTTCCCTGTCCTTCCGTGCCGAGCGGCTGCAATTCATACCAGGTACCGCGGTAGCGGGCTTCCGGATTAAAGCCAAAAGCCCCGATACCGCCCAGTAAATAAGGCGTGTGCCACTGGGGGGTCCCTGGTTTGAATTCGAAATAGTTGAACTCCATGGTGAGGTAGCCTTCCCAGATATCCGTCCGGAAGGAAAGATTGCGATTACGGCGGTAGTCTAGCTGGGCATTGGCATCTTTTACGTTGAGCTCGGCATAATTGCCCCCAATCCGTACCGCCCAGTGCTTGTCGATATTGTAACGAAAGAACAATCCACCTTGATAGCCCTGCGGCAAATTAAGGCCGTAAGGGCCCACATCCCCCCAAAAATGACTGCCCCCCAACTGCAGACCTATCTCGGCCCGCTGAGCGTGCATCCACGCGGGTAAAAGCAGCGATAATATACTGAGGGCAAATGCTTTAATAGCTTCGTTTTTTAAAAGGCCGGCAAATATAGCCAAAACCCAAGGATGGCCCTTAAGGATCAGTTTCGTTTGTCCATGCCCCACAGCAACTTATTCCTTAAGGTCTGGGCAAAATTCTGCACCTCGGTTTCTACCAAACGCAGGTTAAAGGGAGCCGTTTCTAAAACCAGCGCCTCCCCTACTTCTGCCGTGTAAATGCGGGAATCCAGGGAAACCAAGAACTGACCTTCGCGGCTTTCCACCAGGAGCTTAATTTTATAATGATTGGGGATAACGAAAGGACGCACGTTTAAATTGTGCGGGGCGATGGGGGTGATAACCAAACTTTCGGCCCCCGGCATAATGATGGGCCCGTTGCAGCTCAGCGAATAACCCGTACTGCCCGTAGGGGTAGCCACGATCAGTCCGTCGGCCCAATAGCTATTGAGAAACTGGTCGTTGATCCAGACCTGCACCGTAACCATGGCGGTGCTGTCCTTGCGGCTTACCGTTACCTCGTTGAGCGCAAAGTTTAGATCCAGGTCCAAGCTTGCCGCGTTCAGGGTGAGCAACCGGCGTTCTCCCACGCCGTAGCGGCCGGAAGTAAGGGCGTTAATGGCCTGGGGGATGTTTTCTTTGCTCACATTGGATAAAAAGCCCAAACGGCCGGTGTTGATCCCTAAAATAGGTATCCCGGAATCGCGCACTAGCGTGGCCGCGTCGAGGATAGTGCCATCTCCACCGATGGTGATCAAAAAATCCGGTCCGTAGGCCCCCAACTCTTCGTGGTTGCCAAATTGGGCCAATTCAAAGCCTAAATCGCAATGGGCCTGCAGAAAGTGCTGGAGCGCCACGTAAACGCGCACCTCAGCTCCCACGGCCCGCAATTGCTTATGAAGGTCCTCGATATAAGGCCGGGATTCTGCCGTGATCTTTTTTCCATAAACGGCTATCTTCATAACAGGGAAGGTTGGTGGAAAGATAATAGAGGGCACGGCGGGTAGCCGGGAAACACGGGCGAAAAGTTTTAGGTGTTTAGATACCGCATCAGGGACTCGTAGCGATTGGCGCCACTATCGTCAAAGAGGCTTTGGTGGTACACCTCCAGTATCTGGTACTCGTAGCGTTCCAGGCTCTTGATGATGCGGCTGCAATCCTGCTCGTTTATTTTGATGGAAAGGCGCAGGTGTTCGGGTCCGTCTGAATTCATTTGAAAGCCCACTATACGGGCATCTTCAGACTCCACGATTTGGGCCAGCTGAGAAAGGTGGTAATCCCGAACTTCTATACGCAAAACCAGCATACTACCCGGTTCCGAAAAGGTGATCTGACGCCCCCAGTCTTGCAGAATCTCCACGGGGGAGAGGTAGCCCATATAGGTTTTTTCCGCACTAACCACCGGAAGGAGGGTAAGGCTGCCTTTCGCCATTTGCCCCACGGCATCATAAAGATGATCTTCGGGGGCTATCTGGTAGGGTTTCAGCATGTGCAAATGCTGCTCCAGGGGAGCGTCCGGCCATTCGATATCCAATAAATTATCCTCTCCTATCAAGCCCACGTACTGCTGCTCATGCACCACCGGAAGATGCGCTACCTTAAGCTCTTCCATTAGAGAAAGGGTAGCGGCCACTTCGGCCGTGGTATCCAGCGGCTTTAGGTCATTTAAAAGGTAGTCTACAGTTCGCATAAGCAGGAGCAAATCTAAGGCTTTATCTTTGCGGCAATGACACGACTATCCGTAAACATCAATAAAATTGCCACCCTGCGCAATGCGCGTGGGGGCCAGGTGCCCAAGGTGCTTACCGCGGCGCAGCGCTGCCAAGAATACGGCGGCCAGGGCATCACTGTTCATCCCCGGCCCGACGAACGACACATCACCTACGAAGATGTGCGCGCCCTCCCGGAAGTAATCCATACCGAGTTTAACGTAGAGGGCTATCCCGGCGCCGCTTTTATGGAGCTGGTGCTTAAAGTAAAACCCCAGCAAGTAACCCTGGTGCCGGATGACCCCAACGTGCTCACCTCCAATGCCGGCTGGGACACCCAGCTTCACCAGCTTTTCCTCAAGGAAACCGTTCAGCGCCTGCATGGAGAAGGCATCCGCACCTCCCTGTTTATGGAATGCGACGATGCCCTTCTAGAAGCGGCCGCGCAAACCGGTACCGACCGCATAGAGCTCTACACCGAAGCTTACGCCCGCCACTATGCCCAGGGCCAGCCCGAAAAAGCGGTGGCCCCCTACGTGGCCGCTGCGCAAAAAGCCCACGAGCTGGGCATGGGGGTAAACGCCGGCCACGACCTGGACCTGGACAATCTCCAGTACTTTGCCCAGCAAGTTCCGCACCTGGAGGAGGTGTCCATCGGGCACGCTCTTATTGCCAATGCCCTCTACCTGGGCCTGGAAAACACCATCCAGCGCTACCTGCGCGCACTGGAAATGGCCCAGCATGAAAGCGCCTAAAGCCCTCCAAAAGGGCGACCAGGTAGCCCTCATCAGTACCGCCCGGGCCGTGAGCCCCGCGGACATGGCACCTGCCCAGGCCCTTTTAAAAGATTGGGGCCTCCAGCCCCGGGAAGGACCTCACCTTTACCAAGTCCACCACCAGATGGCCGGAACCGCCCAGCAGCGGGCCGCCGACCTGACCTGGGCCCTGAAAACGCCTGCCATCAAAGCCATTTTTTGTGCCCGGGGCGGCTACGGCAGCATTCAATTGCTAGACCATTTCGACCCCGACCTCATCACCCGCCACCCCAAGTGGATGGTGGGCTTCAGCGACGTTACCGTTCTGCACAACCTCTACGCCCGCCACGGCCTGATGAGTATTCACGCCAGCATGCCCAGCCTCTTTGGTCAAAACACGCCCGAGGCCCTGACCTCCCTGCGCCAGGCGCTATTCGGAGAAGCCTACCAAATAAGCGCCCCCGCACATCCTTTCAACCAATCCGGGAAGGCCCAGGGGCCCCTCACCGGGGGCAACCTAAGCATGCTCTACAGCCAGTGTGGCAGCCCCACCCGCCTGCACACCCGGGGCCAGCTACTTTTTCTGGAAGACATTGACGAGTACCTCTACCACCTCGATCGCATGCTTTACAACCTCCGCTACAATGGCTACCTGGAAGCCCCTGCTGGCATACTTCTGGGCGGTTTTACCGACATGAACGACCACGAAATCCCCTTTGGTGAAACCGCCCATGAAATCCTTCACCGCCACCTCGGACATTTGGGCATACCAGTAGCTTATGACCTCCCGGCCGGCCATGTCCGCGATCACCGCGCGCTGGTTTTTGGCCAGGTAGGCCAAATGTGGGTCGGGCCAAAAGGGACTTTGCTTACCTTTGATCAAGATGGCCGAGCATAATGAAAAAGGCAAGTTTGGCGAAGAAGAAGCCCATCAGTATCTGGTGAGCAAGGGCTTCGCTATTTTGGAAACCAACTGGGTTTATGGCAAAGAAGAAGTAGATATCATTGCCCAGGACGGGGATTTTCTCGTCTTTGTAGAGGTGAAAACGCGGGCTAGCGACCGCCACGGTAGGCCGGAAGAGTTTGTGGGCCGTCAAAAGCAAAAACACCTCATCCGGGCAGCCAATGCCTACGTGGAAAGAAAAGACCTCTATCTGGAAATAAGGTTTGATATTATCGCCGTTACTTTGTACCCCGAACTGCGCATTGAGCATCTGCGGGATGCCTTTTATCCCTGAAGAACATCGCTTCCCTCCATCGCGCTAAGCAATTTACTCCTCTTTTATGGCTGCACACAAGAAATCCTCCCAAGCGGGGAGCGGAAAACCCCGCTCCCAAGGTCCCCCCAAAAAAGCGCCGGCCCGTGGGAAAAGCGGCCCAAAAGGCCCTCCCCCCAAAGGGGCGCAAACCCGCCGTAAAAAGCCCGCAGAAAAGGCCGCCGATGGCCGTACCCGACTAAACAAGTTCCTGGCCCATGCCGGCGTAGCCTCCCGCCGGGAGGCCGATACCCTCATCAGCACCGGACTGGTGCAAGTCAATGACAAGGTGGTAACCGAAATGGGGCAAAAAGTAGGGCCCGGAGACGTGGTGAAATTCAACGGATCCGTCCTAAATCCCGAGCCCCCGGTCTATTACGTGCTCAATAAGCCCAAAGGGTACATCACCACCGTAGACGACCCCAAAGCGCGCAAAACCGTAATGGAGCTTATGGGACAAGCTGGGTCAGAGCGTATTTATCCCGTAGGACGCCTCGACCGCAAAACCACCGGCGTACTGCTTTTTACCAACGATGGGGACCTGGCCAAGGCCCTCACCCATCCCGCCCACGGCGCCCGGAAAATCTATCAGGTTACCCTAAGCCAAAACCTGGAGAAAAAAGACCTCCACGCCATCAAAAAGGGCCTGGAACTGGAAGATGGCCCCATCCAGGTAGATGAGGTAGACTACGTAGAAGGGAAATCCCGCAAGAACGTGGGCCTGGTACTGCACAGTGGACGCAACCGCATCGTGCGCCGTATCTTTGAGCATCTCGATTATGAAGTCACCCAACTGGACCGAACTTTCTTTGCGGGCATTACCAAAAAGAACCTCTCCAGAGGACAGTGGCGGCGCCTGGAGACCCGGGAAGTGCAAATGCTGAAAAAAATCGCGGGCAGCCCCACCACCTCTTCATAAGACTTTCTCCATCGGGCCGTTGAGTTTTATACCTTACGGATACTAAGCAAGCCTCTCCTGCTATTGAAAAGGTTTCGAAAAATCCTCCTAACGCTCCTGGCTGCCGGTACCCTTCTGGGCCTGGGGGCTGGTGCCTGGCTTTATTGGCAGCAGGATCGCCTGGCCCAAATGGTGGTAAAAGGGCTCAACCAACGCCTGGCCGCCCCGGTAGCCGTTCAGGATATAGGCTTGAGCCTACAGCGATTTCCCGCCGTTTCCATCCGGCTGAGCGAGGTTTTTAGCGCCGGAAATCCCGCTGCCCAATCCGATACCCTTTTAAGCGCTCAGGCCATTTACCTGGAGATGGACCTCTGGAAGCTCTTCACCGGCCCCGTAGAAGTGCAAAGGATGGCCCTGGAAAAAGGAACGCTCCTGCTCAAAACCAATGCCCGCGGGGAAAGCAATTACCGCATCTGGAAAGAAGAAGCCACCAGTGAAGAAGCGGCGCAATTTTCCCTTAAAGCGCTGGAAATAAAGGATATGCGTACCATTTTCCACCACGTACCCGGCCATTTTCGTACGGTGGCCCGGATAAGCAAAGCGGAGCTACGGGGTAATTTTTCCCAAGATGGCTTTGACCTAATGACCGCCCTGAACGCCGAACTCCAGGCTGTACAGCAGGGAGGCCAGGATTACCTCCGCCTCCCCCAAAAGCTCGAGACACTGCTGTCCATTGAGCAAAAAGGGAAAAAACTGCAAGTAAAATCCCAGGTGTTTCGCTTGCCGGGTTTAGGTCAGGGCCAGCTGCAATATGACCAACAGGGGCAAGCCCAGCACCTGGAGCTGAAGGTGCCCCATCTTTCGGTAGGGTCCGCCTGGCAATGGCTCCAGGGGCAAAAATACCTGCCCGCGCTGCCCATGAACATAGAAGGTAGCCTGGCGCTGCAGTTTAATTGGAAGCAAAAAGGCGAACTACCGGCGGTAACACATTTGGCCTACGGCCCAGATAAACCGCTACAGCTGCGCAGCAAGAGGTATGGAAACTATGGACCGCTACACTTGAAAGGGCGCTACCACCGCTCCGCCGGGCGGGACACGCTCTGGGTAGAACAGCTAAGGCAGGAGGATAAGCAGGCGCCGCTGCGCTTTAGTGGACGGGTGGTAAACCTCCGGAAACCGGCCCTAAAAGGCCACTTAAAGGCCGACTGGCCGCTTCGGAAATGGGCCCAGCTTTTGCCCGGCGACAGCCTGGAGGTAGAGCAAGGCCGGGCGCTAGTAGAGCTCCGGATGAACGGCCGCTACCCCAGCTGGCAAGCCCTGCAAGAACCTCAGCGGCTGGCCCAGGCGCGTCTTCATGGCTCGGTAGAGCTACAAGAGGGCCGGGTACGGATGCCGGCGCTTAACTGGCTCCTGGAACGGATCAATGGGAAGGTGATATTTGACGGAGAGAAGGTAAAGATCGAACGCCTATTTGCGGCTAAAGCGGAAAGCGATATTTTTCTAAGAGGCCGCTTGGGCAATGTGCTGGGGTACCTCTTGTTTCCCGAAGAACCGCTTCAGGTAGATGCCCGCCTTAAGGCGCAGCGCCTGGTGGTAGAAGATTTTCTGGACCAAAGCACCGGCGGGGACGGCCGCCTGGCTCAGCCTTTGGAATACACCCGCCGGCTCCAGCTTAAGTTAAACCTGGCCGTGGATGAGCTCCAGTATGCTTCCTTTACCGGGCGCGATGTAGCCGGTAAGCTCCAAATAGCCAATAGCCAAATCCAGGCCCAAAACCTGCGCATGAACGCTGATGGGGGTCGCTACCAGGGTCAAATGCGCCTGACCATGCCGCCGGAGGGCCCTTATCAGCTCCAGGCAGAGGTAAACCTGGAAGATCTACAGCTACGCGCCGTTTTTGAAAGCTTCCAAAATTTTGGCCAGCAAACCCTCACCGCCCGGCATCTCACCGGACAAGCCTGGCTGGCGGGGGACTTGCAAGCGCAAGTAGCGCCCAGCCTCCAAATACGCCTACCAAGCCTGCGGATGACCGGCACCATGCGCCTGGAAAATGGGCGCCTGCAAAAATTTCAACCCATGCTGGCCCTTAGTGATTATGCGGCCCTGGAAGCGCTGCAGGATGTCCGCTTTGACCGGCTTGAAAATGACATCCGCATCGAAAAGGAATGGATTCACATCCCCAAGATGCACATCAGCAGCAACGTAATGGACCTGGACCTGCAGGGACGGCATAGCTTTGATAATCAGATAGATTATCTGCTTAGGATCAAACTGGGCAAAGTGCTCTTCTCCCGGCGGAAGCCCAGCCAAATGGCCCCGGCCCTGAGCCGGCACCTGGCGGTAACTGAGGAACGAAAAGACCACTTGATCCCAGTGGCCATTTCTGGTTCAGTAGACCAACCGCAGGTGCATTTGGACAAAAGCGCCCTGACCAGAGACTTCAAGGAGGGCTTAAAACGGCAGGGAACGGAATTAAGGGATATCTTTAAAAAAGAAAAGCGCGACACCGCCCAGGGAACCGGCCTTATCTTTGAGTGGAAAAACCCCTGATTTCAGGCCTCCCATTTTTCTCGATGATGGATAGAGGGTATCTATTAACAAACCTTCCCCATGGCCTTCTTAAGCTTTTACGGAATATAACCCTCTCTATGCCAGTGATTCAATTCTTATTTAAAACGCGCTAAGGAATTAACACTGACCTAACAAAGGGGGCTTACTTCTCGTTATTTTTGCAAAATAGAATCCCTTGCCGAATGAAGCGAATCGCGCTGCTGCTCCTGCTGCTCCCCTTCCTTCTCCCTGGTCAGCGAATGGCCATAGAGCTGATGACGTACAATTTGATGTACTACAAAGCGCCCAGTACTCCGTGCAGCCACTCCCGGAGCGGTGCCCAACGTGATGCAGACCTAAAAACCGTGGTTCAATACGTAAAACCGGATATCCTCTGCGTGACCGAAATGGGCGCTACCCCCCTTAACCCGCCGGTGATAGCCAGCAGCATCTTAAACGTAAACGGCACCAACCATTACCAGTACGCCAATTTTAGCAGCAGCTCCTTCAGCAGCATTGCCAATGGCTTCTTTTACAATGCCGATAAACTTTCCCTGGTGAGCCAAAGCAGCGTAAAACGCGACCTGAATAACGTACCGCTGGTGCGGGAGGTAAACTTTTACCGGCTTTACGTAAAAGATCAAGCCCTAAGCCAGGCCAATGCCGATACTACCTTCTTCTCCGTGGGCGTGGTGCACTTCAAGGCCGGTAGTGACCCCAGCGATCAAACCGCTCGCCAGGAGGCCGCCGCCGCCATCATGGACCACATAGACCAAAGCATACCCGACGAAAATGTGATCCTAACGGGCGACTTCAACATGCGTGGGCCGGGCGAAACGGCCTTTCAAACCCTTACCCAATATACCGCCAATGCGAATGAGTCCCTGCTCGACCCCCTGAGCCTGGGCGGGCGTTGGCACAACCGCAGCAATATGGCCAGCCACCACACCCAGAGTACCCACCGCAGCAGCCAAGGTTGTTTCGTAGGGGGCGGAATGGACGATCGCTTTGACCTCTTCCTGGTAAGCGATGAAATCCGCAACGGGAGCAACAAACTACACTACCTGGCTTACGATGCCCTGGGGCAGGATGGCAGCAGTTTTAACGGCAGCCTCAACCGCAGCAGCAATTTTGAGGTGAATACCACCGTGGCCGATGCGCTTTACAATTTTAGCGACCACCTCCCCGTACTGATGGAAATAGAGGCAGAAGTCTCTGGTATAGGCCTGGACGAAACAGCTTATTTAAAGGAACACCTCCTGGTACAGAACCCCTTTGATCAGCAATTGACACTCAACCACAGTGGGCTTAAAGAGAAAAGCCACCGCGTGCGCGTGAGTGACCTTACCGGCCGCACCATGGCCACGAGGGTTTGGCCTGGCGGGCCAAATGTGAATCCACTCCGCTTCCACACCGAGGACTGGCCTACGGGCATTTACCTACTTACCCTGGAAAGCGACCAGGGCATCTACACCCGCAAACTGATCAAGCGATGAAGAAACCTTCCGCCGCCCGGATGCTTTGCTTGATGATCATGGGGCTGCTTCCAGGGGCGCTCCTCTCCCAGCAAGGGGCCTTTCAGGAAAAAACCACCAATGCCGCCAACGTGCGGCTCAACGTGACCAACCACGGCACTTTTGGCAACGCCTTTCGCGGTTACCGGGACGGCAGTAACGATCCCAGTTGCGAATATCCCGCGGGGTCCGGTATAGAACACCTCTTTGAAGGGGGCATATGGATAGGAGGCAAGGAAAACGGCGGGCAGGTAGTGGTATCCACCTCCGCCTACGATGCTCCGCAAGGCTACGCCCCCGGCCGCGCCGGATTTGAGTTTTACATCGATAGCACCATTAACGGGGCCCAGGCCACCCTCCAGGAGCGCAGCTCGCTGTTTGACAACCGGAACTACACCCCCGAGGCCGTCTCCCACCAAGACTACGTAGCCCATTTTTCTGATAAAAGCATCGTAGTGCCGGGCACCAACATTCCCATCGGCGAGCACAACCGCCCCATGAACGTAGCCGT
>JAVLBR010000002.1:0-34078 GCA_031581125.1 Schleiferiaceae bacterium | reverse complement strand
GATGCCACGGGTGATGTGGGCTTTACCGATAGCTACATAGGCCAAAAGTTTCTCGGCGCCATCGAAGAAGAAGGTTTCCGCCATCCAGACCTGGATAGCGTCTACAACCGCAACACCGGAAGTTGGGATACCGCCAATAATTTTCGGGTAAATTATAATGCCTGGGAGTTCAATAATTTTAATGCAGACTTTGCTTTCCCCGTATCCGAAGCCGATCGCTACGATAAAATGAGCAATGGGCTCAACCACGATCCCTGTTGGGATAACCCCAACGGGCCCAACTGTGGCGGCACCTCTTTCAAACAACAACTGGAGCAAAGCGGCAACCGTTCCGATCTGGTATCCGTAGGGCCCTTTGACACCTTAAGCCCCGGAGAAACCATCCAGGTAAGCTTTGCCTACGTAGTGGCCAAAAAGAAAAAAGACGGCCAGCCCAACACCGCCAACACGCTTACCCAAAAGGAAAACCTCATCGCCAACGCGGGCTGGGCCCAGGAAGCCTTTAACGGCGAGGACCAAAATTTTAACGGCCAAATAGATGCCGGCGAAGACCGCGACGGGGACGGCGCCATTACCCGCTTTATTTTACCGGCGCCGCCCGATATCCCGAAAACCACCCTGGTACCCGGGGAACAAAAGATCGACATCTACTGGAGCGATAACGCCGAAAAAAGCGTAGACCCCATCAGCAACCGCCAGGATTTTGAAGGATACCGGGTGTATCTTTCCGAGCTGGGTTTTGATGTACAGGGTACTCAAAACCTGAGCGAAGACTTCAAACTCCTGGCCCAGTATGACAAACGCGGCAATGCCCTCTTTTTTGACTCCGGTTTTGAGGCGGTACGCCTGGATACGCCGGTTTACTTTGAGAACGATACCACCGCTTACCATTACCGCTACACGGTAGACGGCGTTCCCGATGGCTGGCAATATGCGGTGGCGGTAACCGCCTTTGATGAAGGCAACCCGGAGAGCAATCTCGAGTCTCTGGAATCCAGCTTCCTTTCCAATAATTACCGGGTATTCCCCGGCACGCCGGCCAATGATAACATGGCCCAGAATGAGCCCTTTGCCTACCCTAATCCCTACTATTATGGCGCCGCCTGGGAGGGGCAAAGCAATTTTCAGGAAGAAAGCCGGAAAATCATCTTTGCCAATCTGCCGCAGCGCTGCGTGATCCGCATCTATACCGCCGCGGGTGACTTCATTGACGAGATCCGGCACGACGAAAGTTACAACGGCAGCGACATCCGCTGGTACGAAACCTTTGGGGCAGAAGACCCCAGCAAAAATCGCTTTTCAGGCGGTGCTCATGCCTGGGACCTCCTCTCGATCAACAGCCAAATCATAAGCCGCGGCCTCTATCTTTTTTCCGTAAACGACCTGGATAGCGGCGAACGCTACACTGGAAAATTTATAATCATCAAGTAAAACCCCCAAATTCCTCCTCTCCATGAGAAGACTATTTACCCTCCTCACGCTAGTAGCCCTCAGCAGCATAGCCTGGGGCCAAAACTACCCGCTGGTAAGCGTTTCCCAAATTAACAACCCCATAGACCTGAGTGCCTGTAACGACACCAGCTCCATCCTGGGAGACACCGTGCGCATTCGAGTGCACGTGGTGACCGATGGCGGTATATCCGAAGTACCTTCAGGCTCCGTGCAGGGTGGCAACCGGCCTTTTATCTACACCATCGATACGGCGGCCAACGGCAACGCCACCGCCGATCAGGGCATCGAGATCATGGGTGTGTATTCTGATGCCTCCGGCAACCTTCAGCCCGTACCTGGCTTTACTGGCCTCTTTCGAGGCGACAAAATTGAGGCCACCGGCGTAGTAGAGCAATATGACGGCAACAACCAGTTTACCACCCTGGATGCCAATTCCATCACCCTGTTGCAAAGTGGCGATCTGCCGGACTCTGCCTTCGTTCCTGCTTCCGTTCCCTTGGGCGACCTGAACGACAATAACCGGGTAAATCAGGTAAGTACCGGTGAGCAATGGCAAAACAGCTTCGTAGAGCTGAAAGACGTTACCGTAGTGCAGGTAATCCCATTTAGTGGCGGAAGCCGGGTAAGCTTTAACGTCCAGGATTCCGCTGGTAATCTGATCAACGTAAGCGACCGCTTCCTGGCCCAAAAGCTGCCCAGCCACAGCGTGGTAAACCCTAATTCCCCTTCTGCCTCCGGTACGGGTAATTTTGTGGCGCCCACCGTAGGAACCTACTATGCTTCCCTCAAAGGAATAGTACGTCACAGTGCCAACGGCTGTACCGGCGGCACGGGCCGGGGCTACGAGATCAACCCCTTTGACAGTACCCATTACGAAGTAGGGGCCACCGCCCCCCGCATAAGCAATGTAGTAAGCCTGCCCGTGGTGCCCACCAGCAGTGATAGCGTAACCATCAATGCCAGTATAACGGATGCCGACGGCACCGTAGACACCGCCGAGCTTTATTACGCAGTGGGATTGAGTGGACCTTACTCCACGGTAAACCTCTCTTCCACTGGCAATAATAACTACAGCGCTACCCTGGCGCCTCAAGCTGACGGTACCACCGTACGTTATTACTTGCGCGCCGTAGATAACGACGGAAATGCGGTACTGGAACCCGTAGGCGGATCGCCCAGCAGCCAGCCTTTTAACCACTACACGGTGCGGGACAACGGCCTGCGCATCTTCGATCTGCAGTTTAGCGGCACCGGCAATGGCGAGTCCCGTTTTGCGGGCCAAACCGTAAGCGTAGAAGGCGTGGTAACCTCCGCCCGGAGAGGCTGCGACCTGGAGTACGTATACCTTCAGGATCCCGCCGATAGCATATATTCCGGCATCGCCTTAATTCCGAACCAAGACCTTAACGATGTGTACCGGGATCAGCACCTCCGGGTAACGGGGACGGTGCAAGAGACTTTTGGGGTAACCTACCTAAACGTAAGCTCCGTAGCCGGCCTGCCCGCCAGCTCTACCGTTCAGCCCGTGAGCGTAAATCCCAGTGACCCCAACCTGGACATGGAAGCCTACGAAGGCATGCTGATCCGTTATGAGGACCCCGCTGCTGGTCAACTGGAAATAAGCAACCCGGACCTGGGCTTTGGCGAATACAGCGTAGCCGTAGCCGGTAGCAGCACCGATAAGCGCGTACTGGCCGGCCGCCAGGATGGCACCCGCGCCACCTCCAGCCTTTACGTATCGCTGGTATCGGATACTTCCTATGCCAGCAATGATGGAACTATGCAGGTAACGCCCGTGGCCACCTCCAGCGGTATGACCATGGATGGCATCCAGGGTGTGCTGTGGTACAGCTTTGGCACTTACAAGCTGTTGCCCCGCAATAACTTTGACATCCTGAACCTCAGCACCGCCTTGGACACAAGCGGATGCAATGTGCCCACCAACGTAAGCCTAACCGAAACGGCGGGTCTGGGGCTCAAGATGTATCCCAATCCTGCCCACCAAGAGGTGCAGCTCACGAGCTCCAAAGCCTTAAAAGAAGTAAGCCTTTACAATGCCAATGGCCAGCGTCTCCGCCAAGAACTCCGTGTTCAAAGGGAAGTGCGTTTTAGCACCCGTGCGCTGCCCGATGGCATTTACCTGCTCCGCGCTACCGCCAAGGATGGCCAAGTGGCCACCCTGCGCCTGATGGTAAAACACTAGCCAAACCGCTAAGGAGGAGTTTCCTTAACTGGGAACTCCTCTTTTTTTAACCTCTCCGCCTGCTTAGGCCCCCAGACCCGGATAAACATGAAATGTAACGCTGCTCTTCTTGCCGGACGGAAGTACTTTTGGCCAACGGCCTTAAGCCTCCTCGCCCTACTTACAGGCTGCCGCGAGGGGGACATCCGCCCCGGCAGTGCGCCCGAAACCCGGATAAGTTATGACACCATCAACCTGGCTGGCAATAACCGCCTCAATACCACGGTGCGGCTGAGCTGGTACGGCACCGATGAAGATGGCTATGTGAAGGGCTTTGAAGTATCGCAAGACCAGGAAAACTGGGACTATACTACCCGGCAAGACTCCACCATCAGCTTTGACATTCCGGCCGGAAATGATAGCGTGGACATCGATTTTTACGTGCGGGCAGTGGACAATACCGGGCAAAAAGACCCCAGCCCGGCTTACCTCCAGGTGCCCCTGCGCAATTCGGCACCGGAGGCTTTCTTCATAGATGATAGAGGGCCGCAAGACACGGCCTTTGTGGCCGCTACCTTTTTCTGGAATGCCCAGGATCCGGATGGCGATAATAGCCTGGCAGAGGTGCAGCTCCGGGCCAATGAAGGCCCCTGGACTACGGTAAACCTGGGAGAGCCTCTGTTAAGTCTGGTGCCGGTAAAGGAAAGCAACAGTGGCCCCATCGATGCCAATATCTTCTACGGGACCAATACCACCGCGAGCGGCACCGTTTTGAAAGGCTTGCGGATCAATGATACCAACCGGCTGCAAGTGCGGGCCATGGACATTGCCGGCAAAATGAGCCCGGTGGACACCAGTCCCGCCTTTTATTTTCGGGGAAAAACACCGGGCGTGGACATGCTGTGGATCAATGGCCACAACGGCGGCATCCGCAGCGAATACAAAGGATACCTGGAGGCGGCAGGCCTCAATTATGACCTATACGATCTGGGAGGCGATCAAGGGGCTAAAATCCCCGCCTATTTTGACCCCACGGTGCAGTTGGTTTTTAAGGAGTACCAGACGGCCTTCCTCAACCTGAGCAATACCAGCTACGGCAATCCCGTAACCGGGGTTTCTTCTACGCTGCTGGACTTTCTGGCGCCGGTAGTGCAGCGATTTACCGACCGGGGCGGCAAGTATTTCCTCACCACTTCCTTCCCCAAAGACGCTGATGTAAGCAATACCGTGGGGGTTTATCCCTTTAGCGGGCTGGTCTTGTCTTCCCAACCGGGAAGCCAGGCCCGCATAACTACCGACAGCGCCCTGGTGCCCGTCAATAGCAGCAGCTACCCGCGGCTGGAACCCAGCAATGTGGAATTCGGCATCGTCCCGATAGAAGCCAGCAGTGATGCCCAGCGCTTCTACCGGGCCCAACTGACCAAGTTTAGAGGTTGGAACGGCAGCACGGATCTTATGGCCACCGTACGGCGTCCCAGCAACCAACTCACGGAAGTGTTCTTTGCCCAGGAACTACACCGCTATGACAGTGATCCCAACCGCTTACATCAGTTAATAGGCGATATTTTTAAGAATGAGTTTTAAACAGCAAATATTATCTCTGATCCTTCTGGGAATACCCCTTTTGATAACTGCTCAGAAGCAGGAAACGGCTTCCCTGAGCGGAAAAGTGACCGATGCCCAAACCGGGGAAATCCTGATCGGGGCTTCCGTATTGCTCCAGGGCACTTACAAAGGCGCTTCTACAGACATTAACGGACAGTACGTGATCAACGGGATCAAACCGAATAACTACGCCGTGAAGGTCCAATACATCGGTTACAAAGCGAAACTTTTTACCAGCAAAACATTTGAAGCGGGAGAAAACAAAACCCTTAACGTAACCCTGGAGCCCCAAAGGGAATCGCTTAATGAAGTGACGGTGGTAGGTAGAAAAGGCATGGTAGACCTGGAGGAGGCGGCCTCGGCAGTGTCCATAAGCCAGGAAGAAATATCCCAAATGAACGTCCGCGATGTTCAGGAAGTGGTCAACATGCAAGCCGGGGTAACCAAAACTCAAGACGGCTTGCAAATACGGGGCGCGCGGGTGTACGAGACCGAATACCTGGTAGATGGAATCTCTGCGCAGGACCCCCTGGCGGGAACCGGCTTTGGCCTGGATGTAAACAGCCAGTCGCTGGGGCAGGTAGAGGTCATCACCGGTGGGGCTGGCGCCGAATTTGGTGGTAGCTCGGGGGTGGTAAACACCCAAATCCGGGAAGGCGGTGAAAAATTTGAGATCAGTGGCACTTACCAAACCGACCACTTAGGCCCTCCTGATGCTGCCTCCTCTTTTAATACAGACCGCATGGTCTTATCCCTGAGCACCCCTATTCCGGGCACCCAAAATAAACTCAGCCTCTTTACCAGCGGGAGCGTGCTGTGGAGCGATAATTACTTTGGCCCTACGGCCGACCAACTGCGCAGTAGCCTCTTTGAAAATCAAACCCGCTGGGCCCCGCGCCAGCGCAACTCGTACACGCACACCGTAAAGCTGGCTTACCAAATCAAAAGCGGTACCAAGCTTACCCTTACCAACCAGCACTCCCTCAATGTAAATCAGAATAGCCGGACGCTCCAGATCGTCGGTTTTGACGCCATCCTGAGGCCCGGATTTCAGTACAACCGGAGCAACAACCTGGATAACGCGACCACCTACACCCACCACTCCAACCTTACCGCCCTGAACCTCAAACACCTGATCAACAAACGCTGGGGCTTGAGCTTTTCCCTGGGCCGCCTGTTTACCAATCTGCGGGCTGATGCTAACGGGCGCCCTTTCCGCACCGAGACGGTAGACCAGATACTGGATGAGGACAACATTACTACTTCCCCGGTGGAGATATTTAATCCCAACGATCCTTCCGGTATCTATTACGTAAGCGCCGGCAACGGGTTGGTCAATAACGGCGGCATCAGCCCGGTATGGCACGATCATTACGCCTCCGAATACACCCTGAACGCGAAAGCCTCTTTCATCCCCAATGAGCAAAACGAGATCAACTTTGGCGTGCAAAGTACCTTCAAGGGCTATCAATGGGTAGATGTGAGCAAACCCTGGGTGGGCGCCCCCATTCAGCTAAATGACTCCACCCAAACGGTTTCCCAAAGCATAGGGGCCAGCAACGACATCTGGGCGGTAAACCCCATAGAAACGGCCTTCTACGTGCAAGATCGCATTACTTACAAAGGCATCCGGGCGCAGCTGGGCTTGCGTTTCGCTATGTGGGCACCCGGCTCCTTTGCCGATGACGCGGTCAATAACCCCGATGCGCCCGTGATAGACCAGGTACGGAAAGACTATAAGAAAAAGACCTTCGGCCTCCTGGGCCTCCGCTGGAAAGCACGCCTCCTTCCCAAGATCAACGTAAGCTTTCCCGTGACCGAAAACAACGTGCTCTATTTTAACTACGGCCACAACATGCGCCTACCCCACCCCCGCTTTCTGTACGCTGGCCTGGATCCCACTTACCAAGACCGCAGCTTCCTTTCCAGCCTGGGGAACCCCGATGTAGACCCCGAAGTGAACGTGAGCTACGAAATAGGCCTAAAATCCCGCATCACCCCGGACCTGGCCCTTACGGCTACGGCCTTTAATAACAACCGCTTCGACTACATCGTATCCCGCCGGGTGCTGGTAGAAGACCAAACGGGCCGCCCGGTGTCCAAAACCTTTTACATCAATCAGGACTACGCCAAAATTTACGGCCTGGAAGTAGGGCTTAATTATCGATACGGCCGCTATTTACGGACCTTCGGTAACGTGGCCTACCAGGTAGCCCGGGGCAAGTCCAACTCGGCCCGGGAGTCGGCCCTGCAGATAGAGCAAAACGGGGAAGTATCCCTCACGCGGGAACAATTTCTGGCCTTTGACCGGCCCTGGAATGTAAACCTGGGCGTGGTTTTTACACCCGATAGTACCCTGCCCATTGCCGGGCTGGACCTGACCGGCTTCCGCGCCTACCTCTCCTACCAGTTTACCTCCGGCTACCGGTACACCCCTCAGCGCCAGACGGGGGTGAATGATCAGGGGCGTACCCAGTACGAACCCATCCTTGACCAGTATCTGCAAGGGCAAGGGACCCCCTGGAACATCGTAGATCTCAAGCTGAGCTATAAACTACCTTTGGGTTTTAAAGGCGAAAAAGGCCTGGTGCTTTCACTGGAAGTGCGCAACTTACTGGATGCCAAAAACGCCCAGATCATCAACCCCGTTACCGGCCGTGCCTATGAGTATGGAGATCCGGTGCCCCTGAGCTGGCGCGATCCGCGCTTCAATGGGCCTCAAGAGCGCGGCGTGGACCCGCGGAACCCCGCTCGCTACCTACAGCCCCGCCAAATTCTATACGGACTGCAATTTCGATTCTAAGCCATGCGTAGCTTCTATTATTTACTGATAGCCGGTCTTGTACTTCCCCTCGCCGCGGTAAAAGGCCAGCTCCTGCCCAACTTTGGCGGCGAGCGGGCCGGCCTGTCTACCCTGAGCTTTCTGAAAAACGACCTCAGCCCACGGAGTATGGGCCTATCCGGCGCCAGTGTAGCCCTGGATGGCGATGCCTACAGCATTCTCAACAATCCCGCCAGCCTCACCGACCTCGAGCATCAAAACTACACCCTTTCCCATTTGATGCTGGGCGCCGGAGTGCAGCAGTCTTTTATTGCGGCCCACTTTCCCCTGGACAATAAAGTGAGCACCCTCAGCTTTAGCCTCAACGGGCTAAACAGCGGCAAAATGAAGGAAAGGACCGAATTTATGCCCGGAGGAACCGGACGCAGCGTGAGCGTCACCAACCTCGCCGTAGGAGCTACCTATGCCCGGCAGCTATCTACTATGTTCAGTGCGGGCGTTACCCTCAAGTACATCTATGAAGGCATAGCCGGCTACGGCAATAGCACCGCCACCGTAGATCTATCCTTCCTCTACCGTACCGACTTTAATGACCTCCAATTTGCCGTAATGGTCCAAAACTTTGGCGGCAACTCTGCCCTGAGCAGCAATAATGACGTACCGGTCGTCTTCAATCGCCAGTTGGGCATTGGGCTTGATGACAATACCGTGCCCACCATTTTTAAATTGGGGCTTAGCCTCACCCCTTACGAAAAAGGAAACCACGCCGTGAATACCATGCTCCAGCTCAACCACCCCAACGACAACGCAGAAAACTACCGCCTGGGGGTAGAATACCAGTATTTGGAACTGCTTTGGGTAAGGGCCGGGTATCAACTCAACGTGCGGCATCGCAATTACCCCAGCTTTGGTTTTGGCCTCCGTACCCAGCTGGGCAGTCACCCCCTGTACATCGACTATGCCGCCGCCCCTACTGATTTTATGGGGCTACAGCACAACGTAGGACTCCGTTTTACCCTAATGAATGATCAGCGCTAAAGTTATGCCCAAGAAATACCTCCTACCCCTCCTGAGTGTACTGCTGCTGGCTTCGCTTTCTGCCTGCGAAGATTATCTGGGAGAGCGCACCGACCTGGACTTTATAGACATCCCTCCCGACAATAGCATCCGGCAAGTGGCTTATGTACCCATCCTGCCCGTGCTCAACCAATTTGACCGGCCTACAGACCTTACCACCGGCTTTGATGAGCTGGTATATGCCGTAGATGCTGGCCGTGAGGAAGTAGTGGCCATGGACGAATCGGGTCGCATCCTGGCCCGCCGAAAGGTTCCCGGCGCCACCAGCGTAGCCCAAGATCGCAAGTTTGACCTGCTGGTAGTAGGCACCAAAGACACCCTTTACCAGGCGGGCGGACGGGATACTCTCCTCACCCTATCCTGTATCTACCGCCTCCGCATGATCAATGGGGATGGCTACAACCTGGCCGATGCCGAAGTAGTAAACCAGGTCATTCACCCCTTTTACTATACCCAAAGCAACCCCATAGATAAAACCGTAGACCAGGTCCGCTTTCAGAACATAGCCGTTATAGGCGATAATCAGGACCCCCAGGGCAATAACCAATACTATGTGACCCGCAGCGGCGCGGGCTCTTCCGGGCCCCTGGGGCCAAATGACGCGGTGCTCTACTTCAACAATCAGGACCAGTTCATCTCTCCCATATCCGTAAACACCTCCTCCGGGGTATTTAACGATTACTTTCAGCAGCCCAGCGGCATCGTTACCCTCACCCAGCCGCCCCAATTTACCGCTCAGGGAGGCCGCGATTTCATTTACACCAGCACCGATCCGGACAATAACCTCAAGGTGCAGTATATCCAGTTCATCGAGGGGCAATTTGGTGCCCAGTACGAGCCGCGTATTCTGGCTTCCAGCGACACCACCCAGGCCGACCGTTTCATCAATGAACCCAATCGCTTCGAAAAGCCCGTAGATATAACCCTGGCCGGCGACGGAAGCCAGTATATATTCGTGACCGATACCCGCACCGATTCCCTTTACCAATTTAGCTTCAATGGCTACGAAGGCATTCTCCCCCCACCCGCTTCCGGCATCGATCGCTTTGTGCGCGCCAGCTTTGGCGGTACCGGCTCCAGCCCCACCCAGTTTCGCGATCCCAGTGCCGTAGCTTATTTCAACGAAATACTCTACGTAGCTGATGCCGGCAATGGGCGCATTCTCCGCTTTAAACTCACACTCGATTTCGAGTAGAGCAGACTCACCAAACGGGCCGTTTACTCATTCCCTACCAGGCTTAAAGTCTGGCTACCCTATTGTGGCATAAATTTTCCTACTTTTGTTAGTCATGAAGAAGGTGATTTTCCTCGTAATCATAGCAATAAGCAGCCTGTCCGTCTCGGTACAAGCTCAGTCTGGCGGGCCTTCCGGGCATTGCCCCTTGCATGTACCCAATGCCTTTACCCCCAATGGCGATAATCTCAACGAGACTTTCCAAATCCGCATTGGGGAAAGCTGCGAAGTAGTTTCCTTCGATCTTAAAATCTTTGACCGCTGGGGGCGTCTCATCCATCAAGCAGATGAATACCTGCCGTCTAAAGCCTGGGATGGCACGGCTGATGGCCAACCAGCCAAGCAAGGCGTGTACATGTATCAACTGGAAGCAAAACTCCGCCACGCTAAACAACCCGCCGGCGAAAGCGACATCACCACCAAGAAAGGCTCCATTGTGCTCATTCGCTGATGTATCGCCATCTCCCCGCTCTGCTTGCTTGCGCGCTCCTTATTCTTTTCTCGGCCTCCCGGCCAAATGAACCTCAGCTTACCCTCCTGATAGAAGGCCTGGAAAATAAGCGGGGCAATGTCATGCTCCGTATTAAGGACGCCACCGACAGCACGGTGAAAAATATTAAGCACCCCATTAGCGTTTTACCGCCGCAAATAAAGATAAACCTTCCGGCGGGCCGCTACGCGGTAGCCGCCTTTCACGATGAAAACGGCAACGAAAAGCTTGATCGAGCCTGGAATGGTATGCCCCAAGAACCCTACGGTTTCAGCAATGGTGTGCGGGGCTCTATCCTGGGCCCGCCTGATCTGGCGGATCAGCTTTTTAGCCTCTCATCTTCCCGGAAGCTGAAAATTCAAATCGAATAAACCTGCGGCCCGTGCCTTTTTGCCTTGCCTCACTTTCATTTTCTGCGGGGCGCCGCTTTACGGCCATTCTGCTTCTAGCGGCCTTGCTGCACATTTGGCCAAGGGCCTCCTTACAAGCCCAGTATGCGGGCTGGGAAGGGCGTTATTTAAATTTTGGCTTAAGCGGCACGCGCTTGTTTACCCATGACTATAGCTTATCACCCCTGGTCTACCAGGGGCTACTGGGCGGCCTCCAGCTGGGTTATCAGGACCAGATTGGCCCCTGGCAGGGCGGAATTAATATCACCGGGGCGGGCGGGCGGCTCCATCCCCTGGCCTTTCATGAGCAAAACCAAACCCTAACCCTGGCCGGCCGTGCTTATTTTCACTTTCGCTATCAGGTGGGGCCATCGGGGCCATTCGGCGTTTGGGCCGGCTTGGGTCAGGCTTCTTATTGGGACTATCATCAAGTAGAAGCCTATGCCAATAATGCCATCGACTATACCGGCCTTTTCTCGGTAGGCCCATCGCTGGGCGCCCAATGGAATTTTACGCTTCCGCTGGATAAAGCGCAACCTTACTGGGGCCTCAGCGCAGACCTCTTTGGTGGGGTGGGCGCCCAGGTATTGCGTCCAGGGTATATTACCCCTTTCATAGGGGATGAAATAGCGACGAACGAATGGCGCTGGCACGGCCAGCAGCAGCACTGGCGGGCACGGCTCAGCCTCTGCTGGCTCCGCACTAATGGCAATCAGCTCCGGCTGAGTTATGTGGGTAATTTTTTCTGGATAGAGCAGCCCAATTGGGTACAAAACGCCAGCCATAGGCTGGCCCTGGAAGCCCTTCTGCGCTTATGAAAAGAGTTTCGCTTGTGCTCCTCTTGTTGCCCCTGCTCTGGCTAGGCTGTGAAAAGTCCTGGAAAGAGCGCATGCGCGATGATAGCCCATACCATAATTTTGATCTACTATGGGAAACCATTGACCAGAAGTACGCCTATCTGGAATTAAAAGATCTTCGCTGGGACACCGTCTACTGGCACTTTTTGCCCCAGATAGATCAGAACATGGGGGATGAGGCTCTGTTTGCCGTGCTGGACAGTATGCTCTACCTGCTGCGCGATGGGCACGTCAATCTCCGCAGCCCCTTTGACCTTAGTCGCAATTGGCAATGGTACCTGGGCTACCCTGATAATTTTGATGCCGAGCTGGTGGAGCGGCAGTACTTGGGAGCAGACCACCGCATAGCTGGCGGCATGCGCTATACTTTTTTGACCGATAGCATAGGCTATTTGCGCTACAGCAGCTTTGGCACTACCATCGAGGAGGGCCAGCTAAGGGCCGTTTTGCGGTATTTTAAAAATGCCCGGGGGCTTATCGTAGACATCCGCAGCAATGGGGGCGGCAGCCTAAGCAATGCTTACCGGCTGGCACGCACATTTGTACAAAACACGCAACCCCGCCTCCGCCGCCTTTACCGTACCGGCCGGGGAGCGAATGAATTTGACCGCGCCACGGGCCTAAGGATTAGCAAGCCAGAAGACCCTCGCGGTCGCTTTTCAAAACCGGTCATGGTGCTCCAAAATCGCCGTTCTTATTCAGCTGCCAATACCTTTGCTGCCCTCATGAGCCAGCAAGACAGCGTGCAGCTTCTGGGCGATACCACCGGCGGTGGTGGCGGGCTACCCATAGATTACGAGCTGCCGAACGGTTGGTACTTCCGCTTTTCCGGCACGCGGGAACTGATGCCCAATGGACGTGACCTGGAACTTGGCATTCCCCCCGATATACCGGTACAACAGGATAGCGCCAATAGCCGGCAGGGGCGAGACCGGCTTATAGAGGCAGCTTTGGCGCGCCTGCGCTAGTGTAGCGCTGCCTAAGTAGTGTCCGTCTATAAAGTCCAATCTCGCCACTGGCGAGACTGCGGTTTTATCGTTCTCGCGCGCCTCCCCGAATAAGTCGGGACAGGCGCTGACCGACTTTATAGACAGACACTAAGTATCGATCCAGGAGCTGTACATCACGTAATTATTGGCAATGCGCTGAATTTCGCCTTCAAATAGTTCAGGGGTGAGGTCTTTAACTTTTCGAGCCGGTACGCCCGCAAAAATACTTCCCCTGGGCACCCGGGTTCCTTCCAGCACCACCGCGCCAGCGGCTATAATACTATTGGATTCCACTACACAGCCGTCCATCACGATGGCGCCCATCCCCACCAGCACATCGTCCTCCAGGTTACACCCATGCACTATGGCGTTATGACCTATTGATACGCGATTGCCTATCTGGAGGTCATGCTTTTGGTAGGTGCAATGGAGAGTGGCATTGTCCTGGACATTTACCTTCTCCCCCAGGCGAATGGCGTTCACATCGCCCCGTACCACCGTATTATACCAGAAGCTGCAGCGAGGGCCCGCTTCTACATCGCCTACCAGGGTGGCATTTTCAGCTATAAAACAATCGTCGCCTAACCGGGGACGCTTACCTTTTACGGATTGTATAGTGGGCATAGAGCACGTTTATCAAAATTCTTTCGGAGCTAAAATAAAGGCTCTGCCCGAATAACAAGTCTTACTTTTGTAGTCTCCTTAAAAGACTTCCCACCATGGCAGAGAAAACGGTTCCCGTAAGTGTATATGCCGAGATGACCCCCAACCCGGCCGTGCTCAAATTTGTGGCCAATAAACGGCTCCTGGAAGAGGACTCGGTAGAGTTTAAAAACATCGAAGAAGCGCAGCCCTCCCCTTTGGCCAGCCGACTTTTTCATTTCCCTTTTGTGAAGCAGGTCTTCATAAGTGCTAATTACGTAGCCATAACCAAATACGAAATTGTAGACTGGGAGGATGTTACCCTCGAGATGCGCGAGCTTATCCGCGATTTCCTGGCGGAAGGCCAGCCCGTGCTGCAAGCTAACCCGCCCCAGGAAAAGGATGAAAGTAAGGTGGCAGACGCGGTCCAATCTACCAACCCCGTACAAGCCCATCCGGACGAAAAACCCAGCGAAGAGTGGGACGCCATAGATCAGAAGATAGCAGAATTACTGGATGAGTACGTTCAGCCGGCTGTGGCGGCCGACGGGGGAAAAATTAAATTCCTCAACCATCAGGAGGGAACCGTAAGCGTTCTGCTCCAGGGGGCTTGTAGTGGCTGTCCTTCCAGCACCATGACCCTTAAGCAGGGCATAGAAAGAATGCTTCAGGATATGATGCCCGGCCAAATCAAGGCAGTAGAGGCGGTAAACGGATAAGGAGCTAAGGCTTTTTTTTTCACAGACCAAAAAAAGCCGGTAGAAAGTGTTTCTACGGGCTTTTTTTGTTTCCTGCTTTTAGGCCCAACCTAAGCCTACTTAGTGTCTTTCTATACGGTCTAGTGTCTCCTCTAGAAAGTTCAAGAAAAGCTTGCCCCTAAAGCAGTCGGGGCCCGCCCGTCCCGATTATTTCGGGGCGGCGCGAGAGGACGATAAAAGCACAGTCTCGCTAAAAGCGAGAAGGACAATCGTCTCGCCAATGGCTAGATTAGAATTTATAGAAAGACACTAATTAAGCGCGGGCGTAGGTTGAGCATACATCTTCAAGCTCCGCAGGTGCGAGCGTACCGCTTCCATGAAGCGGGGGTGCTCGTGATAGGGGAGGTCAAACTCCCGGGCGGTTTGCTCCACAATACCGCTAATGGCCGGGTAATGGATGTGGCAAATATTAGGGAACAGGTGGTGTTCAACTTGGTAATTAAGCCCTCCTAAGTACCAGGTGAGGAAAGGACTGTTGCGGGCAAAATTGGCCGTGGTGTGCAGCTGGTGCTCCATCCAGGCATCCTCCATCTTGCCGTGGTCCGGGGCGGTAAAGGTCCGTACCTGATCTACGGCGTGGGCCAATTGAAAGATGAAGCTTAAAATAAAACCGGCAGTAAAATGCATAATGGCAAATCCCAGCAGCACCCCGTACCAAGGAGCTGAGGTAAAAATGATGGGAAGCACTATGAAAAGAGAGAAGTAGAGAATCTTGGTTCCAATCAATTTTAGCCATTCTTGGCGGAGCTCCTTTTTGGAAAAC
The DNA here is from genome assembly GCA_031581125.1 of Schleiferiaceae bacterium. GTDB lineage: Bacteria > Bacteroidota > Bacteroidia > Flavobacteriales > Schleiferiaceae > CAJXMS01. Next base: position 18,858 of record JAVLBR010000002.1, on the reverse strand, counting down.
TGGGCCAAACCGATTTGCTGGTAGCGCAGCAGCTGCTTAAAATCTTTCATCACCACCCAGTTGAGCGTCAATAAGCCATAGAGGAAAGGCGCATACCAGGCTTGATGGCGGTGAAACTTTTTCCAGGGCTGATCTGGATGGAGCCGCAGAAGTCCGCTCGTTTCCAGGTCTTCATCTAAGCCCTCAATGTTGGTGAAAGTGTGGTGCAGCACGTTGTGCTGAAAACGCCAGGTGGTAGCATTGCCACTGATCAGGTAAATAGTGGCGCCCAGCCAGCGATTGATCCAGTGACGGCGTGCATAAGCTCCGTGCACCGCATCGTGCATCACGTTCATTCCGATGCCTGACATGCCCAGGCCCATGATAAAGAAGGTGGTAATTACCCCCAGGCTTGCCGGCTGCCATAGCAGCATGCCCAGGTAGGGCAAGAAGTATAGCCCCAGCATAAAGGCAGTTTTGTAGTACATCTTCTGGTTGCCCTTTTGGGAATGCTCGGCTTCGCGAAAATATTGGTTCACGCGTTTGCGGAGAACTCTTCCAAAGGATTGCGGGGCGGTGTGAGCGAACTGAACCGTTCGCGGGGTTTTCTGGCTATCGATCATCGGCATAAATTCGTGGCTAAAATAAGGAGTAACTTTATTTTTGAGCTTTGCAAAGGTTTTAATACATATCCATTCATCAACATGCTGCCCAAAATAGACCCCACTACCACGCATACGTGGCAAGAATTAAGCCAACATCATAAAAGCTGGAAAGATCATCACCTACGCCAATTATTTGAGGAAGACCCCCAGCGATTTGAACGGTTTCGGGCAGAAGCAGCCGGATGGCAGATAGACCTCTCCAAAAACCTGATAACCACCAAAACCCAGGAGTTGCTATGCGAGCTAGCCCGGGAATGCAAGCTCCCGGAAGCCATGAGTGCCCAACGGGAGGGCCAGCCCATAAACGAAACCGAGCAGCGCTCCGTGCTGCATACGGCTTTACGGGACCGTAGCAATAAAGCAAGGATAGATGGCCAGGAGGTAAGACCAGCCGTGAAAGAGGTGCTAGAGCAGATGCATGATTTCTCCGATCTCCTCATAAGCGGCAACTGGAAGGGCTACTCCGGCAAAACCATTAAAAACGTGGTCAACATCGGTATCGGCGGCTCGGACCTGGGTCCTGCCATGGTATACGAAGCCCTCAAGCCCTACCGCAATCACCTGCAGTGCCATTTCGTTTCCAATGTGGACGGGCAGCACCTACAGGATACCCTCCAGGGCCTCCATCCCGAGCAGACCCTCTTCATCATAGCCAGCAAAACCTTCACCACCCAGGAAACCATGACCAATGCCCACAGCGCCCGGTCCTGGTTCTTGCGCCATAGCGATGCCAAGGAAGCAGATGTAGCAAAGCACTTCGTGGCCGTTTCCACCAATGAAGAAAAAGTAAAAGAATTTGGCATCAATCCTTCCAATATGTTTGGCTTCTGGGATTGGGTAGGAGGACGCTACTCGGTCTGGTCCGCTATAGGCCTATCGCTGTGTTGCGGCCTGGGCTTCAAGAATTTTGAAAAGTTTCTCCGCGGGGCAGAGGCTATGGATCACCATTTTTACGAATCCAAGCTGGAAGAGAACGTTCCCGTGCAACTGGCCCTGCTGGGCATCTGGTACGTAAACTTTTGGGGCGCCCGCAGTGAAGCCATGGTGCCCTATAATCAGCACCTGCACCGCCTGGCGGCCTACTTCCAGCAAGGCAATATGGAGAGCAACGGCAAGCGCATCAATCGGGCGGGGCAGCCCGTATCCTATGCCACCGGCCCCGTAGTATGGGGCGAACCCGGCACCAACGGCCAGCATGCCTTTTTCCAATTGCTTCACCAAGGAACCCCCTTTATCCCGGTAGATTTTATCGGCACCGCCTTTTCCGCCCAGGAGGCCGGCGACCATCAAGCCAAACTGCTGGCCAACTTGCTGGCTCAATCGGAGGCCCTCATGCGCGGTAAAACCACGGAGGAAGCCGCTGCCGAACTCCGGGAAGCGGGCTACCCACAAGAACGCATTGAGGAACTTTCTCTCCATAAATCTTTCCCGGGCAACCGGCCCAGTACCACCCTGCTTACCGATAAGCTGAGCCCCGAGCGGCTGGGAAGCCTCCTGGCCCTTTACGAGCATAAGATTTTTGCCCAGGGCATCATCTGGAACATCTACAGCTTTGACCAATGGGGCGTAGAACTGGGCAAGCAACTGGCCAAACCTCTCCTCTCCGAACTCCAGGGGAAAGCCCTGCACGATCATGATAGCAGCACGGCAGGCCTGCTCCAAATGATTCGCCACTGGCGCGACGATGCCTAAACAAGCCACATCCGCAGAAACCCCTCTATCGAAAAGCCAGATTCACTACCTTTGGCAATATTCACAAAACCAAGCCCTAAACTATGAGATTATACCTCCTCCCCTTCTTGTTCGCTAGCCTATTCCTGGCCAGCTGTAACCAAGAAGTAAAAGAAGAAAACAAGCGCCTTAAAACGGAAAACCAAGAACTCTCCCAAAAAGTGTCCGCCACAGACTCCTCCCTCGAGCTCTATGTAAGTACTTTTGAAGAGGTTCAAGCCAATCTGGACTCCATCCGCCAGCGGGAGGAAACCATCCGGAAAGCCCGCACCGAAGGGCTGGAAGGCGCTACCAACATTCGGAAAGCCGTTCTCCAAGACATCAGCGCTATTAATGAGCTCCTCGATGAAAACAAGCAAAAACTCAAAAAACTGAGTGAGCAACTGGGGGCCCGCAATCAAAAAGTGGCCAGCCTGCAACGACTGGTGGCCAATTTGCGCACTCAAATAGAGAACAAAGATGAAGAAATAGCCACCCTCAAACAGGAGCTAGAAGCCCTCAATTTTAAAATGGACCAGCTCAACAACCGTGTAGGAGCCCTGCAAGAAGAGAACATGGCCCAGCAAAACACCATTGAGCAGCAAGAAGCCTCCCTCAACGCCGTGTACTATCTAGTAGGAACGGATGACGAGCTCGAAGAAAAGGGCGTAATCGATAAAAAAGGCGGCTTCATAGGCATAGGCAAGACCAAAACCCTGGCCGGTGACCTTAGCAAAGAAGCCTTTACCAAAGCCAACAAAAAAGCCCTCAAGCAAGTAAAACTAAATCTGGACAACGATAAAGCAAGCCTCATATCAGAGCACCCCAAGAGCAGCTACGAGTGGGTAAAATCCGATGAAGGCCATATCCAGGCCTTGCGCATTACCGATGCCCCGTCTTTTTGGAAGGTTAGCCCTTTTCTGGTTATCCAGGTAAAGGGTTAATCAATCGTGAGTAATTTAAGGGAATAGGAGGGCCTTTGCGCGGAAATTTTTATTCATGTAATCCAAAAGACTACTTACTTCGTACATTTGTACACCCTAAAGCCTTTTGAAATAAGAGCGCTATCCCAACTCTCTTTTAGTACCCTAGATTCACCCTTACCTAATGCCCATCAGCAACATCCGTTTATTCCTTTTCTTCCGCATCCTGCTAGGGGTTTTGCTGCTGACCGTGGTAGCTGATTTCCTTCTAGCTAATCTACCCGGCTCTTTATCAGAGCTTTTTCAGAATCACTACCTGGCCATGTCGGCCGGCGCGCTCATCCTGGCCCTGGCCTTTGTGCGGGTAAACTATTTCAGCTACGAGGACGAGTACGAGATCATCCATATTCGTTCCAAGTCCCTCATCTTTGGCCGGCTCAGTAAGCAAGACCGTCGCTATGAATTCCCCAAGGTCCTCGTGACCGGCTATGAATTAGCACGGCACCCCATTTATAAAAAGCTCACCATTCATATCCAGTCTTCCAGCGGCGTACGCAAAACCCGGATATTCAACCTCAGCTTTGTATCCCGGAAAGACCTGGATTACGTAGAGCGCTCCCTTTCGCAAATTGTAGAGCGCAATCAAAAAGGCGCCGGCCGGCAAGCCGAAAAGTAACATTTAAGCTTTTCACATCTTTAACGGTCCCCATAACCAGCCCTGCGCCCTGCCAGGGTGGCTTTTGTACCTTTGCCCCTTAAGAAACAAAACTATGCTCACCGGTTTACAGCACCTCCATTCAGGACTGGCCTACCTGGTCCTTCTGGGCCTCCTTCTTTCCGTTATCCTCTTCCTCATCCGCCGGACCCAGGCCTCTTTTACCGCCTGGGACAAGCGACTGGCCCTTAGCACCCTCATCTTCACACACCTGCAGCTCGTACTGGGCCTTATCCTTTACTTCATCGGTCCCAAGGGCTTTGCCTATTTTCAGGAGGCCAATGTCATGACCAACGAACTCATGCGCCTTTACGCCATCGAGCACATTACGGTGAATATCCTCGGCATTGTCCTCATCACCATTGGCTATTCCCGCGCCAAACGCATCGCCCAGCCCCGTCGGAAATACGGCACCCTCGCCCTTTTTTATGGCCTGGGGCTGCTGCTCATTCTCTCCCGCATTCCCTGGGACGTATGGCTTGCCTAGGAGGGCCTCCCCAGCGGCCGCCTTTTCATTTGGCCTCCGGCCAAATGTGATACAAGCTGCCTGGGACCCCCGGCGCCGGAAATGAATAATAGCCCATGCTAGAAAAAAAGACCCACACGCATCACCGTGAAAGGGCAGTCCTGATCGGCATTATCCACCAATTTCAACCCGAAGAACGGGTAAAGGAATACCTGGACGAACTAGCCTTTCTGGCGGAAACCGCCGGGGCAGAAGCCCAAACCAGATTTATTCAGCGCCTGGACAAACCCCACCCCAAGACTTTCATAGGCACCGGCAAAATAAAAGAAATAGCCGCCTACGTAAAAGCCGAAAAAATAGACCTGGTGGTCTTTGACGATGAGCTCTCTCCCTCCCAGCTCAAAAACGTGGAAAAAATCCTGGATACCAAAGTACTGGACCGCACCAATCTGATCCTCGATATTTTTGCGGTACGCGCCAAAACCAGCTACGCCCGCACCCAGGTAGAGCTGGCCCAGTACGAATACCTCCTGCCTCGCCTCACCAATATGTGGACCCACCTCAGCAAGCAGAAAGGCGGTATCGGTATGAAAGGACCGGGGGAACGAGAAATCGAAACGGACCGCCGGATTATCCGCGAAAAAATCACCTTGCTCAAGCAAAAACTGGCCAAAATTGACAAGCAAATGGCCATACAGCGGGGCAATCGCGGCAACCTTATCCGGGTAGCCCTGATCGGGTATACCAACGTGGGAAAATCTACCCTGATGAACTTGCTTAGCAAATCCAAAGTCTTTGCGGAAAACAAGCTCTTTGCTACCCTGGACACTACCGTCCGCAAGGTGGTGATCGAAAACCTCCCCTTCCTGCTTACCGATACGGTAGGTTTTATCCGCAAGCTGCCCACCCAGCTGGTGGAGTCTTTTAAATCTACCCTCGATGAAGTCCGGGAAGCCGATGTGCTGGTGCACGTAGTGGACATTTCTCACCCTAATTTTGAGGAACACATCGACACCGTACAGCAAACTATCCGCGACATCGATAGCCGCGAAAAGCCCACCTTGATGGTGTTTAACAAAATAGATGCCTTCCGCCACTTACCGCTGGACGAAGATGACCTGGTGAGTACCCCGCAAGCGGAAAATATGAGCCTGGACCAATGGAAGCAAACCTGGCTCAATCGCCTGGAAGGCAAGGCCGTGTTTATATCGGCCCGGAACAAGCAAAACCTGGACGACCTTCGCAATCGCCTCTACGAAATAGTAGCCGAAATGCATGCCCAACGCTTCCCCTACAACCACTTCTTGTACTAAGGCATTTTTCCCGAATTTTGAAAAGCGGGGAAAATTCGTCCCGCCCCGAAGCCAAGCCCGGGCCACGCGCCCTCCACTAAGCACAGCAAACCAATATGCCGCATCGCAAAAGCCGCCAGGAGGAAATCCTGGAATATCACGCCGGAAAACGACCTGGTAAAATAGAAGTAGTCCCCACCAAGCCGAGCAATAGTCAGCGCGACCTCTCCATCGCCTACTCCCCCGGAGTAGCGGTGCCCTGCCAGCAGATCCAGGAAAATAAAGATGCCGCCTACCAGTATACGGCCAAGGGCAACCTAGTGGGCGTGATCTCCAATGGCACCGCCGTGCTGGGACTGGGCGATATAGGTCCCGAGGCCAGCAAGCCGGTAATGGAAGGAAAAGGAGTGCTCTTTAAAATCTTTGCCGATATAGACGTCTTTGACCTGGAGCTCAATGCCACGGACCCCGACGCCTTCGTAGAGGCGGTCAAAGCCCTGGAGCCCACCTTTGGGGGCATAAACCTGGAAGACATCAAGGCGCCCGACTGCTTTTACATCGAAAAGCGGCTCAAGGAAGAAACCGATATTCCGGTGATGCACGACGATCAGCACGGCACCGCCATCATCGCCACCGCCGCCCTGCTCAATGCCTGCGAACTGGTAAACAAGGAGCTGAAAGATTTAAAAGTAGTCTTTAACGGAGCCGGGGCCGCGGCTACTTCCTGTCTGAACCTCTTTGTCTCCTGTGGCGTACCGGCCGAACAAATTCTGGTGGCCGACAGCCGGGGCATTATCCGCACCCAGCGGGAGGACCTCAGCCCCGAAAAGGCGCCCCTGGCCCGTGATACCAAATGCCAAACCCTGGCAGAAGCGGTAAACGGAGCAGACGTATTCGTGGGCCTCTCCGTAGGCGGCGTCTTGAGCCAAGACATGGTGCGTTCCATGGCGAAAAATCCCATCGTCTTTGCCCTGGCCAACCCCGACCCAGAGATCAGCTATCAGGACGCTATGGCCGCGCGAAAGGACATCATCATGGCCACCGGCCGCAGCGACAATCCCAATCAGGTCAACAACGTGCTGGGGTTTCCTTACATCTTTCGCGGAGCCCTGGACGTACGCGCCCGCAAGATCAATGAAGAAATGAAACTGGCTGCTGCCCAGGCCATTGCAGAGCTCGCCAAAGAGCCCGTACCCGAAATGGTTAACATCGCTTACGATGATGACTCCCTGCAGTTTGGCCCCCGCTACATCATCCCTAAGCCCTTCGATCCACGCCTGATCCACAAGGTAGCCATCGCCGTGGCGCAGGCCGCCGTGCAGAGCGGCGTGGCCCGGCAGGAGATCACCGATTGGAAAGCCTACCGGGAAGAGCTGCTCTCCCGGGTAGGCCGCGACGACAAGTTTATCCGCCTGGCCCAGGAAAAAGCCCGCCAAGACCCTCGTTCCGTAGTACTGGCCGAAGCCGATAATCTGAAAACCCTCAAAGCGGCCCAGGTAGTGGTAGACGACGGCCTGGCCAAGCCCATTCTGCTGGGCAACCGCAAACGCATTCAAACCCTCATAGCCGAAAATAACCTGGAGGACATCGCCCATTTGCCCATTATTGACGCCTTTGCCGATACCGATAAGATAGAGACCTACGCCCAGCTCTTTTACCAGCGGCGACAGCGAAAAGGCGTTACCCTCTTCGATGCCCGCAAGCGTATCCGCGACCGGAACTACTTTGGTGCCGCCATGGTAGCGGCTGGTGACGCCGATGCCTTCGTTTCCGGTCTTACCCGCAAGTACAGTGAAGTGGTGAAGCCCATATTTGAAGTGATCGGTACCCGCCAGGGCATCCGAAAAGCGGCCGGACTTTATATCATGAGCACCAATCGCGGCCCTTTGTTTTTTGCCGACACCACCATAAATGAAAACCCCAACGCCCAGGAAATAGCTGACCTCACCCTGCAAACCGCCGCCGTACTGGAGCGGATCAACATCAACCCCAAAGTGGCCCTCCTGAGCTACAGCAACTTTGGCAGTGCCCGCTTACCCGACGCCCAGAAAATGCAGCAGGCCCTGGAACTAATCCGCGAACAAGCACCAGACCTATTGGTAGACGGCGAAATGCAAGCCAATTTTGCCCTGGATAAAGCCCTGTTAAAAGAGACCTTCCCCTTTAGCCCCTTAAGTGAGCGGCGGCCCAATGTGTTAATATTCCCCAACCTTTCCGCCTCCAATATTGCCTACAAACTGCTGCAAAGCTTTGGTGCTGCGGAGGCCATTGGCCCCGTCTTGATTGGCGTAAACAAGCCCGCACACGTCCTCCAACTAGGCTCCTCAGTGCGGGAGATCGTTAATATGATTACCTTAGCTTCGGTAGACGCGCAAACCCAACAGCCACAACCGTAACTTCAAAAGCTCCCCTCATGAATATTCTCCTTCCTACTGACTTTAGTGAAAATGCCACCCTGGCGGCCGAATTCGCCTTTGACTTGGCCCAAAAGGGCCGCGGCACCGTCCATGTGCTCAATGCCTACGACCTACCCTATTCCGACCGGAGCATGACCACCGCCCTGCTGGAGGTTATGAAAGAGAACGCCGAAAAGAACATGGCGTCCTTTGAGAAAAAACTTCGCTCCTTTGGCACCGATTATACCACCGAGATCCTCCTAGGCAACCCCATACGGCTTATCAAAGAGAAAGCCCGCGATAAAAACATAGACCTGGTGGTGATGGGCACCAAAGGGGCCAGCGGCCTGGAAGAGGTCCTGATTGGTTCTAACGCGGCCTCGGTGATCCATAATGTGGCCAAGCCCGTGCTGATCGTTCCGCCGAAAGCCAAGCTCAAGGCCGTGGAAAAAATGATCTTTGCTACCGATTTTGAATTGGAAAACGACCGCCCCGCGCTCCAGCAGTTGCGCCAATTTGCACAGCTTTATGAGGCTAAAATTGACGTAGTGCACGTTCAGAAAAATGAAGGCGCCCGCAGCGGCAGCCGCCAGCTGGTGGAAGAAGTCCTCCACAACCTACCACACGAATATACCATCCTGCATAGCCGCAATATTGAGGAAGCCGTAACTCAGGAAGCCGAAAAAGAAAACGCCGATATGATCGTGTCCATAGCCCACCGCTACGGCTTTTTTGAAGGGCTCTTCCACCGAAGCATCAGCTCTAAGCTGGCCTACCATACCCACCTGCCCCTCTTGGTCCTTACCGAACCTAAGAAGTAGCGGCAAGGCTTCAAACAAGCCCCGGCCCCAGGGGTTTTTATCTTACTTATGGCCCACGATTTATTTAAGGCTCCCTACCCCCGCATCGTAGCGGGGCCCTGCAGTGTGGAAAGCGAAGCGCAAATGCTGACCACGGCCAGGGCGCTGGCCCAAGACCCGCGCATCCTGGCCCTGCGCGGGGGCGTGTGGAAACCACGTACCCAACCTGGGTCTTTCGAAGGCATCGGCCCACCGGCTCTGCCCTGGCTCAAAAAAGCCGGCGAGGAGACGGGGCTCCCCGTCATAACCGAAGTGGCCAACGTCCAACACGTGGAGCAGGCCCTCCGGGCCGGGATAGACATGCTCTGGATAGGCGCCCGCACCACGGTAAACCCCTTCTACGTAGAAGAAATAGCAGAAGCCCTGCGCGGGACCGATATCCCGGTGCTGGTAAAAAACCCCATTCATCCGGAGCTCAAATTATGGCTTGGCGCCCTGGAGAGACTGGAGAAAAAGGGCCTCTCTCAACTGATGGCCATCCACCGCGGTTTTTATGCCTACCAGAGCCAGCCTTTCCGCAACGAACCCAAGTGGGAAGTTTTCTTTGAGCTCCGCACCCAGCGGCCCGATATACCCGTACTCTGCGACCCCAGCCATATAGCCGGTAAAAGCCAACTCATAGGTGAGGTGGCCCAAAGCGCCCTGGACCTGGGCATGGAAGGCTTGATCATTGAAAGCCATCATGCCCCCGGTAACGCGCTCAGCGATGCCCAGCAGCAGGTAACTCCCCAAGAGCTGAGCCATGTCCTCGACCACCTGGTGTGCCGCAAAGAGGCGCCCGAAAATGAGCGCTTCATTCAAAAATTGGAAGACCTCCGCCGCCAAATCGACCGGGTGGATGAGCAGCTATTGGACATCCTCCGGGAACGCCTCCGCCTGGTAGAACAAATTGGACCCGTAAAAGAGGCCAACGAAGCCACCATCTTTCAAATGCGCCGCTGGTTTAAAGTCCTGGAAAACCGCAAACGCTACGGCAGTGAAAAAGGATTAGACCCCGAAATTGTCCACGAACTCTTCCAGCTGATCCACAAATACAGCATCGATACCCAACTATCGCGTCCCTAAAACCCAACAGGCCGCGATAAATCACATTTGGCCCGCAGGGCCCAATAAAGTAACTTGCTAGGCTCCTTTAATCTTTAACCTGCCATGCAACACCGCTGGACCGCCCCTGCCCTGCCGCCCGCCGAAAAAGTAGATGCCCTCCAAAAAGCGCTGGGCATAGCCCGCCCCCTCTGTCAACTTTTGGTACAGCGCGGGGTAGAAAGCTATGAAGGCGCGCGGAAATTCTTTAGACCCGACCTGCGCCACCTGCACGATCCCTTCCTGATGAAAGACATGGATAAGGCCGTAAGCCGGATCGAAACAGCTCGTGCCAAGGGAGAAAAGATCATGATCTACGGCGATTACGACGTAGACGGCACCACCTCCGTGGCGGCGCTCTATTCCTTTTTGGCCCCGCACTACCCCCTGCCCCTCACCACTTATATCCCCGACCGCTATAAAGAGGGCTACGGCGTGTCCCGCGCGGGTATAGAGCAAGCGGCTGCCGAAGGAATAAGCCTCATCATAGCCCTGGACTGCGGCATAAAAGCGCATGAGCAGGTGCGCTACGCAGCCGAAAAAGGCATTGATTTTATCATTTGTGACCACCACTTGCCAGCCCATGAGCTGCCCCCCGCGGTAGCCGTCCTGGACCCCGCCCGGCCAGACTGCTCCTATCCCTATCCCAAATTGAGCGGCTGCGGAGTGGGCTTCAAGCTGGTACAGGCCCTCTGCCAGCGGTGGCAACTGCCGGATCAGCACTGGAAGCGGCTCCTGGACCTACTGGCGGTGAGCATCGGAGCCGACATTGTGCCCATAACGGGGGAAAACCGGACCCTGGCTTACTTTGGACTGCGGCTGATCAACGAGCAACCGCGCAAGGGCCTGTCCTGGCTACGCAAAATAGCCGGAAAGGATAAAAAGCCCATGAATATCCGCGATGTGGTATTTACCCTCGGGCCCCGCATTAATGCAGCGGGCCGGATCGCCCACGGGAAGCTGGCGGTAAACCTCCTCACCCAGCCAGACGAAAAGGTAGTGGCCGAAGTAAGCAATGAGGTAAACGACCACAATACCCACCGCCAGCAACTGGACCGGAATATTACCCAGGAGGCCCTGGCCATGATCAAGGACCTGGGGGAAGAGGAGCGCTATACCACGGTGCTCCACGGGCCGCAGTGGCATAAAGGCGTAATCGGTATCGTGGCTTCTCGCCTTATCGAAAACTACTACCGGCCTACGGTGGTCTTCACGGGAGAGGGGGAAGTGATTGCCGGTAGTGCACGCAGTGTGGAGGGCTTTGACCTCTACGCGGCCCTGGAAGCGTGCCAGGAGCATCTTCAGCAATTTGGGGGCCACCGGGCCGCAGCGGGCATGAGTATGCGCCGGGAAAACTTCCCGGCCTTCAAAGCCCGCTTTGAAGAGGTGGTTCAGGAGCGTATTTTACCCGAACAGCGCCAGCCTGAGCTACAGGCCGATCTGACCGTACGGCTGGCCGACCTGGACCACCGTTTTTACCGGGTGCTGCGCCAATTCGCCCCCTTTGGGCCCGGCAATATGGCGCCCGTCCTGGCCTGCCATCATCTGCAGGACGTGGGCTGTAGGGCGGTGGGTAGCGACCACAGCCACTTGCGGGTGGTACTGCGCGAAAACAAAAGTGACACCGAGCTTTCGGGCATCGGCTTTGGCATGGCCGATAAGATGAAAGAAATCGACCATTGGAAGGGCATTAGTGCCCTTTTTCACCTGGAGGAAAATGAATATCGCGGCCAAAAAAACCTCCAGCTACGCGTACTGGACCTTAAACCCACGGCAGAGGCCTTGCCAGAACTAGAGAAAAATGGCCATCAACTACCCACGCCGGCCAACTGAACCGACTCGCTTCCCGGCTCTGGAAGCTCGTCCAGCTCGCGTTTAAAGCCTTTCATATGGTTCATATAATCGTCCCGGTAGGCCTCTTTGATGGGTTCCGCCTCGGGTAAGTCCTGCTTATAGGGGTCTACTTGACGGCCATTTACCCAGAAACGATAGCACACGTGAGGACCCGTGGCCAATCCGGTGCTGCCCACGTAGCCGATTACGTCCCCCTGTTTAACCACTTTGCCCCGGCGCATATTATCAGCAAAACGGGTCATGTGAAGATACTGGGTGGTATAAGTGCTGTTGTGGCGGATCTTTACATAGTTGCCATTTCCCCGTGTATAGCTGGCCGCTATCACCTTCCCATCAGCGGTGGCCATGATAGGGGTTCCGCGCGGAGCGGCATAGTCCGTACCCAGGTGGGAGCGGTAGTGCTTAAGCACGGGGTGAAAGCGCTTACGCTGATAGCGGCTGCTGATGCGATAGTAATTTAAGGGCGCCCGCAGGAAAGCCTTGCGGAGGGTTTGTCCTTTTTCGTCAAAGTAATCCGAATAGCTGCTGTCCGGCGCGTACCAAAAGGAGTAAAAGGAGCGCTCGCCGTGCTCGAAATCACAAGCCAAAATGCGGCCTGAGCCAATGCTCACGGTGTCGTCTACAAACTGCTCTTCGTAGATGAGTTTAAAATTATCGCCCTTATCGATCCGAAAAAAGTCGATGGTCCAGGCGTAAATGGTAGAGAGGTCCATCACCAGGGCCGGAGAGCCCCCGGCTTCCAGGATGGTTTCGTATAGCGAAGATTGAATATCACCCGTAATCACCCTTCGCTGGGTGCTCACTTCCTTGCGCTGCTTGAGCACCTGGAGGGAGTCGGTCAAGTCAAATTTTACATACTGCACCGCATTGGGCTGATAGACCATGTGGCGGGCCACCAGGCCCGCGCTATCTTTTCTCTCGCAAAAGAGGGTATAGGGCTTGCCCCGCCGCAAGCGGCGCACATCAAAAGTGTCCCGAAAATCATGGGCCAAACGGTGAATCTGCGCGTAAGAAATGCCGTAATCCAGCAGGATGGTGCCAAAGGTTTCTCCTCGCTTTACCCGGCCGTGTATTACCTCGAAAGAGTCCAGGGCTAGCCCAAAGGAGCGGCGGGGAGCAGTAGGTGAGGGAGCCACCGGGTTTTCTTCCCCTACCGGTGCCGCCGTAGAAACGGGGGAAGTAGCCGATTCTTGAAAAAAATTATCAAAAACACCGAGGTTGTTAAGCAGGGTAATGGAAAGGGTCATCGCTATGAAGGCGATGAAAATTTTGACGCGTGTTGTCATGAAAGGGTTTTAGTAAAAGGAACCACCTAAGAGCGTGATGCTGGCAAAATTACGACTTTTCCGCTCCCCCGCCGGGCTTAGGGGCATCTCCCGCTTCCTCCAGGACCGATTGTACCCAACTTTTGCCCCATTCTTCTTTTTCTTCGGCCGTCCATAGCTCCGGGAAAAAGATGCGTTTCTGGAAGCGAGGGGGCAGGTATTTTTGCCAGTTGGTGCCCCCGGTACTGAGAATATCATTGGGCCGCTGGGCCAAATAAACTGCCGACGTGCGGTAGTGCTGCAGGGGCCAGTTTACGTTTACGTTCAGGTCCAGCATCCGGAGCTGCTCCCGCGTGCTTTCTTTATGCTGCTCCTCTACCGGAAGGGATTTATACACTTGCCAGATGTTACAATCCTGATAGTCCCGGGCCATCTGCAGCAGTTTTTCCGAGTATTTTTTCTCAAACTGACGCAGGGTAAGGGTCTTTTGGCCGGTATCGGCCATGGTCGCCCCTTTTTTCCAGTACACGTGTTGGTATAGCTTAGGCAGGTCATGGGCCTCTTCCCGAAGCGCTTCGCGGTGGGGTAGCTCCACTAGATTGATAAAATCGGTAGCCCCGATCTCAATCATGCGGTACTGAACACTTTGAAAGCCACTAGCCGGTATCAGGGACATGCGAAACTTTAAAAAATCATCTCGCTTCATCCCTCGTTCCATCACCCCAAAAGAATCGGTCAAAGCGCTAAAATACCGGTTGATACGCTGGACCTTGTTCACAAATGTTTCGCTATCTACCTCGCCCTTCGCCTTTGCCAGCTGGCCTATTTCGTGCAGCGACAGCTTAAAGTAAAGCTCCGTGATCTGGTGGTACATGATAAAAACCTCCTCATCCGGAAAGGAGGTAATCGGACTTTGCAAGCTCAGAAGCGTATCCAGGTGAATGTAGTCCCAATAAGTATTATAATCCTGATACAAAAGCCCGTCCAAAAAGGCCAGAAGCTCCTGTCCACTGGCCTCGTATTTTTCTGCCAGCGCATCCAGGCGGGACTGTATTTCAGGGGTAATTTCCAATTTTTTGGCCATTAGAGAAGCTTTTATATTCCGGGTGCTAGACTACGCCTACAAAGATAGGGCTTCAAGACTATCTGAGCAGGCCAGCCCCCGTCTTCAGCGCAATACACCGCGATGGCGCAGGCCCTCGAAGCCACTCAAGGCCACTTTAATGCTGCCTACTATGAGCTGCGAACGAATGAGCAAGGGCACTTTATTGGCATCGTCACTCACCCACAGCGTCAAGCTCTCCTCACTTTCAAAAACCCGGCCCTCCTGCACCGCGGGCTCAAAGCGCAAGGCCGGCACACGGCCCCACTCCGTCTCCAAGGTAGTACGGCCTTTAAACTGCAGGTTAAAAGGAAACATTTTATGGTCCAGAAATACCGGGAAACGAATCACCTCCCCCACCTGGAGCGTATCCGTACGCAAGCTACGGGCAAAATAAAAGGCGCTAAAGAGATCCTGGGTAAAGGGCGGCAGCGAAAAGCTATCTTTTGCCGGCGCTTTACGGTCAACAACCCGCTGCTGCGCCTGGTTAAAAATCAAATGTCGTTTGATGGTATAATCGCCCTCACGTACATCCCGCACAAATTCCCAGGGCAACAGGGCCTGCGTATCAATGTAGGTTTCGTAGCGGTCGCGCACCTTAAAAAACCAATCGGTCATGCCCACCGAGCGCCCCGTACCCACCGCGTGGTACACCGGCCTTCCCGCCCGCTGGGTAATTCCTTCCACGGCGATACGGGCCCGTCCGGCCGTCACCGGCCCATAGTGAATCCGGTAGCGCAGCTCCTCTCCTACCTGGAAGGCCTGCTGGGGCCAGCGGCGAGGCCCTTCCTGGCTTTGGCCTGCCGGCCAAATGAGCAAGGTCGCCGCGAGCAGCGCCACGGACCGTAAAAAGGACCTGTACCTGTACATAAGCTTCTTCTTAAGATGCGGGTTAAACTTAAACAAGAACCGTTCCCCTAGTTAGTGTCTGTCTATAAAGCCCGCTCTCGCCTATGGCGAGACGCTTGCCCAAAAAATGCTCATTTACCCTAGTAAACTCCGCTTTTTTGGGCTGCGCAAGCCTCGTTAGCGAACTTTCTAGAACAAACACTTGACTGAATGGACAAACACTAGCTAGTGTCTGTCTATAAAGGCCAATCTCGCTTCTAGCGAGACGATCGTCCTCAAAATGCTCACCTCGCCACTGGCGAGACTCCGCTTTTATCGTCCTCTCGCGCCTCCCCGAAATAATCGGGACAGGCCCCGAATAAGTCGGGACAGGCCCTTACCAACTTTCCAGCTCAGACACTCGACTGTAGGTACGGACACTTGCCAAATTTACCGATCAAAAAACTCCGATAGTGTTCCCCGGGCCGGCTCGTACACGTCATCCACAGCGCTGCTGTAAGCCGGGATCAAGTCGATTTGTAATAACGCTTTATTTCCAAAAGCGCTAATACCAATACCTCGGAACAGGCCAGTAAGCCGGAGGTCTTAAAAAAAAAGTCCAGCCAGGCCAACAGCTGGCCGCGCCAGCCCAGTTTTTTAGGCTTTTGGGGGAGTTGGGAGGGACGTGGTGACAAAGCAGCACGAAATTAGAAAATCCCGCAATCTTCGACCCCGGCTCCCCTTCTACTGGACGATGTTCACGATCTTTCCCGGTACCACGATCACCTTGCGAACCGGTTTATCGCCCAGGTATTTCTGGGTTTTTTCCAGGCCTAGCACCGCTTCTTCCACGGCTTTCTTATCCAGGCTTAAATCCAGCTCGTGGGTAAAGCGCACTTTGCCATTAAAAGAAATGGGGTATGCATGGGTGCTTTCCTGGAGATAACTTTCCTCGTAAGCCGGGAAAGGAACGCGTTCTATGCTGCCACTATAGCCCAGCTGTTCCCAGAGTTCCTCACTCAGATGGGGGGCAAAGGGGGAAAGCGTAACCAGCAAAGGTTCCAAAATAGCGCGTTTATGACACTTCAGATCGCTGAGCTCCTTCACGGCGATCATAAAGGCGCTCACGGCCGTGTTGAAACTGTACTGTTTCAGGTCCTGCGTCACCTTCTTAATGAGCTGATGCAGGCTCTTGAGTTCCTTTTCGCTGGGCTTTTCCTCGGTCACCAGCCAGGTATCTTCCTGCCAAAAGAGCCGCCAGGTTTTTCGCAAGAAGTTATGGACCCCACTTATGCCGGCGGTATTCCAGGGCTTGCTCTGCTCCAGCGGCCCCAAAAACATTTCGTACATCCGCAAAGTGTCCGCGCCGTACTGGGCGATGATGTCGTCCGGATTTACCACGTTGTACTTAGACTTAGACATCTTTTCTACTTCCCGCAGTACTTTGAAGCTCCCGTCTTTTTCCGCAATGATCTCGGCCCCGGCCAGGTCGTCCCGCCAGCGGCGAAAGGCGGCTACATCCAGTTCGTCGCTGGTATTCACCAGGCTCACATCCGCATGGATACGGTCGTACTGCTGGGGGTCTTCCACCTGGCCGGCGCTCACCAGCACATTTTCTCCCTTACGGCGATATACCAGGGCGGAGTTGCCCAGGATCATGCCCTGGTTGATCAGCTTTTTAAAAGGTTCTTCCGCTTCGATATAGCCCCGGTCCTTGAGAAACTTATGCCAAAACCGGGTGTAGATCAGGTGCCCGGTAGCGTGCTCGCTGCCCCCCAGGTAAAGGTCTACCTGCTGCCAGTACTGCTGGGCTCCGCGGCCTACGGGCTCCGTGCGGTTGTGCGGGTCCATGTAGCGGAGATCGTACCAACTGCTGCCGGCCCAGCCGGGCATGGTGGTCAGTTCCAGCGGATAACCTTCCCCCGGGGGCACTACGCCCTTATCGGGATGGTAATGCCAGCGTTCTGCCCGGGCCAGGGGCGGTTCTCCGGTCTCGGTAGGCAGGTACTGATCCACGTCGGGTAGCTCCAGGGGCAGGTGGGTTTCCCGCACCGGATGGGGCACGCCGTCATCGTAATAGATGGGAATGGGCTCACCCCAGTAGCGCTGGCGGCCAAAAATGGCATCCCGTAAGCGGTAATTTACCTCGCCCCGGCCGGCGCCTTTTGCCTCCAGGGCCTCGATGGCCTTAGGGATAGCCTGGGACACGGGAAGGCCGTTGAGAAAATCGCTTTGCTCCAGCTTTCCTTCCTGGGCATCGTGAGCCGCTTTTTCTATATCGCCCCCGGCCACCACCTGGCGCAGGGGCAGATCAAAGGTTTTGGCAAAGGTCCAGTCCCGGCTGTCGTGGGCGGGCACGGCCATCACGGCGCCGGTGCCGTAGCTGGCCAGTACGTAATCGGCGATCCAGATGGGCAAAAGCTCGTCCTTAAAAGGATGCCGGGCGTAGGCACCGGTGAAGGCGCCGGTTACCTTTTTTACTTCCGCCATACGTTCCCGTTCACTGCGGCGGGCGGCCATTTCCTGGTAGTCTTTTACGGTAGCGGCGTACTCCGCCGTGGTAAGCTGATCTACCAGGGGGTGCTCGGGGGCCAGCACCATGAAGGTGACCCCGAAAAGCGTATCCGGACGGGTGGTGAATACCTCGATTTTTTCTTCGCGGCCGGGCAGGTCAAAGTACACCCGGGCGCCCTCGGAGCGGCCTATCCAGTTGCGCTGGGCCTCTACGATGGAGGCGGGCCAATCAATGGTGTTCAAGCCCGCCTCGAGGCGGTCCGCGTAAGCCGTGACCCGCAGGCTCCACTGCATCATTTTCTTTTGGATCACGGGGTGGCCGCCCCGCTCGCTGTAGCCTTCTTTTACCTCATCATTGGCCAGAACGGTGCCCAGGGCGGGGCACCAGTTTACCGTGCTCTCACTGCGGTAGGCCAGGCGGAAGTGCTGGAGGATCTCTTCCTTCTCGGCGGGGCTGGCCGCGGCCCATTCCTGGGGGGTAAACTGCCCCTCAAAGGTGGTGAAAGCCTGCAGCCCCTCGCTGCCATGGCGGCGAAAATGGGTGAGCAGGGTGGAGATGGATTCGGCGCGGTGGTGGGCGCAATTGTACCAGCTTTCGAAGAGCTGCAGGAAGATCCACTGCGTCCAGCGGTAAAAGTTGGGATCGGAGGTGCGTACCTCGCGGCTCCAGTCAAAGGAAAAGCCCATCTGATCGAGCTGCTGGCGGTAGCGGGCTATGTTGGCCTCGGTGGTTTTGGCAGGGTGCTGGCCGGTTTGGATGGCGTATTGTTCGGCCGGGAGGCCAAAGGAGTCATAGCCCATGGGATGGAGTACCTGGTAACCCAAGTGGCGGTGGTAGCGGGCTACGATATCGGAAGCGATGTAGCCCAGGGGATGGCCCACGTGCAGCCCGGCCCCGGAGGGATAGGGAAACATGTCCAGGACGTAATACTTATCCACATCGGGTTTTTCTTCGGCGCGGAAGGTTTCTTTTTTTCGCCAATGTGCCTGCCATTTGGGCTCGATATCACCGGGACGGTACTCCATAAGGGCTTACATCAAATTTTTTCAGGGCTGCGAAGTTACTAAGCCTGAGCGAAGGGGGTGGTTTGGGTTTTTGGCGGGTGGGGATCCTTTGGGAATGCTTCCCTGGGGTGTTACCCCAGGAATCGAGGCGTTAGGCTTACAGCCTAAGGTGGTGGTGGACCGGTTCACCGTTCCTGGGGT
>JAVLBR010000085.1:0-9164 GCA_031581125.1 Schleiferiaceae bacterium | reverse complement strand
TCCATTTTGAGCGGCCAGGGTCAGGGCATCTGCGCTTTTATCCAGCCCCAGTACCGCGGCTTGCGGCCAGTGGGCCTGGCAAGCCAGCGCCAGACAGCCGGTACCTGTACCCACGTCCAGGATGCGCTGGGGCGGTGGGAAGGACCAAGACTGTTTTAGCTGCCATATCAATTCTTCCGTTTCGGGCCGGGGAATAAGCGCACCGGGCCCCACCGCCAGGGTAAGACCATCAAAAGATACCTCACCGAGCAGATGTTGTACCGGTGTATCGGTCCGTAAGCTAGCTAGGTCCCTTTCCAGCTGGCGGCGCAGTTCGTCTGGGAGAGCCGCTTCTGGATCGCTCATGTACTGAAGGCGCGATACGCCCCCCCGGGCTTCTAGTACCAGGTGAAACAGCGCCTCCGCCTCTCCCGCCCCCCGGCGAGGAGCCAATTCCTGACGGTATTGGGCTTTAAGTGTTTTGCGCGTCACGCTGATCTTCCTGGGCCGCTTTACGGGCTTTTTGCTTAGTGCTGGTAAAAGTACTGTACGCGCCGTACACGATCATGGCCCCCAGCAGGGCATATACCCACCAGGGTATGTTATGCCCCGCAATGAAAAGATACAGATAGGCCGAGACGAAAAAGAAGCCCGCCAAAAGCACGGGCAGTGCAATGGACTTGCCCTTGCGATAATTGCGCACGATCCAGCCCAGCGCCAGCGTGAAAAAGGGAATGGCGCCCACGTAAATACTGCCAAATACGATGGGATTGACCCCGTATTTATCCCCCAGGCTCATAAACCATTCTACGAAACTTTGCCACAACGCTTCCATAAGATTTGTTTTTTTTAGCTACAGCCAGCGACTGGTCTTAATGCTTTGCTGCGGCCAAAAGTAGTTGTCGTTACCGGCTCTGTACGTAAGCGGGCCGACAAGGGGCATTCTTGCTGGCAGGGGATAAGGCCGCTTATACATCACTTCCTCAAAGACCTTCTTCAATGGGTCGCTACCGTACCAGCCCCCGGCCACAAAGTTCTGCCGGCCCTATCTTTCCTGTGAAGGGGCCTGGCGGCCAAATGTGCCAGCGCTACTCCTGAAGCCGTAGCTATTTGCAGAAACCTGCTCATACCTCGGTTGAATCAAAGGAATTATTCCCGATTTTTGCCGCTCATTTCAAACGATTCCCCTTTGTCTTCATTTTCATCGCTGGGCCTTTCCCAGCCCCTGCTTAAAGCCATTCAGCAACTGGGCTTTGAGCAGCCTTCTCCTATACAAGAACTCGCCATTCCCGCGCTGCTTGCCAGCGAAGGCGATGCGGTAGCCCTGGCCCAAACGGGTACGGGCAAGACGGCCGCCTTTGGCC
The DNA here is from genome assembly GCA_031581125.1 of Schleiferiaceae bacterium. Lineage (GTDB taxonomy): Bacteria > Bacteroidota > Bacteroidia > Flavobacteriales > Schleiferiaceae > CAJXMS01. The sequence continues at coordinate 7,821 of JAVLBR010000085.1, read as the reverse complement.
TTCCTCTTCTGCAGCACCTGGAAGCGCCCCGGGGCTATGTACAAGCGCTTATCCTGGCCCCTACGCGGGAACTGGCCCAGCAAATCACCTCCCAGCTTGATGAATTGGCACGCTACGCCCAGGGACTGGAGGTGCTTACCGTTTTTGGCGGGGCGCCCATCGGACCCCAGGCCAAAACGGCCCGGCAAAACCCCGCCATTATCGTGGCTACACCGGGACGCCTTATAGATTTGATGGAGCGCCGCGCCGTAAAACTTGACCAGCTCCGCTTTTTAGTACTGGACGAGGCCGATGAAATGCTTAACATGGGTTTTCAGGAAGAGTTAGAACGTATCCTCACCGAAACCCCTTCGGAAAAAGCTACCTGGCTTTTTTCCGCTACCATGCCGGCAGCGGTGCGCAAAATTGCCAAACGCTACCTGCGCGATCCGCAAGAGCTCCACAGCAGTACCGGGGCCGAGGTAAATACCGATATAGCCCATCACTATGCGCTGGTGCAACAACGCCAGAAGGGGGCCGCCCTGGGGCGTTTTATCGATAGTGCGCCGCACATGCGCGGGCTGGTTTTTTGCCGTACCAAACGGGAAACGCAGGAACTGGCGGAGGCCCTGCTAAAGCGCCGCTACCGGGCTGATGCCCTCCACGGAGACCTCAGCCAGCCCCAACGCGACCGGGTGATGAAGCGCTTCCGGGAACAGGAATTGCAGGTGCTAGTGGCCACCGACGTGGCGGCCCGCGGTATAGACGTGAATGATCTTACCCATGTGTTTCACCACAACCTACCGGACGATGCCGCCTTCTACACCCACCGCAGCGGCCGTACAGCCCGCGCCGGTAAGAAGGGCCTCTCGGTAGTGCTGCTGGATCACCGCGATGAGTACAAGCTTAAGCGGATGGCCAAGCAATTGGGCATTTCCTTCCAACAAGCGGCCGTCCCTACGGCCGAGGATATTAAAAAGGAACATCTGCTTCGCTGGCACGAAGAGGTGGCGGCTATGGCCCCGCCCATGGGCATATCCGAAGATATGTGGCTGGCGGCCCGGGAGCGTTTAGATTATTTGACGCGGGAAGAATTACTGGCCCGCCTTATGCAAAGGGAGCTAGATCATCTATCCATTCAGGAAGTAGACGATACCCCGCGTCCCCGGCAAGGAGGTAAAGGGCCCAAGGGCTTTAAAGGCGGGAAAGGGCCCCGCGGCAAAAAGGGCCGCTATGCCGATAAGTGGCGCCAGGGACCGGGCAAAAGCCACGGTGGGAACCGCAGTAAAGGCGGGCAAAAGTCTTTCCGAAAGGGGAAAAAGTAGGTTTTAGCAACGGTTTCCAATCTCCTACCCGGACAAATCATTCCTTGCACTAAGGGGCCTATGGGCAGTGAGTAAATAGCTACCGTATACTAGGCCACCAGCCTTTACACCAGATTTTATTAATGTATGCCAGCCCAGAGGCCGGTCGCTTTCCATGCGCTATGCCTTTTTTTCGCGTTTGGTCACCTTGTCTATTCATTTTGAGGATGGTGAGTAATTACTACCTCACATTTGGCCGGTGAGGCCTAATAAAACAACCCTCAGCGCACAAAGGACCCATCCGGAGCGGGCGGAAGGAACCTTTTTTAAGGCAAGGAAGTAAGCCAGCCGACCAACAGGACGATCCTATTTCCGTTATCTTTGACAAGTTTTAATGAAGATTTAACGTGATATTGACCCTATGTTGAAGCGATTACTCACTCTGTTTTTTGTCAGTACGCTGTTTGGCCCCCTTGCTGCTCAACAAACTGATTTCCCTATTCTGCTTAAGAACGAAACCATACGCCCAGGAGACCTGGAGCAAAAATCTCCCCAGGCCTACGCGGGCCATTACTACGTTTTGGTGCAGCACGCCGAGCTGCGGCTGCAAAACGATTTTTACGGTTTTGAAACCTTCGAGTACCTGCCTAAGCGCAGTGCTTATGCCCGGGTTTCGGTAGATCAATATGCGCAGGCCAAAGCCCAGCTGGAAGCCGCCGGCGGCCGGGTGATAGCCCTGCGCGACCGCTGGAAATTGGGGCCGCGGATGTTTAGCCAAAATTATCCCGAATGGGCCTGGCTGGAGGGCCAGAAGATGAAAGTGTGGCTGCGGTATTGGCCTCAACTGTCCCCCGTAGAAATTGAAACGAAACTGGCTCAAGCCGGGGAAAACATCATAGACCGAAAGCCCTCCGAAAAGCTGGTGGCGCTGGCGCTGGACCCGGAACGTACCGCTCAGGTGGCCGCCTTACCTTTTGTTTATTACGTCCAAGCCATGGAAGATCCGGGGGAGCCGGAAAACTTTCACGGCCGCGTAAACCATCGCATCACCCCCATGCACGACGAGCTAGGCTACGATGGCAGTGGCATCATGATAGGTCATAACGACGCGGGCCTGCTGGGGGATCACATGGATTATAAAGGCCGGCTCCAGCAAGTGGGCAGTAGCAGCAGTTCCAGCACCCACGGCGACCATACCGCGGGTACCATCTTTGGCGCCGGCAATATCAACCCGGATGCCGAGGGCATGGCACCCGGGGCAGACATGTACTATACCCTCTATCCCGGCAATCTAAATAATGCGGACAATATCTACACGACCCAGAATGCGCGCCTTACCTCCAATAGTTTTTCCAATGGCTGTAATGCCGGGTATACCAACTTTACTCGCCAAATGGACCAAGACGCCTTTGATAATCCCAATATGCTCCACGTTTTCTCGGCTGGGAATAACGGCACCAGTAACTGTGGATACGGCGCCGGAAGTGGCTGGGGCAATGTGACCGGCGGCCATAAAATAGCCAAGAACGTGATCGCAACTGCTAACCTGGTACGCAATGACAACCTGGCGGGCTCCAGCAGCCGCGGACCGGCCAGCGACGGCCGCATCAAACCGGACATCAGCGCAGTAGGTACCCAGGTGCTGAGTACAGTAGACGATCCCGAGGACAATTCTTACGACCGATTCACCGGAACCTCCATGGCCTGTCCGGGCATTACCGGAGCGCTGGCGGTACTGATGGAGGCCTTTAAAGACCATAACAACGGTCAGGAGCCCAATGGCACCCTGCTGAAAGGGATGCTCCTTAATGGGGCGGATGACCTGGGCCGTGCCGGGCCGGACTTCTTTTACGGCTATGGCCGCGTCAATATGCGTAAATCTTACCAAATGGTGGCGCAATCTCAGTACTTTCAAGACTCGCTTACAGGTAGTGCGGATTCCAGTCAGTTCAGCATCAATGTGCCTGCGGGCACCAAGAAGCTCAAAGTAATGCTCATCTGGGCCGATCCCCCTGCCAGCACCGCGGCTTCCCGGGCCCTGGTGAATGACCTGGACCTTACCCTTAGCGATGGCAGTACCTCTTACAAGCCGTGGGTGCTCAACCCCTATCCCGATGCTGATAGCCTGGACGATCCCGCCACCCGCAGCCGGGATTCGCTTAATAACATAGAACAAATAACGCTTAAGGATCCCACCGCCGGGACCTATACCGCTTCCGTAGAAGCGTTTAACCTCCCCCAGGGCGGCCAGTCTTTTTACCTGGTATATTATCGGGCCAATGAGGATATCCACATCACCTACCCCCAAGAGGGCGATGGCCTGGGTACGGGTACCAACCAAATAACCTGGGATAGCCCTAAGGGAAGTGGAACCGAAACGGTAGAGTACAGCCGCAATGGCGGCAGCAGCTGGATTTCGGTAGGCACCAACAATAATGACTACAACACCGAATCCTGGTTTGTGCCCAATAACCCTTCCGATGAGGTTTACGTCCGGGTACGCTCCAGTAATGATACCGACCTAGTGGGGCCGCTTACCGTGGTCCAAACCCCCGGCAATCTTCAGGTGGTAAAAACCTGCCCGGATTCCGTTACCCTTAGTTGGGGAACCGTGAATGGGGCCAGTGGCTACGTGGTGTACCAGCTGGGGAATAAGTACATGGACTCCCTTACCTACGTAAAAAACGACACCGCCGTATTGGCCCACGATGCGGGTCAGGAAGACTGGTACGCGGTGGCCGCGGTAGTTAATGATACCAGCGTGGGGTATCGCTCGCTGGCCACCCAAAAAGAAGCCGGTATCAATAACTGTCAGGTAGCGCGGGACCTGGTGATCGAGGAAGTACTCTCCCCGGGCAACGGGGCGCTCCCCAGCTGCCTGGTAGGCAGTGATGTGCCCGTAACGGTGCGGGTGCGCAACGTGGGTACGCAGGCCCTTACCGGTTTTGATCTATCCTATATTCAGCGCAACCAAGCGCCCATCACCGAAGCGGTAAGCCAAAGCCTGGCGCCCGGTCAGCACCTGGACTACACCTTCCAAAGCGGGCGTGCTGCCATGGTGCTTAATTTCCGCTACCCCTTTAAGTTTTGGGTAGCCAGCAATTCGCCCGATCAAAACCCCTACAACGATACCCTTGAGATCGGCTCCGTTATTTACTCCAGCACGGGGAGCCTGGCCACGGTAGGCGATACCACGGATTTTGAAAACTTCACTACCTGTGCTACTTCCAGCGATTGTGGCTTCACCAATTGTCCGCTTCAGGATGGCTGGCACAATGCAGTCAATTTCACTTCTGACGACATCGACTTCCGGGTTAATTCCGGCGGCACGCCCAGTACCGGTACGGGCCCCATTACCGACCATACCACCGGGACTACGGTGGGCCGCTACCTCTACACCGAAGCGTCTGGCGGTTGTGATAGCAGTACGGCCATGCTTTACACGCCTTGCCTGGACCTGAGTGGTAGCTACCGGCCTTCGGCTTCTATCTGGTACCACATGCGGAGCAATCAAGACGTCATAGGTAAACTGACGGTAGATATTCACGACGGCGAACGCTGGCACCTCAACGTAATCGGCACCATTGCCGGAGATCAAGGCGGCAGTTGGCAAGAACTGGTGACGCCGCTGGACTCCTTTGCCACCGATACCATCGTTATTCGCTACCGGGGTAAAACAGGCAACGATTATCAATCTGATATTGCCCTGGACGACTGGTCTCTCAACGAAACCAGCCAAACCAGCCTGGCGGAAGCTGCCCGCGCTGCCATGCGGATTTATCCCAATCCCAGCACGGGCCTCTTCCACCTCCAGCGCGGCCCCAGCCTGAACGGCGCCACCCAGCTTGTGGTGCGTAGTGCAAGTGGCCAGCGCCTACAGGCGGAGCAATGGAGCGGGGCGGAAAAGCGCCACGAACTCGACCTTAGCCACCTCCCGGCAGGCGTTTACTTGCTGGAAGCCCATTCGGCCGAGCAGCAGCACACTTACCGTCTGGTGGTTCAATAAACATCCCACCCTTCCCTCTTAGCCCCGGTATAGCGCCGGGGCTTTTTTATTTGGAGCCCTCCCGGGCAAAGGAGCAGCTCCCGGCCGAGGTATTCTGGCCTTAGGGTACCTTTGGGCAAAAGAATGCTTATTTGGAGCTAGCTCCTCCCGAACTGCGGGGATTAAACGGAACGCAATAGGGGCAAGCAAAGGATGGGATCATTTGGGGAAGTCTTACATTGTGCTTGGGAAATACGAACTTTACCACTTTAACCGGATTTAGGGTAGTGCCAGTAAATCCGCTGCCGCTTGCCAAGAAGCGCCTTAAAAAGGCTTTGCTTTCCGTTTGTAGCCTTACTTTAGGAGCAACATTCTCCCCAAGCCGCTAAACCCATGCATACCCCTCTATTTCAGGATATTCTCATTTTGATGGGGTTTTCGGTGCTGATCGTTTTTTTACTCCAGCGCCTGCGCCTGCCCTCTATTATTGGTTTTTTGTTTACCGGGGTGCTCATCGGGCCCCATGGCTTGAGTTTGATCCAGGCGGTAGAAGAGGTGGAGATATTATCCGAGATCGGGGTAATCCTACTGCTCTTCGTCATAGGCATGGAAATGTCTATCAAGCAGCTGGCTTCCATTAAGAAGACGGTTTTCATCGGCGGCGCCCTTCAGGTGGGGCTTATGGTGGGCGTGGCGGCCACCGTTTACTATCTCCTGGGTTATCCTTGGGGAGAGGCCGTGTTTGTCGGTTTTTTGTTTTCCCTTTCCAGTACGGCCATTGTTCTGAAAACCCTTCAGGACCGCCAGGAAATGACTACCCCGCACGGGCGGAATGCTCTGGGCATTCTCATTTTTCAAGATATCATCGTGGTTCCCATGATGCTGGTCACGCCGCTCATGGCCGGGGAGGCTACCAATCTTAGCCTCAGCATTCTTTCCCTGCTGGGGAAATCCCTGGTAGTGGTGGCCATTACTTTTGTGAGTGCCCGCTACGTGGTGCCCCGGCTGCTTCATCAGGTAGCCCGTACCCAGAGCAAGGAGCTATTCCTGCTGGTCACCATAGCCCTTTGTTTTGCCGTGGCCTACCTAACTTCCGCCATAGGTCTATCTCTGGCCCTGGGAGCTTTCCTGGCCGGGCTCATCGTTTCCGAGTCGGAGTACAGCCATCAGGCCACCAGCATCATTCTTCCTTTTAGAGAACTTTTTACCAGCTTCTTCTTCGTTTCGGTGGGCATGCTGCTGGACCTGCAGTTTTTCATCGCCCATTTTTCCATCATCATGCTTCTGGTGCTGGTCGTTTTTCTGGTCAAGTCCAGTGTGGCCGCTCTGGCCGTAGCCGCGCTAAAACATCCCCCACGGACGGTTTTGCTTACCGGCCTCTCGCTCTTTCAGGTGGGGGAGTTTGCTTTTATCCTTTCCAAGGTGGGCATAGAATATGAATTGCTCAGCCCGGAGACCAATCAATACTTCCTCTCGGTGTCTATTGTTTCTATGCTGCTTACGCCCTTTGTTATCATGGGGGCAGCGCCCATGGCCACTTGGTTGCTGGGGGTTCGAAAAAAAATGGGGCTAGCCGCTGCCAGGCCCATACCGTTGGCCGATACGCCGGAGGGGGATCCCACCTTTGAAAATCACCTGGTCATTATTGGTTATGGGGTAAACGGGCGTAACCTGGCCCGGGCCGCTACCGCCAGTAATATTCCCTTTGTGATCATTGAGATGAACCCCGAGACGGTGCAGCGCGAAAAGGCCCGTGGCCTGCCCATTCTCTTCGGCGATGCCAGTGAAGACCATATCCTCCAGCAGGTACAGCTCGCCCAGGCCCGCTGTGCGGTAGTGGCCATCTCTGATCACCAAGCTACCCAAGCCGTTATTAAAAATATTCGGAGCCTTTCCAGTACCCTCTACCTGGTGGTGCGGACCCGGTTTGTCAACCAAACCCAAGACCTCCTCGCCCTGGGGGCCGATGAAGTGATTCCCGAGGAATTTGAGACCTCCGTGATCATTTTCACCCAGGTACTGCATAACTTCCTGGTACCGGAAGACGAAATTGATCAGCTGGTGGAAAGAGCCCGGGCCGATAACTACCAGCTCTTTCAAAGCGATGCCATCCCCATCCGTACCTTCCGCCACACCGATATTGCCGACTTTAATATCACCTGCTTGCGCATGACCGGAGACAGCAACCGGTTTCTGGGCAAGCCGCTTCACGAGCTTAATCTACGGGCCCAATACGGCATCAATATCCTGGCCATTAAGCGCGGGGAAGAAACCCGGCAGAGCATTCAGCCCGAGGAAGAGCTGCGGCCCGGTGATATCCTCTACCTGCAGGGGAGTCCGGCTCACATCGAAAAATTCCACCAGATGGTTAAATAGTGTCTGTCTATACTATCCGGTGTCTGTTTTAGGAAGTTCGAGAGTCTCGCCACGGGCGAGGTGAGTCTCGCTTTTAGCGAGAAAGTAAGCGTAACGAAGCTGAATGACTTTATAGACGGACACTAAATAGTGTCTGTCCATACAGTCGAGTGTCTGTCCTAGAAAGTTCGCTAACGA
>JAVLBR010000084.1:0-9184 GCA_031581125.1 Schleiferiaceae bacterium | reverse complement strand
CCGAGCGGCAAGCTTCCAAGATATAGCACTCCGGCGGTCCAGACGCGGCCTAAGGTCCCCCTTGGGGGATTTAGGCGGCTAAATAATGAAAATGAGAATGTTATGGAGGAAGTGTCCCGTACCTAATGGGTCGGTTGCCGTCCTTTTTTGGGCGGCAGCAAAAAAATAGAAATAGCGTTTGGGGTGATTCCCCTCAGCTGGGATGAGAAGATGTTATTTTCGCGGTTCTATCCCTTAGGCCCCTCAGTAGGGCTTCCAAGCAGGAAGGGGTAACAACCTAAAAAAGAATGGTTAACCTGCGGTTAAAGAAGCTATGGACGGAAAACTAACGGTACGAGTGTACGGCCTCCTGGAATGGGACGGGGCGCTTTTGCTTTCCCGGGAAAATATCAAAGGACAGCTTTATGTGAAATTTCCCGGCGGGGGGCTGGAATGGGGGGAAGGGCCCCGCGAAACGGTGGTGAGGGAATTTAAAGAAGAAGCGGGGGTAAGCGTCCGGGCGGAGGGGCACTTTTATACCACCGATTTTTTTGTGCCCTCTTCTTTCCATGCACGAATGCAGGTAATCAGCTTGTATTACCGGGTAAGCTGCGCCCAGCCGGAAACCATCCCCGTGGCCGCTCAACCTTACCAGGCTGCCCTCCCGGCCCCCGGCGATATGGTGCTTTTTTGGCAGCCCCGGAAAAGCCTGCGGGAAGAACAACTGGACTTGCCCATAGATAAGCACGTTTGCCGGCTGATAAAGGGGGGAGAAGCCTAGCGTAAGCTGAGAACATGCACTTGGGCCTTGAGCCCTTTTGGGCGACCCGTCTCTGACTATTTTAATTGTCTTAGAGAAGCAGTCCCTTGATTGCGGTTTTAGACGTGATGTGCATCACTTTAAAGGGCAGCCTTCCGGCTATTTTTGCTGTTCAATTTAATGATATGCGTATTCATATTCTTTTAGTCTTGCTATTCACGGCGTTTACCGCTCAGAGTCAGGTACCTTTTCAAGTGGAAGTGAGCCCTTACCGTATCCAGAATTTCGGCGGGGTGCAGTCTTTTGCGCCGGCGCACTATAACGGGCATTGGTATATGTTTGGCGGGCGGTTAGACGGCTTACACCAGCGACAACCCTGGGCTTCCTTTGATGCGGCGGGGCATAATGACAGGTTGATTGTGGTGGATAAGCAGCAAGACAGCGCGCGCTACGTGGATATCAGTGGGCTTTCTACGGGGCTTTATGATCAGTTGAAGTCCACCAATATGGAATACTATCAGAAGGATAGTCTCTTGTATCTGGTAGGGGGGTACGGTATTTCCGCTGCCCAGGGAACGCACATTACCTTTCCGGCGCTGATAGTGGTGAATATGGCAGCTTTGGACCGCTATGTATTCCAGCAGAGTGGTACACTGGACGCATGTTTTGGGCGGCTTTCCGGTTCGGATTTTGCCGTAACGGGCGGGAGTTTGCAGTACAAGGGAGGGGTCTTTTATCTAATTGGCGGGCATCGCTTCGATGGGCGTTACAACCCTATGAATGGACCTAGCTTTACCCAGCAGTACACTAATGCGGTGCGAAGATTCACCCTTTCTGGTCCTTCTTTAAATCCGCAGGTAGCCTGGCAGCCGGAAATAAAAGATGCCCAGCTTCTTCACCGTCGTGATTACAACGTCCTTGCCCAATTAGACGCTCAGGGAAAGTTGTCTTTCACCGCCTTCTCGGGTGTTTTTAAGAAGACCGCAGACCTGCCCTATTTGAGCGCGGTGGAAATAGATACTTCCTCCGTTCGGGAGGTGCCGGGCTTTACGCAATACTTCAACCATTATCACTGTGCCCATCTCCCCCTGTTTGATACCGCTTCTGGAGCGATGCACAATTTGTTCTTTGGCGGCATAGCCCAATATTATGTAGACCAGAACGGCCAGCGTGTGCAGGACAATAACGTGCCATTTGTGAATACCATTGCCGTGGTAAGTAAAGATGCCCAGGGTAACTACAGGGAAACGCGCATGGATTCCAGCATGCCCGGTTTGCTGGGGGCAGGGAGTGTTTTTTATCTGGATCCTCAGCTACCTACCCGGGAAGATGGCCACATTGCCGCCCTTTCATTGCCGCTCCAAGACACCCTTACCCTCGGCTATATCGTAGGTGGTATTCGAAGTACTGCCCCCAATATTTTTAATCAAAATACGGGCACCCAGAGTAGTGCCACCCAAGAAGTGTTTAAAGTGCGTCTCCTCCCAGGCCGTACCTTGGGGCGTGGAGAAGCTACTCCCAACAGCATGCATTTGACCATATACCCCAATCCGGCTCAAGAAGAAATCCGATTAGACTACGGGGCACAGCCCCATACCCCGGTACAGATCCAAATCCACGATCAAAACGGTCGGCTTGTTCACCAATTTAAGGGCGTAACAGGGGCTGGTGCTAAGCATTCCCTGGCCATACCGACGGAAAAATTACCTCAAGGAACTTATGTCATTTCCCTCAGCCAGGCGGGAAAACGGCATACCCAGCAATTTATCCGGGCGCCCCAGACGTCCAAAGGTCCTCATCACCGGCACCGTTAGCGCAGCACTAACCCAACTGCTTGTTTCCAAGTTTTAATAGGGATATTCATTGCGTCGTTTATAGCGAGACCCTAAACAAACAATTTGAGTTATCATTGTTCCTAGTTAGTGTCTGTTTATAAAGTCCGCTCTCGCCAGTGGCGAGACTCCGCTTTTTTGGGCTGCGCAAGCCTCCCCGAATTAATCGGGACAGGCGTTAGCGAACTTTCTAGGACAGACACTCGACAGTTTGGACGGACACCAGTTACGAAGGGCGTAAGCAAATATGAAAATACTGATCACCGGTGGCACCGGTTTGATAGGAAAAGAGGTAAGCAGACAGCTTTTGGCCCTGGGCCATCAGGTGGTGCGTTTAAGCCGGAACCCGCAAAAAAACGAGGAAGGGGTGCCGGAGTTTTTTTGGGACCTGGACCGCATGGACGCCGCTTCTGAAGCCTTTGAAGGGGTGGAAGGCATTATTAATCTGGCCGGAGCCCCCATAGCCAAACGCTGGACGCCTTCCTACAAAAGCGAAATTCTCCGCAGCCGAACGGACGCCATTCGCCTGCTCCTGCAGGAAGTAGAGCGGCACCAAATAGCGCTGCAAACCTTCGTGAGTGCTTCCGCCGTAGGGTATTACGCCAACGATCTCGAGGCTTTGCGCCAGGAAGACGATCCGCCCGGGCAGGATTTTCTTTCCCTGGTGTGTCAAAAATGGGAGCAAGAGGCCAAACTCTTCGAGGCCTTATCCGTGCGCACCGTTATTCTCCGCATCGGTATTGTGCTAAGTGGTGCCGGGGGAGCTCTGCCGCAGATCGCCGCGCCCATTCGCTACGGAATGGGGGCCCCGCTGGGCAGCGGCAAACAATGGATGCCCTGGATACACCTGCAGGACGTGGCCGCCATGTTTGTCCACGCGGTAGAAAAATCCGCTCTGCAGGGCGTCTACAACGCGGTAGGCCCGGCCAATGCCACCAATAAGGAAATGACGGAGGCCGTGGCTTCCGTTTTGAAAAAGCCCCTGTGGCTGCCCGCTGTGCCGGGATGGGCCCTAAAACTGGGCCTGGGGGAAATGGCGCAAACCGTACTGGCCAGCAACCGGGCCTCCCACCAAAAAATAGCTCAAACGGGCTTTGCCTATCGCTTTACCGATCTGGAAGAAGCCCTGGAAGACGCTCTTCTTCAGCGCGAACCGAAGTCCCAACCGAGCCATTAAGGCCTCTGCTGGATTTCATTTACATTTGGCCCCCGGGCCGAAAAAATCCCCTTCTCTTATGTGTAGACCTGTATACGCCATCCTGACCTGGTTCCTCGCGGCGGGCTTCCTTCAAGCCCAAACGCCCTATAATGAAAGTGCCTTTAAGCAGCTCAAAGAAGAGCTGCCCACCCCCAATATGTACCGGACCGGCGGGGGGGCGCCGGGGGCTTTCTATTACCAGCAGCAGGCCAACTACGATATGGAAATAAGCCTGGACGAGGACCAAAAAACCATCACCGGGCAGCAAACCATTACCTATATCAATAATGCCCCCGAAGCCCTGGACTACCTCTGGGTGCAGCTGGACCAAAACATGCGAGACCCCCAAGGGCTTACCCGGCAAATGCGGAAAGGCAGCATTCGGCAAAAAATGCGCTACCGCCAGTTAGAAGAGCTGTTTTATGACTTTGATGGCGGCTTTAAGATAGACCAGGTGCAAGATGCGCAGGGCGCAAACCTTTCGCACACCATCAATTATACCATGATGCGCATCAACCTGGCAGAGCCACTGCAAAGCGGCGATAGCGTAAGCTTTAGCCTGGACTGGCACTATAAGATCAATAACCGCATGGAAATAGGCGGCCGCTCCGGGTACGAAACCTTTCCCGAAACGGGCAATACCATCTTTACCATCGCCCAGTTTTTCCCGCGCATGGCGGTGTACAACGACGTGGAAGGTTGGCAAAACAAACAGTTCCTGGGGCGCGGGGAGTTTGCCTTGCCCTTTGGCAACTACGACGTGAAGATCACCGCCCCCGCCGATCATATTCTGGGGGCGACCGGCCAGCTGCAAAACCCCGATGAGGTGCTCACCGAAGCCCAACGCAACCGGCTGAAAGAAGCCCGGCGCAGTACGGAAGACCCAGTGCTGATCGTAACCCCCAAAGAAGCCCGCAAAAACGAAAAAAAGGGGACCGACGAAACCCAAACCTGGCATTTCAAAGCCCAAAACGTGCGGGATTTTGCCTTTGCTTCCTCTCGTAAGTTTATCTGGGACGCCATGGGCGTGCCCCTGGGCCAGGATACGGTGATGGCGGTGAGCTATTACCCCAAGGAAGGCAATCCGCTGTGGGAGCGCTATTCCACCCGCTCGGTGGCCCACACCTTAAAAGTGTATAGCAAATACACCTTTGATTATCCCTACCACAAGGCCATTAGTGTCCATACCGACCGCATCGGCATGGAATATCCCATGATCTGTTTTAACGGCGGGCGGCCCGAGCCCGACGGAACCTACAGCCGTCGGACCAAATACGGCCTTATCAGTGTGATCATCCATGAGGTAGGGCACAACTTCTTTCCCATGATCGTGAATAGCGACGAGCGGCAGTGGACCTGGATGGATGAGGGGCTGAACACCTTCGTGCAGTACCTGGCCGAACAAGAATGGGAGCCCGGCTACCCCAGCCGGCGTGGGCCCGCTTATAAAATCGTGGACTACATGCGTTCCGAGCCGGAAGACATGATGCCCATCATGACCAACTCGGAAAGCATCCTCCAGTTTGGCAATAATGCCTACGGCAAACCGGCCACAGCCCTCAATATCCTGCGCGAAACGGTGATGGGCCGGGAGCTCTTTGATATGGCTTTTAAAACTTACGCCCAGCGCTGGAAATTCAAGCATCCCACGCCCGCTGATTTCTTCCGCACCATGGAAGATGCTTCCGCTACCGACCTGGATTGGTTTTTCCGCGGCTGGTTTTACACCACCCAGCATGTGGACATAGCCCTGAAAGACGTACGGCACTACAAGCTTAGCTCCAAAGATCCCGATAAAGTAATGCCCCGCCAGCGCCAAAAAGCGGATAAAGACTTTATAGGCGATTTGCGCAATGATACCGCTCTGGCGGGCCAGCGTTATTCCGATGCGCATCCGGAGGTACTGGATTTTTATAACCGGGTAGACCCCTACACCGTGCTGGAAGTAGACCGCGAGCGGTACGAACGCTACCGCGAAAAGCTTAGCGATGAAGAGAAAGCGCTCATCGAGGAAGACTATAATTTTTACGAGGTGGACTTTGAAAACCAGGGCGGCCTGGTGATGCCCATCATCGTAAAATTTACTTTCCAAGATGGCAGCAGTTTAGTGAAGCGGGCGCCCGCCCAAATCTGGTTAAAAAACGAACAAGCCTTTACCAAAGTATACGCCTTCGAAAAAGAGCTCCAGCAGGTGGAGCTCGACCCCTTTCGGGAAACGGCCGATACGGACCGGGACGATAATTACTGGCCGCCCAAAGCGGAGCCTACCCGTTTTGAACTTTACCAAAGAAGGCGCTCCGGTCCCAATCGGATGCAGGAGGCCGGTAAGTAGCATGCTTGTTTATCGGCCTGGCGGCCAAATGTGGTTCCGGCCATAACCTTACCTTTGCCCGCTTATGAAAGTGCCCGCCTCCTTCCTGGCGCAAGCCGAGCGTCTGCTTCTATCGGCCCAAAAAATAGTGGTGACCAATCACCTTAACCCCGATGGAGATGCCATGGGCAGCGCCCTGGCCGCAGCGGCCCTCCTTCGCCATCAAGGCAAGGAAGCCACCGTCATCGTCCCCAATCGCTACGCGGCTAATCTGCACTGGATCAAAGGCAACGAAGAGGTGATCCGCTTTGAAGAAACCCCCGAAAAGGCGCGGGCCATCTTGCGAGATGCCCAGCTTACCCTTCACCTTGACTACAACGCCCTGTCTCGCTCCGGACCGCTGGAAGAAGACCTTCGAAACCTGGAGGTGCCCCGCATGGTCATCGATCATCACCGCCAGCCGGAACACTTCGCCGAGGCGCTGTATTCAGACCACGAGATGAGCAGCACCTGCGAAATGGTGTACCACTGGGCGCTGGCCATGGGATGGGAACCATACCTGGACCGGGATATTGGCGAGGCCCTTTACGCCGGCATAGCTACCGATACGGGCAATTTCCGCTTTAGCAGCACCCGGTCCGAAACCCACCAGGCGGTAGCCCATTTGCTGGCTGTAGGCGTGCGTCCCCACGTGGTGGCCTCCCGGATATACGATAGCAATCGGCCCCAACGTTTTAAATTGCTGGGGCGTGCTTTGGATAACATGCGGCTCCTGGAAGACCGCCACGCCGTGATCCTGTACCTCAGCGAAAAAGACCTGATAGAAATTCCCTTTGAGAAGGGAGATACCGAAGGCTTCGTAAACTACGGTCTTTCCCTGGCCGGCATCGAGCTGAGCGCCTTTTGCTACCCCTGGCAGGGCCGGGTGAAAATGAGTTTCCGCAGTAAGAGCGGTTTTGATGTCAACCAATTTGCCCGCCAAAACTTTCAGGGGGGTGGGCATTTCAATGCGGCCGGTGGGATATCCGACCTAAGCCTGGTCGAAACCATTGAAAAAATTGAAACAGCGCTACAGGCCCATGCCCATACGCTCCAAGACTTGCCAAATTTTGCAGAATAGCCTCTTAATTGCCTTGCTGGGCGCCCTCGTATGGAGTTGCCAGTGCAACGGCCAGGAAGAGGATACGGCGCAAGATCCGCCCGGGCAGGGAGTGGACCGCCTGGAAGCGCAGCGGGAATTTCTGCGCAAAGAAGATGCTTCTATCCAAGCTTATATTGAAGACCGGTCCCTGGACATGGAACGCAGTGGCACCGGCCTTTACTACCGTATCATCCCGGATAGCCTGCCCGGCGATACTACCCCCATAGAACCGGGCGACCGGGTGCATTACCGCAGCCATATTTACTTACTCAACGGGCAAAAAATTTACGAACGCGAAAAATCGCTGCGGGTGGAACGGCAGGATGCGGTGCTAGGCTTGCATGAAGCCCTCAAACGGATGACGGCCGGTGATAGTGGTAGTTTCATTTTACCTTCGCACCTGGCTTACGGTGTGCCCGGCGATCGCAACAAAGTACCGCCCTACACCGCCTTGCATTACTACGTACAAATCGATAAAGTCGAATAATCTTTAATTTTAAAACCCCACATCCCATGATGCGCTATGTACTACTATCGGCCTTTTTGCTGGCCGGCCTGCTCAGCAGCAGTTGCCAATCGCAAAGCTCCGTAACCGTAAACGAGCAAAATGTAAAACTGGATAAAGGCCTTTACACCAAAATCGCCACCAACAAAGGCGATATCCTCCTTAAGCTCAATATGGAAAAAACGCCCATGACCACGGCCAACTTTGTGGCCCTGGCCCAAGGCAAGCACCCCGGCGTAAAAGAAGAATACCAGGGCAAACGCTTTTACGACGGGCTTACCTTTCACCGGGTGATCCCCAACTTTATGATCCAGGGCGGCGATCCGGCCGGCACTGGCTCCGGTGGTCCGGGTTATCAATTTGATAATGAAATAGACACCAGCCTCACCCACGAAAAAGGGGTGATCTCCATGGCCAACGCCGGCCCCAATACCAACGGCAGCCAGTTTTTTATTACCGTAGCGCCGCAGCCCCGCCTGGACGGCAGTTACAGCGTTTTTGGTAAGGTGGTAAAAGGCCAGGAGGTGGCCGACTCCATCAGTAAGGTAAAAACGGCCGACCGCAATAAACCGGAAGAGGCAGTGACTATGGAAAAAGTGACCATCCACCGCATCGGTAAAGCCGCCCAAAACTTTGACGCGCCTGCCGTTTTCCAGGAGCAGCAAGAGCAGAAAGAAAAAGCCCGCCAGGAAGAAATGGAGCGCCAGGAAGCCGCCCTGGCCAAGCTTAAAGAAGGCGCCACCAAAACCGAGAGCGGTCTCTATTATCAAGTGCTGCAAGAAGGAGCCGGCGCCAAGCCCGAAAACGGACAAAAGGTAATGATGAACTACGCGGGGTATTTGCCCGATGGCACCCTTTTCGACACCAGCATTAAATCGGTAGCAGAAGAAGCGGGTAAGGTAAACCCTAAGCGCAACTACCAGCCTTTTGCGGTCACAGTGGGCCCCCAGGCGCGGGTGATCCCCGGTTGGAAAGAAGCCCTGAGCATGATGAAGGTGGGCGATAAATGGAAAATCATCGTGCCCCCGGAACTGGGCTATGGCGCCCGCGGCGCGGGTAAAGTGATTCCGCCCAACTCTTGGCTGGTATTTGAGATGGAAATGCTTTCTATCGCCGACCCGCAGGGGCAGAATAGCGGGCAGTAATCCGCTTAGACGGCCCTGCGCAAAAAAAAACAGCACCCCTGTTGCTCCCCACTTAGCCGGGAGGAACAGGGGTTTTTCTATTTTGCTCCGCTGCTTTGCCAAGCGTTTGAAAACCTTGGGCCTAGGGTAGCACCTCATGCTTAAGGACGAGAGGCTTCCAGCCTTTCCATTCCTGGCCCGGGCCCATCTTTAGCCCCTTTGGAAAGCCTATCCAGTCAGCGATGAGCACCGTTTTAGGCTGAAAGCCTAAGGCCAAAAAGCCTGGGGTTTTACCCCAGGAAAGGTGAACCGGCCCACACCCCCATAGGCTGTA
>JAVLBR010000083.1:0-9285 GCA_031581125.1 Schleiferiaceae bacterium | reverse complement strand
TACCCAAAGAGCCGGCCAAAAACTTCTTCTATTTTGCCGCAGGCGCTGATGCGCACCCCGAATTTCCCCTGGGGCAGTTTGCTGTGGCTGCTTACGATTATTTCGTCGAAGCCTAGTTTTTCGGCCTCGGAGATGCGCTGCTCTACCCGCGATACCGGTCGTACTTCGCCGTTGAGCCCCACCTCGCCGGCAAAGCACATTTGGCCCGGCAGGGCTATATCTTCACTGCTGCTGAGGATGGCGGCTACCACGGCCAGGTCCAGGGCGGGGTCTTCTACGCGGAGGCCGCCGGTTACGTTGAGAAACACGTCTTTGCTGCCCAGCTTAAAGCCGCAGCGCTTTTCGAGCACGGCCAGGAGCATGTTGAGCCGCCGCACGTCAAAGCCGGTAGTGCTGCGCTGGGGGGTGCCGTACACGGCGGTGCTGCAGAGGGCTTGTATCTCTACCAGCATGGGGCGGATGCCCTCCAGGGTAGCGGCGATGGCGTTGCCGCTGAGGTCGCCCTCTCGCTTGGAAAGGAGGATTTCGGAGGGATTGCTCACGGGGCGGAGGCCCTCGCCAAACATCTCGTAAATGCCTATTTCGTGGGTGGAGCCAAAACGGTTTTTATGGGCCCGCAGCAGGCGGTATACGTGGTGGCGGTCGCCTTCAAACTGGAGCACGGTATCCACCATGTGCTCCAGGATTTTGGGGCCGGCCAGGTGGCCTTCCTTGGTAATGTGGCCGATGAGCAGCACGGGGGTATCGGTTTCCTTGGCGTACTGAATGAGCTCGGCGGCACACTGGCGGATCTGCGATACAGAGCCGGGGGCCGAGTCGAGCTGCGGGGAGTGAAGCGTTTGGATACTGTCTATCACCACCAGCTCGGGGGCCAGGGCCTTGGTTTGCTGAAAGATTTCCTGGGTTTGGGTGGCGGTGTAGAGGAAGCAGCTTTCGTTTTGGATGCCCAGGCGGCGGGCGCGAAGCTGTACTTGCTGTTCGCTTTCTTCACCGCTCACGTACAGGCATTTGCGCGGGAGGTGGAGCGCCATTTGCAGGAGGAGGGTACTCTTGCCTATGCCGGGCTCACCGCCCAAAAGTACCACCGAGCCGGCTACCAGCCCTCCGCCCAAAACGCGGTCTAGCTCGGGCTCGGTAGTAGGGTAGCGGGGGTCTTCCCGGCCCTGAAAATGCTGGATGGGCACGGCTTGTCGCTGGGGAGAGGGGCCCTGGGAAGCGCTTTGCCAGGCGGGGGTTTTGGCGGGTTTTTCGGTAATTTCCTCCACCAGGGTATTCCATTCCCCACAGCGGGGGCACTGGCCCATCCACTGGCTGTGCTGGGCGCCGCAGTTTTGACAGAAGTAAGCGGTTTTGGACTTGGCCATAGCTGCTATTAGAGATTGATAAGGCGGGCTTCTGCCTCCGCCGGTAGTGCGGGCGGCTGAGCCAGATCGAAGGCGAGTTTGGCCTGGGGAATGCGCGCCGCCAGGGCGGCGGCATCCTGGTAGGTGCTTACGGCATCCACTACCGCCAGGTGGCCGGCCTGGTAAAGCTGTTCTTCAGGGCCTTCCTGGGGCAGGGCCAGCACCAGCTTATCCGCCAGGGCCTGGTAAGCGAGGAGTTTGTCCAGGTGATGGGGGGCTAACTGTAAACGGTCCAAAAATAAAACCAAGGCCTCTTCGCCGTAAATTCGCCAGGAGTTGATGCGATAGGGCAGGGCTTCGGCGCTGATTTGTTTGGCCCGGAGCGCTTCTTTGAAATTCATGTTCAAAGGGTTTTGGATAGAGGGACTTTTACGCGGCGGGCACGGTATACGAAGCCCAGGGCAATGAGCCCGCTTACCAGGGTCATCACGAACTGCCCACCGTGCACCAGGGTGGCAAAGCTGACCCCGTCTGACGAAGGTATACCCATGACCCCCAGGGCCAGCATGACCAGGTAATGATAGCTGCCGATGCCGCCGGGGGTAGGCACGATCATGCCCAGGCCGCCTACGGTCATTAAGAGCAGTCCGCTCGAAGGGTCGATATTTTTAGTGGCGGGCAGGGCAAAAACCACCACGTAGATCATCAAATAATACATGCCCCATATGAAGAGGGTGTGTCCGATGAAAGCCCATTTATGCTCCAGGCTTCGGAAAGATTTGAGTCCTTCCTTAAACCCCGCCCAGAAAGAACGGATACGGGCGTAAAAGGGAAGGTTCTGGAAGCGGTGGCGAAAGAGGTAAAGCAGCAGCAGGAGGCCTAAAAATGCCCCCGCAAGGGCCAGTTTCCACCAGAGGCCGGTACCGCTGGTATCCTGGCCCTTAAAGGCTTCCTGGAAAAAATCGCGCAGGGTATCCAGTTCCAGGAGGAAAGTGAGGGTCATGATGGAAAGCAGCATAAAACCATCAATGATGCGTTCCAGCACTACGGTCCCAAAGAGGCGGTTTACCGGGATTTTATCGGTACTGTGGAGAGCGGTACAGCGGGCCAATTCGCCGGCGCGAGGTACTACGGCATTGGCCAGGTAGCCCGCGGTGATGGCGTGAATAGCGTGCCAGGGATGGGCTTTTTGGCCCAGCGGCTCCAGTAGCAGGTTCCAGCGGAGGCCCCGGCTTACGAAAGCCAGGTAACCCATGACCATGGAAACGATCACATATCCATATTGGGCATGGGCAAAGTCGTAGGCCAGCTTTTCAAAATCGGTATTGCGCAGAGCCAGATAGAGGAAAAGCCCGCCGATAGTGAGGAAAAAAAGGTATTTGAGAATGTTCTGTAGGCGTTTCTTCATGGCCGCTTAGGGGCTCTTTCGGGGGTCAGATCTTCAATGGGCGCAGCTCCTTGGGCAAGGAAAAATCGGGAGAAATCAGCCTTGATCAAGGATTTTCTGCTTCTTGGTGGTCCCTTCTTGCCAGGGAAATTACGGGACACAAAACTAAATTAAAATAGCTTTTGATTATCGATAAGGCGCACCCCCTCACAGAAGGCCGCCAAAAAGATACGGGCGTGCTTTGCGTCCAACCATTCCCGGAGCGGGCGCATAGTTTCGGGATCAGCTATTTCCACGTATTCTAGCTTCAGCGGTTCATCGTTAAAGAATTTTTGCACGCCTTCCTTCAGGCTTCCCGGGCTATGGCGGTCATGGTTTTCCCGCGCCCATTGCAGGGCTTGGGGAATCAGGAGGGCATCCTGCCATCCCTGCTCACTGAGGCGATAGTTGCGGCTGCTCATGGCCAGGCCTTCCTTGGTGCGCACCGTTTCGCAGCCTATCACTTCTACGCCCAGCTGGTGCTGCTTGGTGATGTGCTGTACTACGCGGAGCTGTTGATAGTCTTTTTGGCCAAAATAAGCACGGTCGGGTTGGAGGATCTCAAAAAAACGTTTGATCACCGTAGCCACCCCCGGGAAGTGTCCCGGGCGGTAAGTGCCTTCCATGCCCCGGTCCAGGCCGGCCAGGTCCAGGGGCTCGCTTTTCACCTGCTGCCCGTAGATGTCACCTACGCTGGGCAGGTAAACAGCGTCCACGCCCGCTTTTTCCAGGCCTTCCAGATCACTTTCTACCCGCCGGGGGTATTTTTCCAGGTCTTCCGGATTATTGAACTGGGTGGGGTTCACGAAGATGCTCACCAGCGTGGCCGCATTGTCGCGTTGGCTTTGATGGGCCAGGGCCAAATGTGCTTCGTGCAGGGCACCCATGGTGGGGACAAAACCAAGGGTTTGCCCGGCTTGGGTGCAGGCCGCCCGAAAAGCCCGGGCCTGGTGGGCGTCTTTTAGTATTCGCATAAGCAGCTCTTTATGGTTTGGGGCCAAAGGGATTCCCCAGTGTGCCCAACAAGAACCGCCCGAGCCTCGCAGAAAAGCCCTGCTGTTAAGAAGTCCTTGCCGGCCACCCCTCAAGTTTCCCAGCGACAAACCACTTTAAAAGCGGCCAAAGCTATTATTATAAATTGAGGAATTGCTAAAAAACCCGTAATTTTGCCGCTTGTTTTTTAAATGCATCCGCTAAAGCGCAATGGTAGAATGGAGTCAAAGAGAATATTGTACGTAAGCCAGGAAATACACCCTTATCTTCCTGAAAATGAAATTTCCCGGCCTTCGCTGGAGATGCCTAAAAAAATGAATGAGAAGGGCCATCAAGTGCGGGTCTTTATGCCGCGTTTTGGTCTGATCAATGAACGTCGTCACCAATTGCACGAGGTGATCCGCCTTTCTGGTATTAACGTGATCGTGAACGACATGGACCAGCCGCTTATCATCAAGGTGGCCTCCGTTCCCCAGGCGCGCATGCAGGTGTACTTCATAGACAACGAAGAATACTTCAAGCGCAAAGCCCTTTTTACCGACGAAAACGAGAAACTCTACGGCGATAATGATCAGCGCGCGCTCTTTTTCTGCCGCGGGGTGATCGAAACCGTGCGCAAGCTGAGCTGGAGCCCCGATATCATCCACTGCCACGGCTGGATGGCCAGTTTCTTACCGCTCTATATCAAGCGCTTCTTCGCGGATGATCCGCTCTTTAGCAACACCAAAACGGTCCTCTCCATCTACAAGTCACCCGAAGGTCCGGTGGGCAATAATCTTATAGACACCCTCAAATTTGACGGAGTGAAGGGGCAAGACCTGGAAGCCTTTAAGGAAAATACCATCCCTTCCGCCCTGAAAGCGGCCATGGCCTACGCGGATGGCGTGGTCAATGGTAGCGCCGACACCCAGCCCGAGCTCCTCGAATACGCCCAAAAAGAAGTACCGCACTTCCTCGACCTTAGTCCCAGCGACAAACAAGCCGCCGACGTACACGCGCTATACGAGCAAATTGCCGTGGAAGAGTCGGTAGCCTAAATAGTGTCTGTCTATAAAGTCCAATAACTTCGTTGCGATCGTCCTCAAAATCCTCATTTACTTCAGTAAACTGCGGTTTTATCGTCCTCTCGCGCCTCGTTCTTGAACTTTCTAGACGAGACACTGGACTCTATGGAGAAACACTAAATGATCCTTATGCCCCTTAGCTTTTATTCTTCCCGTAGACCACTGCTGGCCCTGGTGGTCTTACTGGCCTTTGCCGCTTGTGAAAAACCCAACGATGAGCTGGGCTTTGACCAGGTAATTGGTGAAAATATAGATGCGGACAGCCTGCACATCCCGGTGACCACCTATACCGCGCCCATCGACTCGGTACTGGTGGCCTTCACCCGCCGCCAGCAGCAGCAAATCGGGGGATACCCCGGCACCCGCCTCCTGGGGCGGGAAACCAGCACTTACCTCGGGGAAACCCAGGCCACCTTGGTAGGGCAGGTGCTGCCCGTTCAGCTCAATGCCGACTTTGGCGAAAACCCGGTGATTGACTCCGTTAATATGAACCTGGCGCTCTCGCAGGCCTACGGGGATACCACCCAGCCCATAGACGTGAAAGTACACGAACTGGCTTCTGAGCTTAATCCGGATAGCCTCTACTACAGCCAGTATGAACCGCAGCTCAAACGCCTGCTCGGGGAGCGGCAAAACATCCCCGTGAGGCCAGAATCGCCCACCACTTTTAATGGTAATCCCGCGCCCCCGGGCATCACCATTCCGCTAGACACCACTTATTTCCGGGACAGATTTGTAGAAGTAGGCGATGGTAACTTCGCGCCATTTGCCGCTTTTGAGGACTTTACGGAGTATTTCAAAGGCGTAATGGTAGAAGTAACCGCAGGCGACGCCATTCTTTATACCGATCTGGCCAGCGTTTTTAGTGCACTGCGGATTCATTACCATAATGAGGAAGATACGGCCTTTTTGGACCTTAATTTCCGCCAAGACAAACCTTTGCTGCCCATTCACTTTAGCACCTTTTCCCACGATTACGACCAGGCACTATTAGACCTTGATAATCAAGACACCGTGAAGGGCGAAGCCCCCACTTACATCCAGGCCATGGGCGGCGTAGCTACGGCTCTTAAACTGGCCCCGGGCAAGATGGACTCGCTCAGCAAAGAAGGACTGGTGATCAACCAAGCCCGGCTGGAAATCCCGACGGCCGTGGGGACAGGGGACCCCGCTGCCCCCAGCCCACGGCTGGAAATGCTCGTTTTGGAAGGCCGGGGACTGGGTCCGCGCGCTGTAGACTTCCAGGAAGACGGCGGCGATGGTTCGCTCCAATTCGGCACTTTGCGGCAAAACCGCTACCGCTTTGACTTAACCAGGCATCTTTTTTCGGCACTGAATTCTGGGGAAAACCCTACTTTAGCCGTGGTGCCGCGGCGGCGAACTACCACCGCCAACCGGACCATACTTCAAGGGGGAGGACAAGCGGGCGAGCCGCTTAAGCTCGTAGTGTACTATACGCAACCTTAAAAAAACCTCTACCCTATGTGTGGAATCGTAGGATACCTGGGCAGCCAAAACGCGGTGCCCGTGATCATCAAAGGCCTCAAACGCCTGGAATACCGGGGCTACGACAGCGCCGGTATCGCCGTGCTCAACGGCCGCCATCAACTCTACAAGTGCAAAGGCAAA
The DNA here is from genome assembly GCA_031581125.1 of Schleiferiaceae bacterium. GTDB lineage: Bacteria > Bacteroidota > Bacteroidia > Flavobacteriales > Schleiferiaceae > CAJXMS01. Next base: position 2,830 of record JAVLBR010000083.1, on the reverse strand, counting down.
GTAGCTGATCTGGAAGCCCGGATCAACGGTGGCCTTAACGCGGCCCAAATTGGACTGGGCCACACCCGCTGGGCCACCCACGGGGCGCCTACCGATGAAAATGCCCACCCCCACGTGTCCCAAAGCGGCGAAATCACCATGATCCACAACGGGATCATCGAAAATTACGCGGCCATCAAGGCAGCCCTCACCCGCCGGGGTTATAAATTCCAGTCGGAAACCGATACGGAAGTGCTGGTCAACCTGATTGAGGACGTTAAAATTTCAGAAGAAGTGGCCCTACCGGAGGCGGTGCGCATCGCGCTTAACCAAGTGGTGGGCGCTTACGCCATCGCTTTGTTTAGCCGCAACAATCCGGACCAAATCGTGGTGGCCAAAAAAGGTAGTCCGCTGGTGGTAGGCATCGGCGAGGGCGAACACTTCATTGCCAGCGATGCTACGCCCTTCCTGGAATTCACCAAAAAAGCGGTGTATCTGGAAGACGATGAAATGGCGGTCATCACCCGGGGAGAAGAGCTTCAGGTGCTTTCCATCAAGAACAAGCGCTCTATCGATCCTTACGTGCATCAGCTAGAGCTGGACCTGGCCGATATCGAAAAAGGTGGCTTTGACCACTTTATGCTCAAGGAGATCTTTGAGCAGCCCAAATCCATTCGCGACACCCTGCGGGGACGTCTCCTGCCGGAACAGGGCCTCATCCGCATGGACGGGGTATACCAATTCCAGGAAAAATTTCTCCAGGCGCAGCGCATCATCATCATCGGCTGTGGCACCAGTTGGCACGCCGGTCTGGTGGGCGAGTACCTTTTTGAAGACATAGCCCGTATCCCGGTGGAAGTGGAATACGCCTCTGAGTTTCGCTACCGCAATCCGGTGATCACCGAAAAGGATGTGGTCATTGCCATCAGCCAGTCTGGCGAAACCGCCGATACCCTGGCGGCCATCAAACTGGCCAAGGAAAAAGGCGCGACCATCTTTGGGGTGTGCAACGTAGTGGGCTCTTCCATCGCCCGGGAAACGCATGCCGGGGCCTACACCCACGCCGGACCGGAAATAGGGGTAGCCTCTACCAAAGCCTTTACCGCGCAAGTAACGGTGCTGGCGCTTATCGCCCTGAAAATTGGCCACCACAAAGGCATACTTAAGGAAAGCGATTTCCAACGCCTGATGGTGGAGCTGGACCACATTCCCGCCAAGATTGAGCAAATGCTGGAAAGCGATGAGCAGAGCAAGTACATCTCTTCGCTTTTCAAAGACGCGCGCAATTTCCTCTACCTGGGCCGCGGCTACAACTTCCCGGTGGCCCTGGAAGGCGCCCTGAAGCTCAAGGAGATCAGTTACATCCACGCCGAGGGCTATCCCGCGGCGGAGATGAAGCACGGGCCCATTGCCCTTATCGACGAGGAAATGCCCGTGGTGGTAATCGCCCCGCGCAGCAACCAGTACGAGAAAGTGGTGAGCAATATCCAAGAAGTAAAGGCCCGGAAAGGCAAGGTAATTGCCGTGGTAAGCGCTGGCAATGACGACCTGGCCGAGATGGCCGATCACGTGATCGAAGTGCCGGACTGCTCTGAGTCGGTTTCTCCGCTGCTCACCACCATTCCTTTGCAGTTGCTCTCCTACCACATCGCGGTAATGCGCGGCGCCAACGTGGATCAGCCGCGGAATTTGGCCAAGAGCGTGACGGTGGAGTAGGCTAGGGGGCCTTAGGGCTCCCGGCATAAATTTGTAAAATAGGAGGTGAAAAGATTTTTTGCAAAATCTTTTTTATACTAGACCATGGAATGAAAATCTTACGTAACTTTTATTATTCGCTACCACCAGGTTTAAGATATGTAGCCCGGCAATTGGCCTCCCCGGCTTTTTTGGAAAGGCGAAAGTACTATAATGGCATACCCCTTCCCAAAACGGGTGAAATCTTCACAGGGCGGGGTAATTTCCTGGAGTCCGGTAAGACTACCGTTGACAACTTGCGCCGTTTTGCAGGATTAACCGGGCAAAGCGCTGTACTCGACCTGGGCAGTGGCTTGGGAAGGGTGGCAATACCCCTTACGGACGTCCTTGATAATGGGGGAGAGTACCACGGGGTGGACATCGTAGAAAGTGCCATTCAACGTTGCCAGCAGGAGGTGACAAAACGTTATCCTCATTTTCACTTTTACCATACGCCGGTTTATAACGACCTTTATAATGCCGATGGGCCGGGCGCTACTGACATTACCCTTCCCTTTGATAATGATTCAATGGACTTGGCCGTCGCGAATTCTTTTTTTACCCATCTTTTATGGGAAGAAACGGCATTTTATTTGGAGAAATCCGCGGCTTACCTGAAGTCTGGCGGCGCCTTTTACGCCAGCTTTTTCATTCTGGATGAAGAAAATTTAGAAAAGGCCACCAATGCAGCTGATCAATCGGGGGCCTTTCGATTTCCCTATCAGGACCACAATGTGTACCTTATGAGCCAAACGGTGAAACGGGCCAATGTAGCTTACAAAAAAGAGAAGTTGTTTGCCCTCCTGGAAGATTTGGGTTTCACCGTGGAGAATTTTTTTCCGGGCTATTGGAGAGGAGGTAACAATAAAAAAGCAATTGATTTTCAGGATGTCCTGATATTGAGGACGACCGGTTAACACCGTTTACATGATACTATCTGAAAGCAGCCTTTTCCCGCGCTGCGATTTAGGGGCCACCTCATGCGCCTTACTTTTTTTAAGCTTGCTTTCGGCCTGCGAAAAGGAGCCCAAGGCCACAGGGCCTACTTGCCCCGCAAGCGAGATGGTGGTGGAACGAGATAACCAAGGCCGCTTAGTAAGCGTGGTAAACTTTTACG
>JAVLBR010000082.1:0-9311 GCA_031581125.1 Schleiferiaceae bacterium | reverse complement strand
GACTTTATAGACAGACACATTAAATAAACAGCAAGGAATGGCCATAAAAAAAGACCAAGTAGTAGACGCGCTCCGCCATATCAAGGCCACCAAAGGCGGTACCGACCTGGTGGAAGCCGGCCACGTGAAGAATCTCCAAATATTTGGCGATGAGGTGGTGGTAGATGTGATCAGTGAATCGCCCGCCCTGCACGTGAAAAAGAAACTGGAAGTGGACATCATGCGCGAAATCCACGAGCGGGTGGAAAAGAAGCTGAAAGTTTCCGTTAACATAGAGGTACCCAAAGCAGCCGAAGAAAAGGCCAACCAGATCCGGGGCGAAAAGATACCCGGCGTACAGAACATCATTGCCATTGCCTCCGGTAAAGGCGGCGTAGGCAAATCTACCATCACGGCCAATCTGGCGGTAAGCCTGGCCCAAATGGGCTTCAAAGTAGGCCTGGTAGATGCGGATATCTACGGCCCCAGCATGCCCACCATGTTTGACGTAGAGCATGCCAAGCCCGGCAATGTGCAGGTGGACGGGAAAAACAAAATGGAACCCGTAGAGGCTTACGGCGTAAAACTGCTTTCTATTGGCTTCTTTGCCGGGGCCAATCAGGCGGTGGTATGGCGCGGCCCCATGGCTTCCAAAGCCCTTAACCAGATCATCCGCGATGCCCACTGGGGCGAGCTGGACTTTATGCTGGTTGACTTACCACCCGGCACCGGTGATATCCATCTCAGCCTGGTGCAGGCGGTGCCCATTACCGGCGCCGTGATCGTAAGTACGCCCCAGCACGTGGCCCTGGCCGATGCCCGCAAAGGCGTAGGCATGTTTAAAGTTCCCAATATCAACGTTCCGGTCCTGGGGCTGGTGGAGAACATGGCGTACTTCACCCCCGCGGAGTTGCCCGACCACAAATACTACCTTTTCGGGCAGGAAGGGGTGCAAAACCTGGCCCGCGAATTGCAAGTACCCTTTCTGGGGGAAATTCCCCTGGTTCAAAGCGTCCGCGAGAGCAGCGACGTAGGCCGCCCGGCCGCCCTCCAGGAAGGCACTCCCACCAAAGAAGCCCTGGAGGCCATGACCCGCCAAGTAGTGGAATCTCTGGTGCGCCGCAACGAAGAAATGCCGCCCACCGAAGCGACCCGTATTACCACCATGGCTGGTTGCTCGGCCGTAAATAAATAGTGTCTGCTTATAAAGTCCCCTAACTTCGTTATGCTTGCCCAAAAATACTCATTTACTTTAGTAAACTCCGTTTTTTTGGGGCTGCGCAAGCCTCGTTAGGGAACTTTCTAGAACAGACACTCGACAGTATGGACAGACACTACATAAGCTTATGGAAAATAAAGAAGACATCATCCGCCGCATAGGCGTAGGCCTGGAAGAAATCCGTCCCTTTCTGAAATCTGACGGAGGCGACATAAGTTTCCTGGGGCTGGACGAAGACGGTACCGTGCACGTGAGGCTCCACGGGGCTTGTACCGGCTGCTCCGTAAACCAAATGACCCTCAAGAGCGGCGTGGAAATGACCGTGAAAAAACACGCGCCGGAAGTTCAAAAAGTGGTAGAAGAGGGCCTGCCGCAAAACGCCTGAAATGAGTGACCAAACCCAGACGCTTCCCAAAGTAACTATTCACTTTGCTGGCGATTCCGGTGACGGCATTCAGTTGGCCGGTTCCCAGTTTACCAATACCACCGCCCTGGCGGGCAATGACCTGAGTACCTTCCCGGATTTTCCCGCGGAGATCAGGGCCCCGATGGGTACCGTGGCCGGTGTTTCTGGCTTTCAGATCAACTTTGGCAGCGAAGCCATCGAAACCCCCGGCGGCCGGCCTGATGTACTGGTGGCCATGAACGCCGCTGCCTACCGAAAAAACATTGGCAACTTAAAATCCGGTGGCGTGGTGGTGCTCGATACCGCGGGCTTTGATAAGCGCAACCTTAAATTGGCCGGCTACCAACCGGACGAAAACCCCCTGGCCCACAAGCCCGATCACCTTCAGTTTTACGAAATTGAGGTCACCAAACTCAATCGCGAAGCCCTTTCCGATTTAGAGCTCGGCCGGAAGGAGCAAGACCGCTCCCGCAACCTTTTCGTGCTGGGCTTCCTTTACTTTCTCTACCACCGGCCGCTCCAACCTACCCTGGATTTTCTGCGCGATAAATTTGAGAGCCAACCCGTGGTGTGGGAGGCCAATAAGCGTTCCCTCCAGGCCGGTCACCATTACGGCGATACCATCGAAGCCCTTACCCGTTACCGCATTGAAAAGGCCGAACTCCCGCCCGGTGAATACCGCAATGTAACCGGTAACGTGGCCCTTTCCCTGGGCCTCCTGGCCGCTTCGGTGCGCAGTGGCCGCCATTTATTTTACGCCGGGTACCCCATTACCCCGGCCTCGGACATCCTGCACGAGCTGTCGCGCCATAAAAATTACGGGGCGCAAACCTTTCAGGCGGAAGACGAAATAGCTGCCATCACCGCCGCCATTGGTGCCTCCTTTGGGGGGCAGCTGGCGGTAACCGCCACTTCTGGGCCCGGCATGGCCCTTAAGACCGAAGGCCTGGGCCTGGCCCTGATGCTCGAGTTGCCCCTGGTGGTGGTAAATGTCCAGCGGGGCGGTCCCAGCACCGGCCTGCCCACCAAAACTGAACAAAGCGATTTGCAGCAAGCCCTCTACGGGCGTAATGGGGAGTCGCCGCTGCCCGTCCTGGCCGCCAGCTCTCCGGCCGACTGTTTCCAAACGGCCTTTGAAGCCGCCCGCATTGCCCTGGAGCACATGACCCCCGTTATTCTTCTGTCCGACGGTTACCTGGCCAATGGCTCCGAGCCCTGGCGCTTTCCCAGCTCCGAGCAACTCAACCCCATTCAACCGCCCCTGGCCAAGAATCCTCAAGACGGCGCTGCCCCTCACCGCCCTTATCGCCGCGACGAGCGGCTGGTCCGGGAATGGGCCTTACCCGGCCAGGCCGGTTTGGAACACCGCGTGGGCGGGCTGGAAAAAGAAGTGGAAACCGGCCACGTGAGTTACCACCCGGAAAACCACGAAACCATGGTACGCCTGCGGGCCCATAAAGTGCAAAACGTAGCCGCTGATTATCCCGCTACCCAGCTGGTGCAAGGCAGCGAGGAAGATAACTTACTCATCGTGGGCTGGGGGCACACCCTGGGCGCCATTAAAGTAGCCGTGCGCCGGATGCGGGAAAAAGGCCATAAGGTGGCTCAATTGCACCTCAAGCACATTTGGCCAACGGCCCAAGACCTCCCCGCGCTCCTGCAAAGCTTCCCGCAAGTACTGGTGCCGGAGCTCAACGATGGCCAGCTCATTCACCTTCTGCGCGACCGCTTCCTGGTGGATGCGCAGGGCTTGCATAAAATCCAGGGCCGCCCTTTCCTGGCCGATGAAATAGAAAATGAAGCGCTTAAAATGCTAAGCAATGACTGAAACGCCTCCTACAAAATATAAGGCAAAGGATTTCTCCAGCGATCAGGAAGTAAAGTGGTGCCCCGGTTGTGGCGACTACAGCATCCTCTCGCAAATGCAAAAGGTGCTGCCCGAACTGGGCATCGCCCGGGAAAACATCGTGTTCGTCTCGGGCATCGGCTGCAGCTCCCGCTTTCCCTACTACATGAATACCTATGGCATGCACAGCATTCACGGGCGGGCGCCGGCGGTGGCTACCGGCCTGAAGCTGGCCAACCCGGACCTGAGCGTATGGGTGATCACCGGCGATGGCGATGGCCTGAGCATAGGTGGCAATCACCTGGCCCACCTGCTGCGGCGCAATGTGGATGTGAACGTACTGCTCTTCAATAACGAGATTTATGGTCTTACAAAAGGTCAGTACTCCCCTACAAGTGAGCAAGGTAAATACACCAAGTCCAGCCCACTGGGCAGCCTCGATCATCCCTTTAATCCGCTCGCCTTTGCCCTGGGCAGCGACGCCAGTTTTGTGGCCCGCACCCTCGACCGCGATCCCACTCACCTGCGCGATGTCCTGCAGGCGGCCGAGCAACACCGCGGCACCAGTTTCGTAGAGGTGTACCAGAATTGCAATGTGTTTAACGACGGCGCCTTCCAGATTTTTACCGATAAAAAGCAAAAAGCCGCCCACACCGTATCGCTGGTGCCGGGGGAGCCCCTCCTTTTTGATGAAGGCCGCAAAGGTTTGAAAATTAACGGTTTAAAACCAGAAATCGTGGACCTGCAAGCGGGTGCCGCACACGATGAACTCTGGGTGCACGACCCCGAAGACCCCGCCAAAGCCTACCTGCTGAGCCGGCTCTTTGGCGAAGAAGAGCCCCGCGCCCTGGGCATCCTCTACCAGGAGGAGCGTTTTACTTACGAACAAGCCGCCCAAAACCAGCTCCAGAAGGCCCAGGAAGTCATCGGCCCGCCCGATTTGGACAGCCTGCTGCGCGGCAAGCACAGCTGGACGGTAAGCTAGCGGATGGCCCTTATTTTTGCGCCTCCTCCCCGCGGGGTTATGCTCTTTTGGCCTCCCGGCCAAATGTGCCTCCGCGCCGTGGGAAAGAATTATCAATTTTTCACATAGACTTACATGAAAACTTACCTCTTCAGCGTCCTGCTCTGCACTGGCGCCCTCTCCACCCTGCTGGGGCAAAACACCGGCGAAATGCACTACACCGTGGATATGAACCTGCGGGCGGTGGAAGATGATCTTTTGCCCGTACGGATCACCCTGCACCAGTGGCGCGATTCGGTGGCCGAATTTCAAATGCCCCGCATCATTCCGGGCACTTACGATGTGCATGATTACGGCCGTTTTCTCCATGATTTTACGGCCCTCAATGCCGCCGGAGATACCCTGCCCGTAAAGCGGCTGGACACCAATCGCTGGCGCATAAGTGGCGCAGAAAGTCTCCACCAGCTTCACTACCGGGTGGCCGATACCTATGATGCGGAAGAAGACCCCGGTATTTTTGAACCGGCGGGCACTTCCCATGAGCAAGATTCGGTGTATCTACTCGATAATTTTGGCTACATAGGCTACCTCAAGGGTTATAAAAACCGGCCATTTAAACTGCGTATACACAAGCCCGCCGGTTTCTATGGCGCCACCGCGCTTACCGGCCAGCGGGGCGATAGCCTGGATCAGTTTCAGGTAGCGGATTACTTTACCCTGCATGACAACCCGCTGCTCTATGCCCGGCCTGATACGGCTTGGTATCAGGTAGGCAATACCGAGGTGCTGGTGGCGGCATTTAGCCCCAACGGCATCGTGAAGGCGGATTCGGCCATTGGCCCTATCTCCAAAGTGCTGGATGCTACCGGCAAGTATCTGGGCGGGCGGCTTCCCGCCGAGAAATACGCGGTGCTGCTCTACACCTCGCCCTACCAAATGGGCATGGGCTTTGGCGCCCTGGAGCACCACACCAGTACGGTGCTGCACATGCCGGAAATGGACGGCGCGGCCTATTATGACCAGGTACAGGACATCACCGCGCATGAATTCTTTCACATTATTACCCCCCTCCGCATTCATTCTCAGTACGTGAGCAATTTTGACTTTATGGACCCGCGCATGTCGCGCCATATTTGGCTTTACGAGGGCGTTACCGAGTACAACTCTCACCTGGCGCAGGCCCGGGATAGCCTCTACACGTTGGGCGCTTTTCTGGACGTGGTCCAAAACAAGCTTAACCGGGCCGATAAGTATGATAAAAACATCCCCCTCACGCAGGCTTCGCGCTACACCCTTAGCTTTTTTAAGGATCAGTATCTAAACTTTTACCAAAAAGGGGCCCTGGCCGCCATGGCCTTGGATATGCAGTTGATCGATTGGTCGGAAGGGGAATACCGGCTGGTACATTTGCTGCAAGACCTGGGGCAAACCTTTGGGACGGATACCTTCTTCCGGGATGACCAGCTCTTTCAGATCATGGCCCGCGCGAGCGGCTATCCCCAGCTGGAAGGCTGGCTGGCCCGTCACATGGCCGGTACGGAACCCTTGCCGCTGAAATCGCTCCTGGGCAAAGCGGGTATTACCTATCAGGCCGACACCCTGGTGGATGAGATCACCCTTGGCGGCGTGGATTTCGGCTTTGACCGTACGCACATGCGCCTGGAAGTAAATTCGGTGGAAGATATAGATGCCTTTGGCCGGGACCTGGGCTGGCAAAAGGGCGATGAGCTGCTCAGTATAAACGGGGAAGAACTGACCCTGCAAAACATCCGCGCCACCATAGACGAATACTACCGGGAAACCGAACCCGGCGACAAGGTTAAGATCAAAGTGATGCGCTACGCGGATGACGAAGAAGGCGATAAGGAAAAACTAAAAGCGCGGGCCACCCTCATTACCGTGCCCAAAAAGCATCAGTTTATCCCGCAGGATAGTCTGAGTGCTGAGCAGCGGGCCTTCCGAAAGGCCTGGCTTAATTAGTGTCTGTTCTATAAAGTCTCTCGCCCATGGCGAGACGATCGTCCTTCTCGCTGCTAGCGAGACTGCGCTTTTATCGTCCTCTCGCGCCTCCCCGAATAAGGCGGGACAGGCCCCGAATGCTTTCGGGGCAGGCTTTTCTTGAACTTTCTAGAACAGACACGACTCTATGGACAGACACTAATTAGTGTCTGACTGTAAGGTGGTCAGCTTCGTTATGTCTTTACTGAAGCCTGTCGCTAGGTGACCACCATCACCGGCTGATCGGTATCATGCGGCCTACTTTTGCCATCGTAAATTTGTAATACCCCAAAACCGAATAGTGATGCAAGAAATAATCAACGGAAAAGACACCTTACTGGTAGATGTACGCACCCCCGCGGAGGTAGCCCAACAAAATGTACCGGGCGCTGAAAATATCCCCCTGGACACAGTTCCCGAAAATCTGGCTACCTTTAAAGAGCACGAAGGGCCCGTGGTAGTATTTTGCCGCAGCGGAAACCGCAGTGAACAGGCCAAAAATTGGCTTAAACAGAACGGCGTAAACGAAGTCCATAATGCCGGGGGCATAGGCGACGTTTTAGTCCACAAAATGTAAAAGATGATGCGTATCAAGACCATAATCCTCAGTGCAAGCCTTATTCTCACCTTAGGCGCCTGTGCGCAATCCGGCTCCACGGAGGAAGGGGCCACCGCCCCGCTACCGCCCCAAAAAGCGCAAAAAGAGCTCAAGGAGCACCCCAATACGGTACTCCTGGACGTCCGTACGCCGCGGGAATACAATAATGGCCACCTAAAGGAGGCCCGGCTGATGGACTTTTACCAAGAGGATTTTCAAAAGGAGCTGGAAAAGCTGCCCAAGGATAAATCCTATCTGGTGTACTGCCATAGCGGCGGGCGCAGTGGTAAAGCGGTGCAGATGATGCGCCAAATGGGTTTTGAGAAAGTCTATGACCTGAAGGGTGGGGTGGCTGCCTGGAACCAGCAAGACCTCCCCCTCGAAAAAGAACGCTAGGCCATGGCAAGTTTTAAAGAGTTAACCCAATCGGATAAGCCGGTTTTGATCGATTTTTACGCAGATTGGTGCGGCCCGTGTAAAATGGTGCCGCCCATTCTCCAAGAAGTAAAGAAAAAGCTGGGCGATCAGGTAAACGTCATCAAGATTGATGTAGACCAAAATCAATCCCTGGCCCAACGCCTGAACATAGCCGGGGTGCCCACTTTGATGATCTATCAGCAAGGGGAACAGAAGTTTCGCCGCAGTGGCGTGGCCTCCGCCAGCGACCTGGTAAAGCAGCTGGAACCGCTTTTGCCCTGAAAGGCTTATTCATGCATGGCATCAAAAATGATCTTTAGCTGAGAATTATCAGCTTTTAGGTCTTTAAGGGTCTTTATTTTTGTGGAATGATTGTTCGAATAGCCAGTATAATAATGGGCTTGTTCTTGCTCGTAGGGCAAGTGTACAACAGTGCCGTTTACGGCTATTATCAATGGCAGTTTGATTATTTCGCGAATGAGCTTTGCGAAAATCAGGAACGGCCCGAACTGCAGTGCGATGGAAAGTGCCAGCTGGCCGAAATGCTGGCCCCCGCGGCGCAAAAGCCTCAACCGGAGCAACTGCCCGTATTTGTGCCGGCCCCTGATCTCTTTTTCCAGGGGCAGCATGCCCCTTCTGTATTCGTTCCCCAAGCCTTTCGGGTTTATGCACCCGTCCGGGTTTTTGGCCTGGTTTCGGGTATTGGGGAGGTGCCTACGCCCCCTCCCCGTCGGCGGGTTTAGATAGTGTCTGTCTATAAAGTCTCTCGCCCGTGGCGAGACGATCGTCCTCAAAATGCTCATCTCGCTTCTAGCGAGACTGCGGTTTTATCGTCCTCTCGCGCCTCCCCGAATAAGTCGGGACAGGCGTTCTTGAACTTTCTAGACGAGACACCGGACTCTATGGACAAACACTAGATAGCCCAAGTGTGAGCACGCTTGGGGACTAGAACGGCGTTTTTATGCCGTCAGGGAAGGAGGTATATACCCCTCATTCCCAATCCTATACCCTAAACCCCAAAAAATCCGACAATTATGAAACCCTTTTCAATTTTAAGTAAAACCCCCTTTTTCCTTCTGAGTCTTTCGCTGCTTTTCCTTAGCAGTTGTGGTGAGGACAACGAGCAGTCTGACACGCCGCCCGTTAATGCCGGCGTAGAGGGTTACCAATTACGCCACAGCCTAAATTCCGATGCGGGCTATGAAGTGGAAGTATACAGCCCTCAAAGCTTTTTTGTGGGCTACAACCGCCTGGCCTTGCGGGTGCGCAGCGGAAGCGGAAGTGCTTTAAATGACGCTTCCGTGAAGTTGCTGCCGATGATGGACATGGGCACCATGATGCATACCACCCCGGTAGAACAGCCCCAATACGACGCCGACCTGGAGGCCTACGCAGGAGCCGCTACCTTTATAATGCCTACTACCGATATGGGCCGCTGGACTTTAAAGGTAGTTTTGGAAGCGCCGGACTTGGCTTTTCCCGATACCTTACAGACGGATATCACGGTAGAAGCGGCAGAGCCGGCTCGGCTCTTTAGTTTTACCGATACCACCGGGACCGGCTACTTTGTAGCGCTTCGGGCGCCTCGCTCCCCCGAGCTAGGGCTCAACCCCTACAGTGTGATGTTATACAAGCGCCAAAGTATGATGAACTTCCCGCCCGCTACCGGCCTGGAAGTGGCCATTGAACCCCGTATGCCCAGCATGGGCCACGGTTCTCCCAATAATGTAATGCCGAGTGAGATAGCACCGGGTCACTACAAAGGCGAGGTAAACTTTACCATGTCAGGGCTATGGCGAATCCATACGGATGTGCTTAGCAGCGAGGGCGATACCCTCGCCGGGGATAGCTGGTTTGACATTACCCTGTAAGAGGCTTTCACCA
>JAVLBR010000081.1:0-9373 GCA_031581125.1 Schleiferiaceae bacterium | reverse complement strand
GATTTTCAAAGCTACGCAAGCCTTGCTCTCGAACTTTCTAGAACAGACACTCGACAATATGGACAAACACTAGCTAGACAGCTGCCCTTCCTACCTTTGTGCGGTAGCACTTCTTTAAAAATAGTAATTTTTTATGGCAGCCCCTTTGGCAGAACGCCTTCGCCCCAAGACCTATGATGACGTAATTGGGCAGCAAAAACTTATGGCCCCGGATGGCGCCCTGCGTAGTTTGCTGGAAAAGGGCCTGGTGCCCTCTATGATCCTTTGGGGCCCACCGGGAGTGGGAAAAACCACCCTGGCGGAGATCATTGCGCGGGAAAGCAAGCGCGCTTTTTACACTTTAAGTGCCATAAGCAGCGGCGTAAAAGACGTGCGCGAGGTGATCCAAAAAGCCCAAAATCAAGGGGTTTTTAGTCAAGGCAAAGCGGCCATCTTATTTATCGATGAGATTCATCGCTTCAGCAAGTCCCAGCAAGACAGCCTGCTGGGAGCGGTAGAAAGGGGCGTCATTACCCTGATAGGAGCTACCACCGAAAACCCCAGTTTTGAGGTGATTGCTGCGTTGTTATCGCGCTGTCAGGTCTATACCCTGGAAGCCCTGAATGCGGATCAACTGGAAGCCCTGCTCGAACGCGCCGTAAAGGAAGATGACCTACTGCGGGAAAAAGAACTTAACTGGAAGGAAAGGGAAGCCATAATTCGTTACAGTGGGGGCGACGCGCGAAAATTGCTCAACAATGTGGAGTTGATTGCCAATCAGCTTTCCAAGGGCGCCACGGTAGACAATGTTACCGTGGAGAAGGTCCTCCAACAAACCATGGCCCGCTACGACAAGGCCGGCGAGCAGCATTACGACATTATCAGCGCTTTTATCAAGTCCATACGGGGCAGCGACCCGAACGCGGGCCTGTACTGGCTGGCACGTATGATAGAAGGGGGAGAAAAACCCGCTTTTATCGCCCGGCGTCTGCTTATACTGGCTTCGGAAGATATTGGCCTGGCCAATCCCAATGCCTTGCTCCTGGCCAATAGTACCTTTGATGCGGTGCAAAAGATAGGGTGGCCCGAAAGTCGTATCATTCTGGCTGAATGTGTGGTTTACCTGGCCAATGCCCCCAAAAGCAACAGCGCCTATGAAGGCATCAATAAAGCCCAAAACCTGGTGAAAGAAACGGGCAACCTAAGCGTACCCCTTCCCTTGCGCAATGCCCCTACCAAGCTGATGAAAGAACTGGGCTATGGCCAAGCCTACGCTTACTCCCATGAGGGGCAGCAAAACTTTATAGCGCAAGAATTCATGCCCGAAACCCTGGAAGGCCGTACCCTTTACCAACCCGGTGACAATCCCACCGAGAACAAGGCTTATGAGGCCCAGAAAAAACGCTGGGGCGAAAAATACGACCAGGGGAAAGGGTCTTCCGGTAGAGATTAGTCCTGCCCTTGCAGCAGCTCCCGGGCATTGGCCAGTGCTGCTTCCGTGATTTGATCTCCGCTAAGTAGGCGGGCCAGTTCCCGCAAACGCTCTTCCCTATCAAGAACGCGGAGATGGGTTTGCACGGCGCCCTTTTGGGTTTCCTTATAGACCTTGTACTGAAAATGGCTTTTTCCCGCTATTTGGGGTAAATGGGTAATGGAAATTACCTGCATATCCTCTCCCATGCGGGACAGAATTTGGGCTACCTTTTTGGCCGTTTCCCCTGATACGCCGGTATCTATCTCATCAAAAATGATGGTGGGCAAACTTTGGGTACGGGCCATAATGGCTTTTAAGGCCAGCATAACGCGGCTCAGCTCCCCCCCGGAGGCCACTTTTCCCAGCGGCTGGGCTTTTTGCCCAGGATTGGCGGTAAAATAAAAACCGACCTGATCTTGACCGCGCCGGAAAAACTGATGCGCCGGCTCCAGGACTATGGAAAACACCGCGTGAGGTAAATTTAAGGCCCTTAAGGTGTCATTGATCTCGGCAGAAAGTTTTTCGGTCACCTTTTGCCGGCTTTCGGTAAGTTCAAGGGCAGCCGCCGCCAGCGCTTGTTGCGCCTGCTGGAGCGCTTCCTCTATCTCTGCCCTACGGTGCTGCTGGCTGTCCATTAGCTGGAGGCGTTCCTCCAGGGCTTTTTGGGCCGCTATAAGCTCCTCCTCAGAGCTTACTTGATGTTTTTGCTGTAAGGCCAGCAAGCAACTTAGGCGATTATCAAGGTTATCTCGCTCCTGAGGGTCATACTGTAGGTCTTCTGCCTGAGCGCTCAGCTCCCGCCGCAGGTCTTCCATCTCTATGTAAACACTCTGGAGGCGCTCTTCCAGCGACTTAAGTTCCGAGGCTACAGAGCTTATGCTGGCCACAGCTGCCGCCATCCGGCGGATAGCCTCTACGGCACCATGTTCTTCATCCTCGGCCAAATGAAGCGCCTCGGCCAATCGCTCCTGGATATCGCCCGCATTATCCAGGCGCTGAAGCTTTTCCTCCAGCGCCGACTGCTCCCCTTGCTGTAGTTCTGCCTTTTCCAGTTCATCATAAAGGAATTGCCAGTAGTCCCGGTCACCGCTACTCCCGCCTACGGCAGCTTCCAGTTCTTTTTGCTCCTTGAGGAGGGCCTGATATCGTGCGTAGGCCTTAAAGTAAGCCTCCCGTTCTCGCTCATTGCCCGCGAAACTATCCAGCAGCTCCAGCTGAAAGTTGGTATCAGAGAGGAGCAGGTTTTCGTGTTGGCTATGCACATCGATGAGGCGCAGCGATAAGCCTTTAAGGTCGTCCAGCCGTACCGGTGTGTCATTGATGAAGGCACGGGATTTTCCGCTGGGGCTAATCTCCCTGCGTATGATGCTTTCCCGGTCAAAGTCCAAATCACGCGCCTCGAAATAGGCCTCAAACCGTTCCGCATCGAGGGTAAAGGTGCCTTCTACTATACACTTCTTTTCCGGGTCGCGCAGAGATTCTGACTGAGCTCGCTGGCCCAAAATCAAACCTAAGGCCCCTAGAATGATGGACTTACCGGCCCCGGTTTCGCCGGTGATGGTGGAAAAGCCAGACTTCAGATCCAGGTCCAGCGATTCTATTAGGGCAAAATTTTGAACGGAAAGATGACGAAGCATGTCGCCAAAATTAGGTATTAAGGGCAAGAATGAGGGCAGGCTGCCCCGCTAGCCAGCTTGCATTTTTTGATAATCCGAGGAATTGGCCGGGTCCAGCTCGGCGAGAACGGTCTTGAGCTGATTTAAAGATATGCTGGCACCGCCACTAAAGATGTCAATGATCTCTTTTTTCTTAGCGTCAAACCACATGGCCAAGACCATGGAATTGCGGCGCTGATCATTTACTTTTTTCAAGCTAATGAGCGCATTCTTAATGTTCTTCTTGGCCGTGGCCATTTGCGCCTGCTTATGCATAAGGTCTAGCCCCTGCCGGTGATACATGTACAAGCAGGAACGAAAATTATCAAAGGCAGGGCTATTGAGGTTATCCACCAGCCAGTAGCGGTTGCGGTTGGCATCAAAGCTACCCCAGCCGGAAAAGCCTTGATCTTGGGAGTTCCCTACGATGCGTTGCGCCATTTGAAAATGCTTGGAGCCACTCTTTAGCCCGTAGGTATCCTGATCGTAGCCCAGGATAATGTAGGCGTAATAGGCCAGTACACTGGTTAGATTGGAAGTAAAGGAATTGGGATTAAACTCCAAGCGCTCGTACTCTACGTATTCAAAATTGAAATCATTATCCTGATGTACCAGTACCGGGGAGCTATAACCAGAGTTATAAATGGGGCGGCTGTAAGAAATTTGAAGTTTGGCTTCGAAGCTATTGCTGTTTTTCTTGATGATATTAATGACAAACTGACAACGAATGCGCTCCTCCGTCGCATATTTCTGCTCGGTCCACTTTCGGTTGTTCAGAAAATTGGTCACCGCGGTTTCCAGTGTTTTAAAAATACGGGGGTTGCTCGTTTGCACGTTGTCGTAGCTCACCTGCACCTGAGCATTGAGCTCCTGGGCTGCCAGGGATACATTTAGCCCCAGGCTAAATATAGCTACCGTCCAAAAGCGTATCATATATTTCATGGGCGAGTGCTTGCTTACTTTTTAGCTTTAAGGGGCGGCTGTGGCCGTCGGCCGTCAGGAGAAACCCTTCATTGGTATCGTGCTCAAATCCTCGTTCCGCCTCATCAGGTGAATTGGCTATCAAGGCGTCACAATTTTTTTTCCGGAGCTTTTCCCAGGCCGAAGCTTCCAAGTTTTCGGTTTCCAGAGCAAACCCGATAACGAATTGCCCCGGCTTTTTAGTGCCCGCCAGGGTGGCCAGGATATCGGGGTTTTCCTGAAGCTCGAGCTGAAAAGCCCGGCCATCCTTTTTGCGTTTTTGCGGGGCCTCCTGTTTAGGGCGGTAATCGCTCACGGCCGCTGCAAAGATAGCTACCTGAGAAGACGCAAAGGGCTCTTGCGCGGCAGCCAGCATTTCCTGGGCCGTGCGAATGGGCACCACCTTTATGCCGGGATCCACGGGCCGCAAATGAGTAGGGCCCAAGATGAGGGTAACTTCTGCCCCGCGGGCCCGGGCACTCTCCGCCAGGGCAATGCCCATCTTGCCGCTGGAACGATTGCCCAGGAAGCGCACCGGATCCAGGGGCTCGTAGGTAGGGCCGGCCGTGATGCATACATGCTTGCCCGCCAGGGGCTGTTGGGCGGCCAGGTGGGCTTCCATTTGCGCCACAATATGTTCGGGTTCGGCCATTCGGCCTTTCCCCTTTAGGCCGCTGGCCAAATGTCCTTCTTCGGCCGGAATGTGGATAAGCCCCTGTTGTTTTAGGGTTTCCAGATTAGCTTGGGTAGCCGCATGGGCGTGCATATCTAGATCCATGGCGGGCGCAAAATACACCGGGCACTTGGCCGATAGCAAAACCGCCATCAAAAAATTGTCGCTTTGGCCTTGTGCCATTTTGGCTAAGGTGTGGGCCGTGGCCGGAGCTACTACCATCACATCGGCCCAAAGGGCCAATTCCACGTGATTGTGCCACTGACCAGCGTCATCATCTTTATCAAAATAGCTCCAATAAACGGGCTTTTCACTCAGGGTAGAGAGGGTAAGCGGCGTTACAAAATCCCGGGCGGCCGGGGTCATAACCACTTGCACCTCCGCCCCTGCCTTGCGAAAAAGCCGCACCAAAAAGGTACTCTTGTAAGCGGCAATACCACCGGTGACGCCCAGCAGTATCTTTTTTCCGCTTAACATGGCTTTTTAGCCTTCTTGGGATTGCTCATCCTGAGGACGACGGAAGTAAACTTCGCTGTTTTTCCACTCCTGAAGGGCAATGGCCGTAGGCTTGGGAAGGGCCTCATAAAAACGAGAAACTTCAATCTGCTCCTTGTTTTCGAATATTTCTTCGAGAGATTCATTTTGAGTGGCAAATTCCTCCAATTTCTCATGGAGGTCCATTTTGATGTCTTCCCCTACCTGATCGGCTCTTTTGGCGATAATATTTACCGTTTCGTAGATATTATTGGTAGGCGCATCAAGCTCGTTGTGGTCTTGGGTATGGGTATCGCGCGGGGCATCTACTTTTTTGTAGTCCATAGGGCAAATGAATTTTAGGAATTTTGAGCAGTGGGGTTATGGGTAAGGAAGGCTTTTATTTTGTCTTCCAGGGGATTGAGTTCTTTAAGGTATTCGCTTTGCTGAAATATGCTTTTAAATTCGCGCAGGGAAGTCCTTGCTTCAATGAAACGCTGACGCTGTTTGGAAGGTATACTGCCCTCCGCCAGTTTGTAGGCCGCGAGGGTGCGAAAGTACATGGCATTTTCCCGGTATTGGGTATCGGGAAATTGATCCATAACATTGTTAAAAGCGGAGACGGCCGCCTGGAAATTTTCCATGTTGAAATAGAGCTTAGCGCGCTCGTACACCTTGCGCTCGAGCTTGGCCCTTAAATCTTCGATGAGCTCGTTCACCTCTTGCAAACGACCCTCGCTAGGATACAAGTTGGCATAAAGCTGTAAGGCATCTATAGCTTTATGGGTGTAAGCTTGATCCAAGCTAGGCCTTGGTGACTGGCGGTAATAGCTTAGCCCCACTTTATAATAGGCTTCCGGCGTTTTTTCGTGCTCGGGAAAGGTCTTGGCAAAATTGCTGTAGTGATAAGCCGCCAGGATGTAGCTTTCCATGGCAAAATTGGTTTCTGCATAATAGTAATAGACCGTAGCCGCTTTCTGGGTGCCGCGGTACACCTTCAGAAGTTTATCAAATAAGGGCTGCGCCTTATCGTACTCTTCTGCTTCGTAATACTCGATCGCCTTTTCGAGCTGATAGGTGGTGTCCGTACTCTCCACTACCTTTTGGTATTCCCCGCAAGCGCCCAGGGCGAAAATGCCTAATAGGCTGAAAACAAAAACTAAGTGCCTCATAAAATCAAGCGGCAAAAGTACAAATATGGCAGGAATAATCCGCTAGGCAGGCCGCAGTTCTAAAGGCGCCGTTTGGCGGAATTCTATTCCGGGAAGGTTTTGTTTTAGTAATCTGGGCACCAACACATCCAGATCGGCGGCCTCCACCCTTATCCCTCTTGGGCTGGCATAAGCCCATTCCCGCAGTAATTGTAAGCTTCTCCCGTGTAGGCGGCGTACCACCGGTACCCCCATCCGGTGGAGCGCTTCGGCATTACAGGCTTGCTCATACTGTCCTTTTATGGGTACTACAAATAGTTTCTTACCCAAATAAAGGGCTTCAGAGGGCGTTTCAAAACCCGCGGAAGTAAGCACCCCACTCGCTTTGATCAGGGCCTTGGTAAACTTCTCTCTGCTTACCGGTTCCAGACGCACATTACCTTGCTGAGCGGGCTCACTGCGCCGGGGAGAAAAAACGAGCCAATCCCGATTGGATACCATCTGGAGGAATTTTACCAGAAAAGCGTCCGCATAGGCCGGTAAATAAACCAGCAGCGGCCCCTCTGAAGTGGGACGAGCCCGGCGGATGCTTTCGCGAATAACAGGCGGCTGAACCTGAACGCCATAAGCCTGATAATGGAACCGCAAGCCGGGTTGGGCTGGCGCGTAAACGCGTAAAATAATTTCGGCCAGCCCATTTTTTAAACCCGGTTTGGGAACCCCTTTTTGCAGGAGGGCAGCCTGGTGGCTGCAATCCAAAACCGGACAGCCACGCCAGCGCGCCGCCCAAGCCGAAACGCATTCGAAGTCATTTAATACTAGGTCATACTGTTTTACCGGGAAACGCCGTATTTCGCGCAAAAGCTGGATAAAGTTGTTGCCCAGAAGGGTTCGCAGTAGGCTTACCCCGCCACGCTTATTGTAATGTAATACCAAGCCAGCGCGCCGGTATTTCACGGCAAAAGGCAGCTTTACCTGAGACTGGTTCCCACTTAGCAGGATGTCTACTTCCGCATAGCAGCGCAAAACGGGGAGCATCTCGATAGCCCTTACGATGTGCCCGTTGCCGGTTCCCTGAACCGCGTAGAGAATTTTAGGCTTTTCCATCGGTGTAGGCTGGGCTAAGGGTTATTTTCTCGATCAGATTTTCCAGGGAGAGGGGCGCTAGGCCCTCCTCTTCTTCCGGATGGTGCGCTTCTGGTGCTTGCTCCTGATGCTGATACAGCTCCCACTGTCCCTGGTCGTATTCCAGAGCGGTGAGATTTTCGATCCAGTCGCCCGAGTTTAAGTAAGTACAGTGACCGTTTTCCCGGGTCACTTCCCGCAGCTGGGGCTGATGAATGTGGCCACAAACCACATAACGGTACCCTTTTTCTATGGCCAGATCGGCCGCTACTTCCTCAAAGTTGGCGATATACTTTACGGCCTCTTTTACGCTGTTTTTGATGGCCCGGGAAAAGCTGTAGCGCTCCCGGCCCATTTTTTCTAAGCACCAGTTGCTAATGGCATTTATGCGGATCAAGAGGTCATAACCCCATCCCCCTAGCCGGGCCAACCAGCGTGCCCCCTGAATAGAGCGATCAAATATGTCGCCGTGGAAAAACCAGGCCTTATCGCCATCCAGGTCAAGCACCAGCTTATCGGCCAGGGTAATATTGCCAAGCTGGAGGTCCGAAAACTTGCGTAGGATTTCGTCATGATTGCCGGTGAGGTAATAGACTTGGGTCCCTTTGGCCGCCATGGAAAGGACCTGTTTAAGTACTTTTAAGTGATACTTGGGGAAATAGCGCTTACGAAACTGCCAGATGTCTACAATGTCGCCATTGAGCACCAGGGTTCGAGGCTGGATGGATTTAAGGTAGTGGTAGAGCTCTTTGGCGCGGCAGCCAAAGGTGCCCAGGTGAAGATCAGAAAGCACTACCAATTCGGGGGCTCGTTTTTCCATGGGAAAGCATTTTGCCGTTAAAGCGGCTGCCTTTGTAGCGGCCGCGAAATTGTAGCAAATGTGTCCGCTTGGTGTAAAGCCTGCATTAACAGAATCTTAAACCCGATAATGTTATGCACCAACCCCTGTGAATAAGCCTCTTAGCTGAACGATTAAGGCACCACCCGGGCGCGATAAAGCCAGCCGCTGCGCTTATTATTGCGTTCGTTGCCCAA
The DNA here is from genome assembly GCA_031581125.1 of Schleiferiaceae bacterium. GTDB lineage: Bacteria > Bacteroidota > Bacteroidia > Flavobacteriales > Schleiferiaceae > CAJXMS01. The sequence goes on along the minus strand of JAVLBR010000081.1, from coordinate 847 downwards.
CCACAGGCTGCGGGCATCTCGCCAGGCCATTCCCTCCATCTGACTGAGGAAACCCAGCGAAGTGGTCTCGGGCCTATGGGCGAAAAAATGAGGTGCCCGGGCCTGCTCGAATACCCAAATGCGGTCGTAACTCAATAGTGCCAGGCGCTGCTGAGCAGCGTCATAATCGGCCGCGCTGATCCAATGGGATGGCCTTACACCAGGACCGGTAATGAGGGAGTCCAGCCGGACGGCTTCGGCCAATCCGGGCCGGGCTGGTAAGCCGTAGCAATAGGTAAAGCCATGAAAAGGCTCCGCCCGGCTTTTGGTAAAAATATAAAGGCTGTCGTCCGTGGCGATTAAGGCCTCGGCATCATAATGGCGACGCTGGGCATAAGGGGGATAGCGCACCTGATCGCGATAGCGAAAATCTAGCTTGCCCCGTGCTTTCAGGTGAAGAGAATCCTTGGTAAACGCCCAGCGAAATAGGTGAATGCAAAGATCGCGACGGTCATTGCCATTGTTGCCAATATCGCCCACAAAAAGCAAGCTATCATTATGCGCCAGTGATTCCCAATCTCTATTTTCGAGATCGGGTAACAGCACTTTTTGCTGGAGCTGGCCGAGGGTATCCACCACCCAGAGAATAGGCTCATTGCCACTGTCATTGATCATGACCAGCCGGTTGGGCGCAAGCATGGCCATTCCGCTGCATTCGTCTAGCCCTTCCGGCAGACTTCCCATGGCCGTCACTTCTGCCCTATGGGCTATGCCTGTTTGGGTAAGCAGGGCCAAAATGAGCTGGGCAATAACATTGGGCAGGTAGTAAAGCATGCCCAACAAAGGTAGCACGCTCTGAAAATAAGCG
>JAVLBR010000080.1:5785-9460 GCA_031581125.1 Schleiferiaceae bacterium | reverse complement strand
TCCTTTTTTAAGGAGGGGAGAGTGGGGGTGCGCTCTTCAAAATACTGGCATGCAAGTATCTGCAAGCAGTTCTGGAAATGCATTGCAGGGCAACTTTATAGACAGGCACTAACTAGTGTTTGTCCATACTGTCAAGTGTCTGAGCTAGAAAGTTGGTCAGCGAGGCTTGCGCAGCTCTAAAAAGCGCAGTTTACTAGCGTAAATGAGCATTTTTAGAGCAAGCGTAACGAAGCTGACCGACTTTATAGGCAGACACAAACTAAAGGGAGAGTTTCATCTGCCAGATATCAAAGGTCTTGTCTTCTAACTGGCCGCTCTGGGGGCGATTGGAGACAAAAATGACCGTTTCGTTGTCTTTCCAGTAGGGCTGGACATCTTCCAGCGGGTGGGTGGTGATTTGGGTATGTTCGGTACCATTGGCGCGGCATACCCAAAGATCGCTGGGCCCCCAGGATTGGTTGTAGCTGGAAGTGCCCTGGGCCCGGCGTTTTTCGTAAATGATGCGGGTTCCATCGGGTGAGAGCATGGCATTGGCGTAGCTAAATTTACTATCGCCCCCGATCATTTCCGTAAGCTGCGAGCCATCCTGGTTCATGGTCCAAATAGAAGAGGTCATCACCCCATCTTGGGTTTGCGAATATTTTTGGAAGATAATTTTATTTCCATCTGGCGCAAAGCGGGGTTGCGAACCCTGAACGAATTGGGTCTTGGTTTTGGTCTTGAGGTCAAAGGTCCAGATGTATTTTCCACTTACGTAAAGAAAGAGCTTGCCATCGGGCGAAACTTCGCCACGGCTCCAGCCGCCGTTTTCGGGTTCGCGGGCTTCGGCCAGGAACACGGAGGTAGGTTTGCCAAATTCTCCCTGGTAGTAGCCTACTTCCCCGCGGTCGCTAAGGAAGACGTAGCGCTTGCCATCGGGATGGGGAGCGGGTACGCGGTCGGGACCGTTATAAGTGGTGAGCTGGGATACGCCCCGGCGCTGGCTGAGGTCTACGTACCAGAGGTCATCATTGCCGTTTTTTTGGCTTTGAAACATCAGGTAGCGCTGATTAATGATGACGGGCGAATGTTCTACGCCTTCATCTTCTATGAGGACTCTCAGCTCCGTTACGTTTTCGCTATCGGCATTCCACTCGGACAGGTCTACATCGTACAAAGAAGTGGTGGGAAAACAGCTTGTTACTACTGCGGTAAGAACCAGTAAGGGTAGGGCTACGCGGCCATACTTGCTCATGATCATGGATTTTTGAGGGGTTGGATTACAGCCACAAATGTTCCCCAAAAACCCTTACCGGGCCGCTTTTGGCAGCTCCCGTGGCACGATCGACTGGTTTTCCAGCACCAACAGCAGGTATCGCGCAGCAGGAGGCATCCCTGCCGCGGGAGGCCCGGGCCTTCTACCGCCCTTTAAAGCCGGTAAAGGATCGCATTGATGCTCATCCCGGAGCCCACCGAGGCCAAAAGCAGCAGGTCGCCTTGCTGGGCATTATGGTCGGCCCCCAGCTTGCCCCGGAGCAATCTATCCAACAGCGTAGGAACGGTAGCTACCGAGCTATTGCCCAGTTCGTGAATGCTCATGGGCATAATGTGCTCCGGCACCGGCTGGCGATACAGGCGGTAAAAACGCTTGATAATGGCCTCATCCATTTTTTCATTGGCCTGGTGGATCAGCACTTTTTTAACCTCGTCTACCTGGGCTCCCGCCTTATCCAGCACAGTTTTCATGGCAGCGGGGACGTGACTCAGGCCAAACTCAAATATTTTCCGCCCTTTCATTTTGATGTAGCGGGTATTCTCTTTCACCTCGGGGTTGTAGCTTTTTCCGTAATGGAGGAAATACGCTTCCTCGTAGGTAAAAGTCTGCGACACGGTACTGATGATACCACGGCCGGTGGATTCCGGCGTGGCTTCTACCACGGAGGCCCCGGCGCCGTCGGAAAAGATCATGGCATCCCGGTCAAAGAGGTCTAGATTACGGGAAAGAGTTTCCGTACCGATGACCAGGTAACGCTTCCCATCCCCGGCCTTTAAGTAATGATGCGCGGTAATGAGGCTTTGAATCCAACCCGGGCAGCCGTAGAGCAGGTCAAAGGCAATGCAATGGGGGTTGCGAATACCCAGTTGCTGCTTTACGCGCGAGGCCAGGGCGGGCAGCACATCCGGCTGGCGGTTGCCGGGCAGCACATCGCCAAAGTTGTGGGCCAGAAAGATACCATCCAGTTCTTCCCCATCTACCTGGGCGTCTGCCAGCGCCTGCTTGCCCGCGTAATAACCGATGGTGGAAGCGGTTTCCTCGTCTTTTACGTAACGCCGCTCCCGTATGCCCGTAATCTCTTCAAATTTGGTAATGATCTCTTCTCCCGGCTTGTCCAGCAGGCTACCATCTTCCAAATAATAAGTACCGCCCGCGAAGGCTTCATTTTTCACTTTGCGCTCGGGGATGTAACTCCCGGTCCCGGTGATTCTTACTTCCATAAAAGCCTCTATTTAAAGTTCCTGCCAGCGCGCAAAGAAAGGATATTTTACCTACTTACCGTATCTTTACCCATGGCTTTTAGCTATAGCGGCCTGCCGGCCAAATGTATTTTCGGCAGCTGGGAAATATCCGCCCTAAAACATTAAAGCTTAAGTCCTGTTTAAAAAATTGTTAATCATAATTTAATGCTATGAAAAAAGTAATGACCTTTTGGACCTTGGGCCTGGCCCTTAGTCTAAGTATCCTTTCTTGTAACAACGACGACGATATAGACGACCCCAAGGATAACGTAGGGCCCAGTACCCTTCAGGCGGAACTTTCCGCCGATGCCCGCTTTTCGATTCTGGTGGACGCGCTCGGTCAAACCGGCCTGGATAGCACCCTCGATGCCCCCGGTACTTATACCCTTTTTGCGCCTACCAATGATGCTTTTCAGCAGCTCTTTAGCGACTTTGGCGTGGCCGATCTGCAGGAGGCCCTTAACCAGCTGGGGTCGGACGCCATTCGCAATTTACTGCGCTACCACGTTTTACCCACCAAGCAGCTCTCCGGTGACTTAAGCGCCCAGTTTTACAAAACCTTGGCCCTTAACACCAACGGGAATGCGCTGGACTTTTACCTGGACCCGGCGGCGAGCAATGGCGTCCTGATAAATGATGTTTCCCTGGTAGAAGACCCCAATATCCAGGCCAGTAATGGGGTGGCCCATGCGGTAAGCCAGGTATTGCGGCCCCAGAATGTTTTTCAGCTCCTTTCCCACGACACCGAGCTGCAAAGCCTGGAAACGGCCCTAACCCTGGACCAGAGCAACCTCGATTTAATCTTACGTCCCGATACGGCTCATTACACCTTCTTTGCGCCCAATAACGCAGCCTTCGACACCCTGGTAGCCAATACCGCCAACGTAAATAACCTGGCCGACCTGGTAGTGGCACTGGGTCCACAAGCTCTTACTCAAACGCTCCGCTACCACGTGGTGCCTACCGAATTGCAAGCTGCTGACCTGAGCATTGGCTCCCTAAACACCCTTTCTGCAAGTAGTGGAACCACGCTACAACTTACCCTGAATATAACTGGAAACCAGGTAACCCTCTCCGATCGCTCCAGTGCCACGGCAGATGCGGAGGTCATCGCCACCGACATAACGGGAACCAATGGCGTCATTCATCGCATAGATCAGGTGCTGCTTACGCAGTAAC
>JAVLBR010000080.1:1241-5685 GCA_031581125.1 Schleiferiaceae bacterium | reverse complement strand
ATGAGGCCACGGCATTTTCTCTTCTTGCACATCCCCAAGTGCGCTGGTACGGCCTTGGTGCGTTTAATTGAGGAAAATTTTCCGCTGGTTATGCGCGTGCCTTTATCAAGGCACCCATCTTGATGATGACTTTTCGCCTTGGTTTAAGCAAGGGGCCAGTAAAGCTTTGTACGGTCATTTTTATTGCCAGGATAGTTTTTTCCGATCGGACGTCTATCGCTTTGTGGTTTTGCGCCGTCCGGTGGAGCGAGAATTGAGCAACTATTTATTTCTGCGCCAGTCCAAAGACCCGGAGCATCGGGCTTGGTGCCAGCAATGGCGGCATTTTGGTGATTACCTTCAAGCCAAACAAGCCTTGAATCACCAGGTAAGGATGTTATCGGGCATGGGCCATTTTGCCTATTTCCAGGCGCATCAGGAAGAGGCTTTTGAAAAAGCGAAAGCGCATATCCAGCGGTTTTCGCGCATCGGCTTTACCGAGTGTTTGCAAGAAAGCGTAGCTGCACTCGCCCAGGACCTGGGATGGCAAACCACCTCTACCAAGCGGCACAACGTAGGCCGTATGAGATGGCAGGTCCCGTTCTTAAAGTGGCGCTATCGCCGGGCCCTGGAGGAGGTCACCCAGCTTGATCAGGCTCTTTACGACTACGCCTGGCAGCTGCAAACCGAACGAGACCAAAAAGCCTACGACAGCTTTTCTCGATAGGGAAAGTGGCACCAACCAGGGCATCGGATCGCTATGCCATCTACTATCGTTTTAATTTTCGTATCTTTATGCTGATGATGAAGGACTTACCACTTACCCGGGCCTTAACGCTCATTTGGGCGCTAGCCCTCCTATGCGGCTGTGAACTAGAGCGGGGCCAGCGAGACGATCCCCAAGCCGCCCAGTCGGCAGCACCGCAGAACAGCAGTCAGCCCGCCTGGGCCGATCCGGCTCGCCTGGACCGGGGTACGGGGGAATTTTCCGTAGCCGGAATCGAGAAAGTACCCTCCAAATTTGGGCAGGCGCGCTGGCTTAATCAGGGCGTAGTGCAGCTGGATAGCGCCCGATACCACCGCTACCGGGTTTTTATAGCCGATGCCGATGAGCTCTCCTCCGCCACCCTTTATTTGTACCTCCGCGACACCGCTGCCCAGGGGCAATTCCTGCGCCTGAGCGGCGATTATCCGGTGGCTTCGCTGGATGCTTTAGCGCCCCCCTTGCCCGAGCGTTTTATGCGTTTTTACATCGAGAGTCACGATCTTAAAGGCAATTACCAGGCGGTGCCCGCCAGCTTGGGAGGGTTGATTATTCAGCACAATAGCGCTCAGGTGCTCGAGGGCTCCCTCAATGTGGCCAAAGCTGAGGATACCGTCATTAATTACGCCGTAGCTGTAGGGGCTAGCTTTAAAGCGACGCCCACCAATCCTTAGCCTTCTTTCTCTTCCAGGGCGTAAGGCCGGGGAAGCTTTTGGAAGCCCAGGTTGCGCAGGGTAAAGGCCCATTTATCGGCCAGCTCTTGGATCACCATATCGGTGGGCTTGCCGGCGCCGTGTCCTGCTTTGGTTTCGATGCGGATCAGTACGGGGTCTTCTCCGGCATGTTTTTCCTGCAGGGTAGCGGCAAATTTGAAGCTGTGGGCGGGCACTACGCGGTCGTCGTGGTCGCCCGTAGTGATGAGGGTGGCCGGATAATTTACGCCTTCCGCCAGGTTATGCAGCGGGGAGTAGTGGTAGAGATATTCAAACATCTCTTTGCTGTCTTCACTGGTGCCGTAATCCGTATGCCAGCCGGCCCCGGCGGTAAACTTATGATAGCGAAGCATATCGAGTACCCCTACCGCCGGCAAGGCCACTTCCATAAGCTCCGGACGCTGGGTCATCACGGCGCCTACCAGGAGGCCCCCGTTGCTTCCGCCTGAGATCGCCAGTTTATCTGATTGGGTGTAGCCCGAATCGATAAGGTATTCCGCGGCGGCGATGAAGTCGTCAAATACGTTTTGCTTCTTCATTTTGGTACCGGCCTGGTGCCAGGCCTCCCCGTATTCTCCCCCACCGCGAATATTGGGTACCGCGTACACACCGCCTTGTTCCAGCCAGGGGATGCGGCCTGTACTGAAGCCGGGGGTGAGGCTTATATTGAAACCGCCGTAGCCGTAAAGCATGGTAGGGTTATTACCATCCCGTTTAAGGCCTTTTTTATGGGTTATGATCATGGGGATGCGTGTGCCATCTTTAGATCGGTAAAAGACTTGCTGGGAGGTATACTGCTCTGGGTCAAAGTCTACCGGACTTTGATAATAGACCTCAGACTGTCCCGTTTCGACCTCGTAGCGGTAAATGGTACTGGGGTAAATGTAGCTGGTGTAGGCATAGTAAAGCAGGCTGTCTTCTTTACGGCCGGAAAAACCGACTACGGAGCCATTGCCGGGCAGCTTTATTTCGCTTTCGCGCTGTCCCGCAAAATTGTATCGGTACACCCGGTCTACCGCGTCCACCATGTACTGGGCAAAGAGCTTTCCGCCACCGGTGCTTACGTTGAGCACATTTTCGGTTTCGGGTATCAGTTCTACCCAGTGTTCCGGGGTTAAACGGTCCACGGAAGTTACCACCACTTTGCCATTGGGGGCGCCGCGATTGGTCTCTATCCAGAGGCTGTCCTGGCGGCTGTAGATCACCGCCTGATCGCTTTCCAAGTCCGTCACTGCGGCCTGAATGGGGGCATCATCCTTTCTTAAATCTTTCAGGTAAAGCTCATTGCCGGTGGTAGATTGCGCCGCGGTAATGATCAGGAAGTTCTCGTCTTCCGTGAGGTAGCCGCCCACATAGCGTCGTTTCCGCTCCCCGCCAAAGACGAGTTGATCCTCCTTTTGGGGCGTACGGAGTTGGTGAAAGTAGAGCTTGTGATGATCCGTTTGGCTGCTTAGTTTGCTCCCTTCCGGGCGGTCATAACTGGCGTAGTAGAAACCCTCATTGCCCCGCCAGGCCAGGCCGCTGAATTTCACATTGCGCAGGGTATCTCCTATTTGTTGACCTTTTTCCGTGTCCATGACGATCACCTTCCGCCAGTCGGCGCCCCCTTCAGAGATTTGATAGGCGGCCAGGCTGCCATCTTTGGAAAAGCTGATGCCGGCCAGTGAAGTAGTGCCATCTTTTGAAAACTGATTGGGGTCTAAGAAGACCTGGGCATCGCTGCGCTGGCCGGCCACCGGATAGCGGTAAAGCACGCTTTGGTCCTGGAGGCCATCGTTTTTAAAAAAGTACATATAAGCCCCGTGCCGGGTGGGGGCGCTTAGCTTGGGGTAATCCCAGAGTTTCTTGAGCCGTCCTTTTAAGTCGTCCCGATAGGGGATGTCCGCCAGGTAGCCAAAGGTCAATTTATTCTGGGTCGCCACCCATTGTTCGGTTTCTTCGGAGCGGTCATCTTCCAGCCAGCGGTAGGGATCGGGTACGGCTGTACCGAAGTAGGTGTCCACCACTGCGCTGTCTTGGCGGGTATCGGGGTAATCTAATGAGGCTTGGGGTTTTTGATCAGCCATACAGCTCGTGAGTATTATTAGGGGGCCTGCGGCCAAAAGTACATTAGGGAACTTCATAATTTTCGGTTTTAGGAGAAACCTTCCAAGGGGTAAAAATAAAAACGCCCCGCGGCATGGCGGGGCGTTTTTTGTTAAAGTTCTGTGCAAAGAGGGCCTACTCCTTTACGAAGCGTTTTACGGCCATTCCTTGATCAGATTGAATACTTACCGTGTACATACCAGCGGGCAGCGCGCTTACCTCCAGTTGCTTAGTGCCATTGGTGGGCACAGAAGCACGGATAAGGGCTTTGCCTTGGGCGTCGTATACGGTTACTGCCATATTGGTCAGCGTTCCGGTGGTTTCGATGTTTACCACATCCTGAGCAGGATTAGGGAAGAGGTTTACCTGACCATTCAGGTACTCTTCTATACTGCTGCTGCAGAAGTCCACGTACAAGCTCACGGTGGTGCTATCGGCGCCGCAAGGAGCGCTTACCACGTAGCGGAAGTCGTAAGTGGCGTTGGGCGTTACCATAGATGGGTCAAAGTCGGAACCGCTTAGGGCGCCGGTACCGTTCACATCTACCCAGCTTCCGCCTGCGTCAGCAGTGGTGTCCAGGTAGTTGTTTAGGTCTACCACCATGGCGGTGTCGCAGAGGGTGTCTGCTGCCATAGCGCCGGCATTGCTTGGGCTTTGCACCGTAATGGTTACCCCAGAGCTATCCACAGAGCAACCGCTGTTGCTGCTTACCAGGTAAGTGAAGTTGTAAGTACCACTTCCCACAGCAGAGGCATCGAAGAGGGAGTCGGTAAGGGCACCGCTTCCGCTGAGGTCGGTCCAGGTACCGCCTTGGTCATAAGTGCCCAGGTAGCTGGTCAAATCTACCGTGCCGGCCGAAGTACATACCGTATCGTTGCCACTCATACCGGCGTTGGCGGCGGGA
>JAVLBR010000080.1:0-1141 GCA_031581125.1 Schleiferiaceae bacterium | reverse complement strand
GTCATTGGCACCACAACTATCCGTTACGTAGAAATCATAGGTGGTACCGGCGGTAAGACCGGTAATGGTTACCGTATCATTACTGGCCGTAATAACGGTGCCCGTACCCGGAGTGAATCCTGGGCTTCCATATTCCACGAGGTAGTTGATGGCGCTACCACCAGCATCCCAGGTTACCGTAGCGCTGGTATCCGTGGCACTTAGCTGCCGTAGGCCAGTAGAGGGCAGGCAGGACGGTAGCTCATCAAAGGACACCTCATCAATGAGTAGGTCATTAAAATAATCCGAAGAGCTTCCGCCGGATTCGCCCCGGAAGCGCACTTTCACCAGGTTGCTACCGTAGGTATAGGAGCTGAGGTCCACGTATTGGCGTTGCCAACCACCTAAGTCACCGCGAAGGGAATCTGCCTGTACCCAATTGCTACCATTCCAGGCTTCCACGTAGAGTATGTTGGTGGAATTGTCATTGGTATTGTAGCTAAACAGGTCAAAGGCTACGCTCGGGGTAGTGAGCGCACTTACGTCCACCTCGTAGGTCTCCAGGTTGGTGCTGTCGTCGGTTCCGGAGAAGTCTATCCAAGCATAATAACCGCCGTTGCCGGTCCGTTCACTGGCGTTTCCAGCGGCATAGCCAGCACTTCCATTTTGTCCGTATTCCCAGCCACTTCCACTGGCGTCATAGCTGCTCCAGCAAACGGGATCGCTATTCGAATCGAAGGATTCCGTAATGGGCGCCGTGTAAGGAACGCAGTTAACGTCTACCGAAAGGCTATCGAAGTCATAGTCATCAAAGCCGTTACCGGAGCCACTCTGCATATCAAAACGGATTTGGAAGTCGCTGTTACCGCCCGGGACGGTGGCCGTATCGGGCGTCCAGGTGGTGGGGGCGGTGGAGCCATCGTAGGTTTTGATGGTTACCCAGCTACTGCCGTTCCAGTAATCTACGTTGATGGCGTCGCCGCTTTCCGGTGCGTTGTTACAAGCGGCCCGGTAAGACCAGGTGGCCTGGACGGAAGCGGCCCCGGAGGCGTCCAGTAGTGGAGTGGTGGCGTTAACTCCGGCCACCCCATCTACGCGGAGGTATTTGCTGTTATTGATACCGCAGGCACTGTCTATGATCACATCACTGCTATTGCTGCGG
>JAVLBR010000079.1:0-9541 GCA_031581125.1 Schleiferiaceae bacterium | reverse complement strand
CCCTAAGATAAGTTTTGGCTTAATTTTAAGCCCCCTGATGGACAACAAAAATCATCCCCCTATGGTTAGACTTTGCCATCAAAAACGGACCTACAAACACATCCCATGACGCAGCCCATCAAAGGCTTTTCTAAGCTTACTAAGGAAGCCAAAATCGAGTGGATCACGGATCAGTATTTTCACAACCGGGAGGAATCCGGGGCGCTTTTGCGCCACTACTGGCATCCCCAAGCCGAGGTGCAGAAGCTCCACGATGAGTTTATCGAAAACACCATCAGTAATTTTTACACCCCCTACGGTGTAGCCCCCAATTTTAAAATAGACGGTCAGCTCTTTGCCATTCCCATGGCCATAGAAGAAAGTTCCGTGGTAGCGGCGGCCGCCAAAAGTGCTTCCTTCTGGCTCAAACGGGGCGGTTTTAAAACCGAGATCATCTCCACCACCAAAATTGGCCACGTGCACTTCATCTACCAAGGCACAGCTGACAAGCTGCGTAAGCTTATCGAAGAGGAGCAAGCCGCCTTTTACCAGGATACCGAAAGCATCACCGCCAATATGCGGGCCCGTGGCGGGGGTATTCTGGATCTTAAATTGGTAGACAAAACAGCCGACCTGGAAGGCTATTACCAGCTAGAGGCCCGTTTTGAGACCTGCGACTCCATGGGGGCCAATTTTATCAACTCCTGCCTGGAGCAATTCTCTAAAACCCTGGAAAGGCTGCTCCAGGAAAAGGCATCCTTTTCCGAGGCCGAAAGTCAAATCCAGGTGATCATGAGTATCCTCAGCAACTACACGCCCGAGTGCCTGGTCCGCAGTGAAGTAAGCTGCCCGGTAGAAGACCTGGAGGACGGCAGCGGCATCGATCCGGAGGAGTTTGCCCAAAAATTTCAGCAAGCCGTACGCATAGCCGAGATAGAACCCTATCGGGCTACCACTCATAATAAAGGCATCATGAACGGCATAGACGCCGTGGTCATGGCCACCGGCAACGACTTCCGGGCCATAGAAGCGGCCTGCCATACCTATGCCAGCCGGAGTGGACGCTATCAGAGCCTTACCCACTGCCGCGTGGAAGAGGGTCAGTTCCGCTTTTGGATAGAAGTACCGCTGGCCCTGGGCACGGTAGGTGGCCTCACCAGCCTGCATCCCATGGTCAAATTTTCCCTGGACCTCCTGCAGCAGCCTCAGGCCCGGCAGCTCATGGGCATTATCGCCAGCAGCGGCCTGGCCCAGAATTTTGCCGCCTTGCGGGCTCTTACCACCACCGGCATCCAGAAAGGCCACATGAAGATGCACCTGCTGAATATCCTCAACCAGCTAGAAGCCACCGAGGCGGAAAAAGCCACCGTCGTAGATTACTTCAAAGACAAAGTGGTAAGCCACAGCGCCGCCGTCCAAAAATTTTGCGAGCTGCGCGGCATCCAGTCGCCGGCCGATATCGGGAAAAAAGTATAACTGCTTTGGAAACCTACCGTGTACCGGGGAAGCTCCTCCTTACGGCAGAGTACGTGGTGCTGCGGGGAGTCACCGCCCTGGCGGTTCCTACCCGGGCAGGACAAGAATTGCGCCGCTACCCCGCCCCCGCGGACCAGACCTGCTTTCTGCAGTGGGTGGCTTATGACCAGGCCGGTAAGCCCTGGCTGGACATCCAATTTGGTCCCCGGCTGGAGGTTAAAAAGGCCACTGATATTCAAGCAGCCAAACAACTCCAACTACTGCTTCGCTTTGCGGCCCGCTATGGCACCTTTCCTCAAGAACCTTTTCGAGCCGAAACCCACCTGCAATTTGACCGGTCTTGGGGCCTGGGAAGCAGCAGCACCTTGGTGGCGCTCATTGCCCGCTTTACCCACTGTGATGCCATGACCCTTCACCGCCACGCCTACCCCGGAAGCGGCTATGATGTAGCCACCGCCATGGAAGGCCGGGCCTTAAAGTACAAGCTCGCAGAAAGCCAGCCGCAATGGCGCCCCTTCGTACCCCCGCCCGTATGGCAAGACACCTTCCTGGTATACCGCGGCCGCAAGCAAGACAGCCAGGCGGAGGTAGCCCGTTTTAAAGATACGCATGTATCAGCCAGCACCCTTAAGCGGCTCAATGAGCTATCCCTGGGCCTTAGCGGCCAAATGAAAATCAACCAGCTGGCAGCTCTTCTGCAAGAACATGAAAGGCTGCTAAGCGCTATGCTGCAACACCAAGCCGTCCAGCTGGATTATCCCGATTGCCCGGCCCAACTCAAATCACTCGGTGCCTGGGGCGGAGATTTTATGTGGGCGGTACCCCGTACCCCTGGGGAAAAAGAAGCGGTGCAGCGCTACTTCGAAGCCCTGCCCGAGGTTCAAATCTTTCCCTTTTCCGCTATTGCGGATATCTGAAGGCCAAAAACTTATTTCTGAAAATGTAAGAAGCCTTCGCCTAACTTTTTGTAATTTAGCCTTATCTGTGTCTTTCTATAAAGTCGGTCAGCTGGTATGAACTAAAAAGTGCAGGCCCACTTTATCAGGGCAATTTGCGTTAACGCAAACCGAATAGTTGGGAATGTAATTGGAATGATGCTTGCTTGAAGAGGGAAAGCAAGCCATTTGAATTTAACGGACTTCATGGATAGCCACTAAATAGTTGATTGATGATGAAGCGTTGGTACATCTGGATAGTCTTCTTGGCAGGGTTGCCCTCTTCCTTGGTGGCCGCGCACTTGATAGGCGGTGAAATCAGCTACGAATGCGTGGGGAACAACCAATACCGCATTCGAATGGCGGTGTACCGGGACTGCGCCTCCTCTGGCGCCCCTTTTGACAACCCAGCCATTATTACCATCTACGATGGCAATCAAGGATTTGTGGATAACCGGCAGGTGTTTATCTCTTCCCAGAGGCAGCTTCCCGTTACGGCCCCCAATAGTTGCACTTCGCTACCGCCCTTTGTCTGCACCACCAAAGCCATTTACATCGATACGGTAAGCTTACCGCCCAATAATAGCGGTTACGTGATCAGCCATCAACGCTGCTGTCGCAACATGACCATCGACAATATCCCGGCGCCCGATACTTACGGCAACACTTTTACCAACCGCATTCCGGCCAATGACAATGCCTGTAACAACAGCCCGGAGTTCACCAACGATCCGCCCGTGGCCCTTTGCCGGGGCGTTCCCTTGCAGGAAGACCTCAGCGCCACGGATGCCGACGGGGATAGCCTGGTCTACTCCCTTTGTCAGGCCTATACCGGTGGAGGTAACTCCCCCAACCCCGGCCCCAACAGCCCTGTGCCAGATACAGCGCAACCACCGCCCTATACAACCATCCCCTTTCGCAATAATTTTTCCGCCACCAATCCCGTCACCGCCAATCCCAATTTTAGCCTAGACCCCAACACCGGCATCCTTACCGGGAGACCTACCGCGGTAGGGCAGTATGTCTTCGTTATATGCGTAACAGACTACCGGAATGGACAGGCGCAGTCTACCGTCCGGCGCGACTTCCAATTTAACGTGACCAGTGCCTGTAGCGGTCCATCCGCCGTCATTGAAGGTCAACAAATAGACTCCTCCAGTATATGTTCCGGACGTACCGTTACTTTCTATCAGTCGTCCCTAAATGCCACCTCCTTTTATTGGGATTTTGGAGACCCTACCACCCAAGGAGACACCAGCCTTCTAGCCAATCCAACCTACACCTATCCTGATACGGGCAGCTATGAGGTTATGCTGGTGGTCAATCCACTCTCTAGTTGTCCAGATACAGCGGTGGCTACCTACCAAGTGAATGACTCCGTAGCGGTTACTTTCGATTTACCCGACGTCAGCTGTTTCGACGTCCACTCCCTGGACCTGACGATCAATGGAGACTATAGTCCTAATGCCAAAATAAATTGGAATTTTGGCGGGGCTACCAATCGTGCTTTTCGCAGTTCTCAAGACTCCGTCATGGGGCTTAGCTACGATAGTCCGGGGCAGTACCTCATTACCCTGGAAGTGACGGATTTTGGCTGTACGGACGTTCATCAAGACTCTATTCAACTCTTTACCAGACCGGAGCTCCGTCACCAAGTCCCCAATAAGACTGCATGCGTACCCCTCAGCGTCTCCTTTCGAGATAGCAGCCGCTATTACGGCAATGCTTACCACTTTTGGGATTTTGGCGATGGCAACACCTCGAATAAGGCCTCCCCCACCCACACCTACCAGACGCCAGGGGTTTACAGTGTTTACCACCGCATTATGGCTTATGAAGGCTGCCGGGATACCCTGGAAGAAACCTTTCCGGCGGTTATTCGCGCCCAGCCCAGACCACGGGGACTTCTGGAGGTAAGCCCGGAGCAGGTAGATATTTACAACCCCGTCTTTACGGTACGAAGTGACACCCTCAGTGCCGCCAAATCTGTACTGAACATCCTGCCCGATGGCAGCACCAACACGCTGGTAGGTGAGCAATCCTATACCGCTGATAGCACGGGCCCCAAGGTTTTTACCCAGGTGGTGACCAATCGGTTCAATTGCACCGACACCCTGCGAGATACCGTCTACGTGGTAGAACCTATTAACTTCTTCCTGCCCAATGCCTTTAGCCCTAATGACGATGGTACCAACGACCGTTTTAGATACGTCGTTTCCGGCACGAGCTCCCACCGCCTTTATATCTACAACCGCTGGGGCGAGTTGGTCCACACCTCTACCGAAGATACGCCCCCGTGGGACGGTACTGACGACCGCAATGGCGAGAAGGTACCGCAAGGAAGCTACGCTTACGTGCTAGTAGCTGAGGTTCCGCGCCAAGGGCGCGTGGAGGTGCAGAAGGGCCACATCACCGTTTTGCGCTAAAAGCAATCCCCTTTCATCTTGCCGGAGCGTTTGTTAAAGTCGTCTAAGCTGGACCGCCTGCGGCGGCCGCATACATGATGGAAAGCCCCATGGCCAGGCTTAAGACAATATTGGTGGCCAGCCATAGATAATGGCCGCCCTGGAGAAGGTACCAGCTTTCCAAACTGAAGGTAGAAAAGGTACTGAACCCTCCGCAAAAGCCTACCATCCAAAATAGCTGACCACCCGGCGAAATTTTTCCCCCGTACCGAAAAGCAAGGTAGCCTAAGAGAAGGCAAGCCAAGGCATTGGCCAGAAAGGTGGCCAGCGGAAAAACCCCCTGATACCGGAGCAAAATCAATCCGCGCGAAATAAGATAACGGCATACACTTCCGAGGCCGCCGCCCAAAAAAACCCAGAAAACATTCACGTGGCCGGAACTTCTTTTGGCCCCTGGGCCTCCTTATCCTGCGGAGCGGAAGAAGAAGCTACCGAAGCGGAAGCCCCCCCCAGGAATCGATAAAATAAATAACCGGCCAGGAGCCCCAGTAGGACGCCCAGAAAAAGGCCCCCCAGTACATCGAGGGGGTAATGAACGCCCAGATAGATGCGGCTGTAGCCAATCAAGGCCGCCCAAATAAGCAAGAGGCTGGCGGCCCACTGGCGCTTAAACAGCATGCCCAAAAAGGTGGCGAAGCCAAATACATTGGCCGCGTGAGAAGATACAAATCCATAGGGACCTCCGCAGTGCCCCTCGTAGAGATGGAGCAGGTGCTGGAGCCAGGGCTCGTGACAGGGACGGGGCCGCTCGAAGGTGAACTTAAAAAGGTGCACAGAAATTTGATCGGTGGCGATGACCAACAGGATAAGATAGCCCACCGCCCAGAGAAAACTTTTAAGTGGTAACTCCCGAAAAAGGAGGAACAAAAGGAGCAAATAAAAGGGGATCCAAATCCAGCGATTGGAAATCCAGGCCATAACCGAATCCCAAAAAGCGGAACCCGAAGAGGTGAGTTCTGCTAAGAGGGCTGCGTCCCATAGTAGTAACCAGTCGAGCATTTTAATTGGATTTAATGAGTTCCCATAACCGGTCTTTAAGCGGCGCTAAGCCCTGACCGGAAACGGCAGAAATAAAACTAAATTCCACATTGGTGGGCAAATTAGCTAATAATTCCTGGTTTAGCTCTGCGGTCAACTCTTCGTCTAAGAGATCAGCTTTGGAGATGGCCAGGAGCCGGCGTTTGTCCAATAGTTCGGGGCTAAAAGCCTCCAGCTCGTCCAGCAGCACCTGGTACTGCTGGGCTATATCTTCCGCATCGGCTGGCACCATGAAGAGTAAGGCCGCATTGCGCTCGATGTGGCGCAGGAAACGATGCCCCAAGCCTTTGCCCTGGTGGGCGCCTTCTATAATACCGGGAATATCGGCCATTACGAAGGAGCGAAAGTCACGGTAGGCTACGATGCCCAGCTTGGGGGTAAGGGTGGTAAAAGGATAATCGGCTACCTCCGGGCGGGCGGCGGTAAGGGCGGAAATAAGGGTAGATTTGCCCGCATTGGGGAAGCCTACCAGGCCTACATCGGCCAGAACTTTGAGTTCCAAAATGCGCCAGCCTTCCTCGCCGGGCTCTCCAGGTTGAGCAAAACGCGGGGTTTGAAAAGTGGAAGACTTAAAATGCACATTGCCCATGCCCCCTCTACCGCCGGGCATGAGGACTTTTTCTTCCTGATCTTCGGTGATTTCGAAGAGGATCTCGCCCGTTTCGCCGTCCCGGGCCACCGTTCCCAGGGGAACGTCCAGGACCTCATTTTTACCGCGGGCGCCGCTGCGCTCGCTGCTACGGCCGTTTTCTCCTGCCCGGGCCTTTACGTGCTTGCGGTACTTTAAGTGTAAAAGTGTCCAGTACTGGGCATTGCCCCGCAGCACAACGCTTCCGCCATCCCCGCCATTTCCCCCATCGGGACCTCCCTTAGGCGTAGTGCGGTCGCGGTGCAGGTGAGAAGAACCGGCGCCGCCTTTCCCGGCTTTGCAATGAATCTTAACGTAGTCTACAAAGTTTTCCTGCATCTTTACTAGTGTCTGTCTATAAAGTCCAATCTCGCTTCTAGCGAGACGATCGTCCTCAAAATCCTCATCTCGCCAGTGGTGAGTCCACATTTTTATTGTCCTGGCGCCTCGTTCTTGAACTTTCTAGACGGTACACAAGACAGTATGGACAAACACTAACTACGGGCGTCAACAGCCTCAAACAAGCGTTCTGTCACCTCGTCTATCGAGCCCATCCCGTTTACCTGATCAAGTTTGTTTTGGGCCTGGTAATACTTTTTCACGGGTTCGGTTTCCTGGCGATAGACGTCGATGCGCTTTTGAATAACGCCGGGGTCCGCATCATCGCTCCGTCCGCTTACCTCGGCGCGGGACTGCAGGCGTTTGCGAAGCTCCTCCTCTTCTACTTCCAGGGCCAGCATGGCCGTGATTTGGGTCTGGTGCTGCTCCATAAGCTTGTCCAGGGCCTGGGCCTGGGCGGTGGTGCGCGGAAAGCCATCGAAGATAAAGCCCGCCGCATCGGGATGTTTATCCAATTCTTGCTCCAGCATATGGATGGTAACCTCATCCGGTACCAACTGGCCCTGATCTATATAGGCCTTGGCCTTACGCCCCAGGGCGGTTTTATTTTTAATGTTGAACCGAAAGATATCCCCGGTACTGAGGTGTACAAGCTGGTAATGGTCCCGGAGCCGTTCCGATTGGGTGCCTTTACCGGCCCCCGGCGGCCCGAAGAGTACAATGTTGCGCATGATTATAAAGATAAGCCAATACAGGGGGCATGACGGCCCCGCTAGGGTTTGAAATCTGATGGGCTGCCAAAATTAGGAATTTAAGACCAGTAAACGCCCGCCGGGGAGCGGGGGCATTATCGTACATTTGTGAGCCTTATTCTTTAAAACCAATTTCCTTGCTCTTATGGCATCTACCTACTGCGTGATCATGGCCGGCGGCATCGGCAGCCGCTTCTGGCCTGTTAGCACCAGCGAATTTCCCAAGCAATTTCACGACATCCTGGGAACCGGTAAAACACTGATCCAGCAAACTTTTCACCGGCTCACCCGGCTTACCGCTGCGGATAAAATTTTGGTGGTGACGCATCAGCGCTACGCAGAACTGGTGGCGGAGCAGCTGCCGGAGATGCCCCGGGAAAACATTATTCTGGAACCCGCCCGGCGCAATACAGCTCCTTGCATTACCTACGCGGCCTACCGCATCAAAAGCATGGATCCAGAAGCCAATATGCTGGTGGCGCCCAGCGACCATCTCATCACGGGGGAACCCGAATTTGAGCGCATTACTAAATTAGCCCTGCGCACCGCGAGCGAACATCCCTACCTTTTTACTCTGGGCATCAAGCCCCACCGGCCCGATACGGGCTACGGCTACATTCAGTTTACCGAACAAGACCAAGCGGCCGATCAGGAGGTGAAAGTGGTGAAAACCTTCACGGAAAAACCAGGCCCCGAAATGGCGCAGCAGTTTCTGGATTCCGGAGACTTCCTCTGGAATTCGGGGATCTTTATCTGGAGTGTAACCACCTTCCTTAAGGAACTGCAAGAACACCAGCCCGAGCTTAAAGCCACTTTTGAGCAGGACGCCACCGTGTACGGCACAGCGCGGGAAAAGGCTTTTATGGAGCAAATCTATCCCAGCTGCCGCAACGAGAGTATCGATTACGGCTTGATGGAAAAATCTTCTCAGGTATTTGTCATTCCAGCCGATTTTGGCTGGAGCGACCTCGGGACCTGGGGCAGCCTGTATGGCCATGCCGAAAGGGATAATAACGGTAACGCCATTCGCGGTAAAAAAGTGCTGGCTTATGAATGCCATCACAACATCGTCCACCTAAGAGATGACAAAATAGCGGTGCTGGATGGTTTGGAAGAATATATCGTGATCGATACACCCCAGGCCCTTTTAGTATGCCGCAAGGAAAACGAGCAGTATATCAAGTCTTACGTAAACGAGGTAAAGCTGCAATTTGGAGATAAAACGGGGATTTAAAACCCTATTTGCCATATTTTCAGTCACATGAACAACCTTAGTGGCAAAGCACTGACTGAAAAGGGGCGGTTTTTCTGGTTTGGAGTCCTATTCCGTGGTAATCCTTCTAAAACAACATGTCTGCCTCATATCCTGTGGGAATACCAAGGATACCATGCATTGGGGTATCATCATCTCATTTCTTGTAGGTTTTTAGTCTGCCGCATCCACTGTGTGTTGGAAGTGCCCGGGCGCATGAATCTGGTATTCCGGCCTTTAGCGCTGGAGCGAAGAT
The DNA here is from genome assembly GCA_031581125.1 of Schleiferiaceae bacterium. Taxonomy (GTDB): domain Bacteria; phylum Bacteroidota; class Bacteroidia; order Flavobacteriales; family Schleiferiaceae; genus CAJXMS01. The sequence goes on along the minus strand of JAVLBR010000079.1, from coordinate 421 downwards.
TAAACCTTAGATCTCTGCGGTCGATGAGGTTAAATTGCTGAACCGGATAACCGTTGAACTGGTGAGGGCGTTAGGCAAGGGAGGAGTAGACGCTAGGTATTCGATCGCTACGCTTTTGGATTTTAAACGAGAAGGCCTGCTTTACAGAATTTTGTGGCATTTACTCTTACTCATTTCTAACGGTAAAGGCCCCCAAACCCCCCAAGGGGGCTTAACACCTGCTACCCCATCAAAAAAGTGCAACCCCGATAAGCAAACTTCCAAGAAGCAGAACGCTACGGGTCAGTCGCGGCCTAAAGTCCCCCTTGGGGGGATTTAGGGGGCTAAATTCTGAAAACGAGAAAGTTATGAATAATATTTACCCCACTTTAGGGAACGGCCGAAGTTCTGTGGAATAATTTTAAATTTTTAAATATTAGCG